>NZ_JAFBBT010000001.1:3143870-3515806 GCF_016907335.1 Curtobacterium herbarum
CGAGGGCAGCGTCACCCGCGCGGCCGAGCGGCTCTGGGCAGCGCAGTCGACGGTGTCGGCGGGCATCGCGAGCCTGGAGCGGACGCTCGGGGTGCGGCTCTTCGAGCGTGGCGGGCGTCGGCTCGTCCTGACCGCCACCGGTGAGGACCTGCTCCCCCATGCGCGTGCCGTCCTCGAGTCACTCGACCGGATGCGCGACCTGGCTGCGGTGTCCGACGCCGAGCTCCGCGGACGGGTGCGGCTGGGCATCTTCACGAGCATGGACATCGTCGACCTGACCGGGGTCCTCCGCGGGTTCCGGCAGCGCCACCCCCTGGTCGCCGTCGAGCTGATGACCTCGCCGAGCGGCACCACCGGGCTCGTGCAGGACCTGGTCGCGGGTCGGCTCGACCTCGCGTACACGGGGCTTCCGACGATCCCGTCCGGGGTGGTCGTCGAGCCCCTCCGCGAGATGCCGTTCCGGGTGTTCGTCGCCGCCGACCACCCGCTCGCCGGACGTGCCTCGGTGTCGCTCGCCGAACTCGCCGACGAGTCGTTCGTCGACACCGCGCACGGGTTCGGCAACCGGATGATCCTGGACGGTGTGCTGGACCGGCTCGGCATCCGACGGCGGGTGGTCGCGGAGATGAACGACATGCCGGCCGTGGTGCGGTTCGCGTCGGCGGGCATCGGGGTCGGTGTCGTGCCGGACTCCGGCGTCCGGCACGACGGGGCCGTGCTGGAGCTCGAGGACGCTGTCGAACCGCTCCGGATCGGACTGGCGATGCGGAGTGCCCCGGAGCCGAACCGGGCGACGCAGGCGCTGGCCCGGGCGATCGTGGCCGCCCGGCGCTGAGGGCGTCTCCCTGCCGGCGCCACCAATGGGCACGCGACGCTGCCGGCACAACCCTGCGGGCGCGGCCGACCGGTCAGCCGCGGAGCAGCGGGGCGATGCTCTCGACGGACCGTCGGGCGGCGGCCGTGGTGGACAGGAAGCCGACCAGGACGATCGCCGCACCGATGCCGACGACGATCCACCACATCGGGTGCGTGGCGACCGCGAACCCCGAGCCGACCGTCGCGACCGCACTGGCGCCGGTGACGGTGCCGGCGAGAGCGACACCGAGCGACACCCCGGTCTGCCGACTGGTGGAGGCGACGGCGGCAGCGGAACCGGACTGCGCTCGGGGCATGCCCGAGACGGCGGTGTTCGTGATCGGCGCGTTCACCATGCCGAACCCGAAGCCGAACAACACGAACGCGGCCACGAGGACCCACATCGGCGTCGATGCCTGCACCGTGGTCAGGACCGCACCGGCCCCCGCGATCCCGATGCCCGCGAGGACGAGCGGCACGCGTGTCCCCACGGTGCCGATGAGTCGGCCGGAGATCGGCGACACGAGCATGGTCACCAGCGCGGACGGCAGGGTCCAGAGACCGGCCTGGAACGGGGTCATGCCCCGGACCTCCTGCAGGTAGAGCGCGCTGAGGAAGAGGAAGGCACCGTTCGCGCCGAACGCCACGAGTGCGGTGCCGACGGCGGAGGAGAACGGGATGCTCCGGAAGAACCGGAGGTCGATGAGGGGTTCGGCGGTGCGCCCCTCGACGACCACGAGGGCCACGAGCGCCGCGGCCGCCAGGACGAACAGTCCGAGGGCGCCCGGCGACACCCAGCCCAGACGCGGCCCCTCGATGAGCCCGCCGACCAGGCTCGCGAGCAGGACGATGACGATGCCCTGGCCGAGCGGGTCGAGCTTCCGGGGCTTCGGCGAGCGGGACTCCGGGACGAACAGGAACGTCAGGACGACCGCGGCGATGCCGATCGGGACGTTGATGAGGAAGATCGCCCGCCAGCCGACGGTGTCCGTCAACGCGCCGCCGACCAACGGCCCGACACCCAGCGAGACGCCGACGACGGCACCCCAGACGCCGACCGCGCGGGCCCGCTCCCGGGCGTCGTCGAACGTCGCCGTGATGATGCTCATCGCGACCGGGTTCATCATCGACCCGCCGACGGCCTGGACCATGCGGAAGACGACGAGCCAGCCGACGCTCGGCGCGAGCGAACACAGCAGGGAGCCGGCCGTGAACAGCGCGAGGCCGACCTGGAACGTGGTGCGTCGTCCGATGCGGTCCGCGGTGGACCCGGACAGCAGCAGCAGGCTGGCCAGGACGAGCGTGTAGGCGTCGATCGTCCACTGCAGCCCGGAGATCGTGCTGTGCAGTTCGCGGCCGATCGACGGCAGCGCCACGTTCACCACGGTCGCGTCCATCGAGACGATGAACAGGCTCATGCAGCAGACGGCGAGGATCACGTACCGGTGGCGGTACCGAGCCGGGAGGCTCGGGTCACCCTGCTCGGGTCGGTGCGGCCCCGACGTGGCTCGTCGGGTCGCGGGCTCAGTGGAAGCCGTCGTCGTCTCCTCGTCCGGGGGTGTCGTGTCCGCCGAGCATGTCGTTGTCGTCCTGGTCGGAGGTCGCGGTCAGCTGGAGCATGGCCATCACCACGACCACCACCACGAAGCTGACGCCGAGGAAGACCAGCGAGAGCGTGAGTTCACGTGTCGACATCAGCACGACGAGCCCGACGACGACCGCGATCACCGCGGAGATCCCGAGGAGCTCGGCCGGACGCAGACGGTCGCGGCGGGTGGGGGTGCTCATGCGTGTGGTGCTCCGTCCGGGGTGGCCGCCGGGGCAGCCGTTCCCCACTTGTGCGAGAGGCCGGCGATCAGGTGGAAGACCGCCGCGATGGCGAGGTAGGCGCCGAGGAGCCCGACCAGGACGATCGACGCGTCGAGGGTGCCGGTCACCTTCTCCACCCCGCCGAGCTGCTGCGAGTAGTCCGGCGGCGTCAAGAGGAACGCGATCGCGAGCAGCAGGGTGAGGCCGCCGATCGTCGTCCAGTCTCGGGCGAACGGCGAGCGCCGGCGGGCCCGCACACCCTGTGACAGTTCGAGTGCGCCGGTCAGGAGGGCGAACGCCACGACGAGGGTGATGAAGGCCGGGAGCCCGAGTCCGGTGCACGCGAGTGCGGCGACACCGGCGACGATCGAGAGCACTGCCTGCACCAGGCCGGAGCGCCGCGAGCGGTCGTCACCGGGGAGCCGGGATGCACTGCCCCAGGCGAGGGCCGCGCCGTCGACGAGGGCGAAGACCCCGAACAGCACCAGGCCGAAGCCGGCGGAGTGGTTCGGGGAGAACGTGATCACCATCGCGATCACGGCGGCCGGGACGGCCCGGAGGACCGGGACCGGCCAGTACCGTGCTCGCTGCGCGGCGTCGTCCACGGAGTGGGACACGGGACCTCTCTCGGGCTGTCGGTTCGTACGGTCGATCCTACCGCCGCCGATGTGGACACCCGTCCGGCAGCGGGACCGCCAGCGGGGTGGGCTGTCCGCCCACCCCGCCCGGCGACTACCCCGGTCCGGGTCGCTCGCCCAGCTCGGCGAACAGACTCGACACGGTGCACCGCCCCGACGTGGCGAGCCGGCCCGATGTGGCGAGCTGGCCCGATCCGTCGCACCGGCCCGACCCGTCGCACTGCCCGGATCCGTCGCACTGCTCGGACTCGGCGTACCGGTCCGTTCCGTCACCGTGCTGCACCCCGGCGGGGTCCGCTCCGGTCGCGGTCCGACGGCGGCGCATCCACACGGTCGCCCCGGTGCCGATCAGCACGAGCGCGGCGAGCCCGGTGAGTGCGAGGCCCTGCACGCCGGTGTAGGCCAGCGCTCCCGACCGCGGTGGTGCGGCGTTCCTCGGGCCGGTGTCCGCCGGGGGCGGGTCGCTCGGTCCGCCGGGGCCGGGGACCGCGCCCGGCACCGTACCGGCACCCGGAGTCGGCGTCGCGTCCGGCGCGTCCGTGCCCCCCGTGTCCCCGGGCTCGCCAGGCCCACCCGGGTCGCCGGGGTCGCCGGGGTCGCCCGGGTCACCGGTGTCCCCGGGTTCGCCCGGGTCTCCAGGGTCACCAGGGTCACCAGGGTCACCAGGGTCGACCACCTGGATCGGCACCTCCGGCGACTCCTCACCGCCGTCGGGGTCCGTGGGCGAGGTCGCCGTCGCCACGTTCACCACGTCCGAGCCGTCACCCGAGTACGTCGGGTCGAGCCGTGCCCGGAACCGGAAGGCGTGCTCCTGCCCGGGCTCCAGGTCCCCGCCGCCGCTGCAGGTGACCCGCTGCGCCGCGGCCGTGCACGTGCCGTCCGCACCGTCCGGAGCACCGGGGCCCACGAACTCGAGCTGCGCCGGCAGGTCGTCGACCGCACCGACGTCCCGCGCGGTCGACGGGCCGGCGTTCCGTGCCGTGATCGTGTACTCGACCTCGTCGCCGGGCGCGACCTGGTCGGGGGTCACGCTCTTGCCGGTCCTCACCTGCGCGATCGCGGTCACGGGTGCCGCAGCCCGGGAGGTGTTGTCCGCCGGGTTCGTGTCCGACAACCCGGGTGCGGCGTCGATCCGCGCCGTGCTGTCGATCTGGCCGGAGGCTCCCAGATCGAGCAGTCCTTCGATCGTGAACGTCGCCGCCGCACCGCGCTCGAGCCCGACCGCGGTGGCGACGTCGCCGGTACCGGAGGCCTCGCGACAGGTCGACGGACCCGGCACGCTGCACGTCCACCGCACGTCCCGCAGCTGGTCGGGGACGTCGACCGTGACCGCGCTCGGGTCGGACGCGTTGACGCCGACGTTCGACGCGGTGACGGTGTAGCGGACGCGGTCCCCGGCGACGACCGGCGGCAGGTCGTGCTCGATGCGGAGGTCCGCGGGTGCCGCCACCCGCAGCGCGTCGATCTCGTGCGCGCTGCGCAACGACCCGGTGCCCGCGGTGAAGCCCAGGCGCAGGGTCTTCGGCAGCGGTGCCTGGCCCGGGCCCTGCAGCTGCACGTGGTCGAGCACGGTCCGGAGCGCCCCGCCCGCAGAGGACAGCTGGACGGTGAGGGTCAGACCGTCGTCCCCGGGTTGCAGGACGACGTGGACCTTCCGTGTCGTCGGTGAGCCGGTCGCCACGCCACCGCCGACGACGGCGTGCTGCACGAAGCGGTACCCGGTCAGCCCGTTGCCGGACCCGCGGACGGTCACGGTGTCCGGGGTGCGCCCGGGGCCGCTGTCGTTGAACGGCAGCGAGAAGTTGCCGTACTGGTCGAGCGCCACCGCCGCGAACGCGCCCGGGAGACCGGGCAGCGTGCAGGTGGACGACCCCTGGTTGCGATCGGAGCGACACGAGTACCCGAGCGCCGACCCGTAGGCGCCGACCCCGGGTGCGACGGAACCGTCCGACAGTGACAGGAGCAGGCCGTCCGCCCCGTTGTCGTCCGGCGTGTACATCGCGTAGTCGAACTCGATGTCGAGCCCGCGGTCGGACGGGAACGCGTCGTCCATCGCCCACGCGCCGGCCGCGTTGTTGACGGCGTCCGTCAGCCGGAGCCGACCGCCGACGATGTGCGCGTCACCGCTCAGGGTGCCGCCGTCGGCGGTGGCGAACCCGGTCGAGAACGGGAAGCCGAGGTCGTCCGCGGCGGCGGGCCCGTCGGCGCCGAGCGGGGTCGCCGTGGCCAGGACGACGGCGACCGCGGCACCGGCGGCCCACCGCCGGAGCCCGCGCCGGCCAGGAGGGGCGGGGCGGGTCGAGACGGGCGGTGGACCGGTGCGCTTGCTGTCATGTGTCATGCCACGATGGTGGCGACCGGGCCACGCACGTGGAGGCCGACGACGCCGACCTGTGGAGCGATGCCCCGAGCCTCCAGACTGTGCAGGACGACCAAGGGCAGAACGGCCAGACGCAGGACGGCCCGGGGCAGGACGCCCCGGGCCGCCGTGCCGAGCGGCTACGCCACCCAGACCGTCGTGTACCCCGGCAGCTCCCCGTCCGGCAACGGTGCCGACGTCACGACGACCGCCCCCTCGGGCATCGGGACCGACCCGGCACCGAAGTTCGTGTACGACCGCCATCCGTCGTGCCGCGCGAACGCGACCACCTCGGGCGACGCCGTCTGGATCCACTCGAGCTCCTCGCCCTGCTGCAGGCGCCGACGGGCGGACAGTGCCTCGCGGTAGAACGACAGCGTGGAACCGGGCACGCGGTCCTCGGCCTCGACGCTCGACGCGCCGAAGTCCGACGGCTGCGGCAGGTGCGGCGCGGCGTCACCGAAGCCGAACGACGGCCCGGACTCGGTCCACGGGATCGGCACGCGGCAGCCGTCCCGGCCCTTGACCGTGTGCCCGGTGCGGAGCCACTTCGGGTCCTGCAGCTGGTCGTGCGGGATCGCGGGGGCCTCGTGCAGCCCGAGTTCCTCACCCTGGTAGACGTACGACGAGCCCGGCAGCGCGAGGACGAGCAGGGTCGCCGCCCGCGCGCGTCGGAGGCCGCCCTCGCGGTCGAGCGGCGGGGTCTGTCCGTCGGTCATCAGCCACTCGTCGGTGTCGGTGCCGTCCGGCAGGCCGTACCGGGTGGCGTGCCGGACGACGTCGTGGTTCGACAGCACCCAGGTGCTCGATCCGCCGGAGGCCTGTGCGCCGTCGAGGTTCTGCGCGATGAGGGTGCGGAACGCGGTGGCGTCGAACGGCGCCTCGAGCAGGTCGAAGTTGAACGCCTGCCCGAGCTCGGTGGGCCGTGCGTAGAGGACCCGGCGGGGTGCCGGCGCCCAGGCCTCGGCGATCGCGGCGCGGGGCGGCGAGTAGCTGTCGAGCACCTTCCGCCAGGCGGCGAAGATCTCGTGCACCTCGTCGCGGTCGTACAGCGGGTCCGAGCCGTCGAGCGGCAGGTCCTGCTCGTTCGAGGGGCGGTACGGCTCCGACAGGTCCTTCGCGAGCCCGTGCGCGACGTCCACGCGGAACCCGTCGACACCGCGGTCCGACCAGAAGCGCAGGGTGTGCTCGAAGTCCTGGTGGACCTCCGGGTTCGTCCAGTCCAGGTCGGGCTGCTCCGGCGCGAACAGGTGCAGGTACCACTGGCCGTCCGGCACCCGGGTCCAGGCGCTGCCACCGAAGTTCGACACCCAGTCGCTGGGCGGCTGCGCTCCGTCGGGCCCGGAACCCTCGCGGAAGACGTACCGGGCGCGCTCCGGCGAACCGGGGGCCGCGGCGAGCGCGGCGCGGAACCACTCGTGCTGGTCCGACGTGTGGTTCGGCACCAGGTCGACGACGACGCGCAGGTCGTGCTCGTGTGCGGCGTGGATGAGCTCGTCGATCCGGTCGAGCGATCCGAGCTTGGGGTCGACGTCCCGGTAGTCGGCGACGTCGTACCCGCCGTCGGCGAGGGGCGAGGGGTAGAACGGCGACAGCCAGATCGCGTCGACACCGAGCTCGGACAGGTACGGCACCCGGCTGGTGACACCGGCGATGTCGCCGATGCCGTCCGCGTCGGAGTCCGCGAAGCTGCGCGGGTAGACCTGGTAGACGACGGCCTGCCGCCACCAGTTCGGGTCGGGGGTGCGGGGCGTGTCGCTCGGCGTGTGTCTGGGGGTCACCTGGCCGACACTACCGACGCCTGCTCCGCATGCCGGGAGGCCCGTGACACGCCCGCCTCGTCGGCGGGGGAATCCGACGCCCGAGCGATTGGTTGTCGCTGAAACCATCACTGTCAGGAAGGAACGCCATGACCCAGATCATCGCCCTCGTGGGCAGTCTCCGCGCCGGATCCATCAACCGCCAGCTCACCGAAGCCGCCGCCCAGCACGCACCGGAGGGCATCGAGCTCTCGGTCTTCGACGGCATCGTGGACCTGCCCTTCTACAACGAGGACATCGACGGCGACACCCCGCCGGAGGCCGCGGTCGCGTTCCGCCAGGCCCTCGCCGACGCCGACGGCGTCCTGCTCGTCACCCCCGAGTACAACGGCACGATGCCGGCCGTGCTGAAGAACGCGCTCGACTGGGCCTCCCGTCCGTTCGGTGCGTCGCCGCTCTCCGGCAAGCCGCTCGCCGTCATCGGTTCGGCGTTCGGCCAGTACGGCGGCGTCTGGGCACACGACGACGCCCGCAAGGCCGCCGGCATCGCGGGTGCGAAGGTCCTGGAGGACGTCAAGGTCGCGATCCCGCAGTCCGTGGTCCGCTTCGCCGAGAAGCACCCGCGCGAGGACGAAGAGGTCGTCGGCCTCGTCCGCGGCGCCCTGACCGCGCTCGCCGACGCCGCTGCCGAGCCAGTCGCCGCGTAGCGACGCCCGTCGCCGCGTAGCGACACCCGCCGTCGCGTCGGGCCCGAACCGACACGACCCGGCCGATGACGGACGGGAGGCGCGCCACCAGCGGGTGGGGCGCCTCCCGTCCGTCGTCCCCACGGGACTGCGCGGAGTGACCAGACCGCTCGACAGCCCCGGTACCGGACGGATTACCATCGTCGGATGACGACGCAGGACCTCGCGGAGCCGTCCGGCTCCTGGTACCCGGACGACGACGCCACCCGGCGTGGTGTCGCCGTGTTGCACGCCCTGCGTCGCTACCGCGCCTCCGAGACGGCGATGCGTCGCCGCACCCGCGACTCGATGGGGATGGGCGAGACCGACCTGCTGGCCGTCCGCCACCTGCTGCAGGCGCAGCGCGCCGGGCGATCGGTCAGCCCGAAGGACCTGGCGGCGTACCTCCGGATCTCGTCGGCCTCGACGACGATCCTGGTCGACCGCCTGGCGAAGAGCGGCCACGTCCGTCGTGAGCCGCACCCGACCGACCGCCGCGGGCTGGTCATCGTGCCGACCGTGGAGACCGACGCCGAGGTCCGGGCCACGCTCGGCACCATGCACCGCCGCATGATGCAGATCGCCGAGGGCCTGTCGGCGCCCGACGCCCGGGTCGTCGCCGTGTTCCTCGAGCAGATGCGCGTCGCCGTCGACCAGGTCGACCCGCCCGTCGTCGCCGGCTGACGGACCGACCTCCGCGCCCGGGGGACGCTTCCTCGACACCCACTGGGAACGCCGCACCGCCGAGCGCGTAGACCGGAAGGGTCAGGCCAGTAAGAGGTCCGGCCCGTCACGGGCCAGTCCCGCGAAGAAGGAGTCGTCATGCACGCATCGGACAAGCTCGCCGCCAACATGCAGAAGGTCCTCGTCGACCTGATCGACCTGCACCTGCAGGGCAAGCAGGCCCACTGGAACATCCTCGGCACCAACTTCCGCGACCTCCACCTGCAGCTCGACGAGATCGTCGACGCCGCCCGAGAGTTCGCCGACGACACCGCGGAGCGCATGCGTGCGCTCTACGCCGTGCCGGACGGCCGCTCGGCGACGGTCGCCGCGACCAGCCACCTCGACGCGTTCCCCGAGGGCGAGGTCGCCACGCACGACGCCATCGACCTGGTGACCCTCCGCCTGTACCAGGCCACCGGCACCATGCGCGACGTGCACGACGAGGTCGACGACGAGGACCCGACGACCGCGGACCTGCTCCACGGCTTCATCGAGCGTCTCGAGCAGCTCGCCTGGATGGTGTCCGCCGAGAA
Organism: Curtobacterium herbarum; assembly: GCF_016907335.1. Classification (NCBI taxonomy): domain Bacteria; kingdom Bacillati; phylum Actinomycetota; class Actinomycetes; order Micrococcales; family Microbacteriaceae; genus Curtobacterium; species Curtobacterium herbarum. The sequence continues at coordinate 3,153,276 of NZ_JAFBBT010000001.1, forward strand.
CCGCACGCCCCGCACGCCGCTCGCCGCCGCGACCAGCCCGGCGACCGCCGAAGCGTCCGCCCACTCCTGAGCCGCGGGTCGCACGTGGACCTCGGGATCCAGGGCAAGACCGCGCTCGTCTTCGGTGGTGACTCCGGCATCGGCTGGAACACGGCGCGCATCCTCCTCGCCGAGGGTGCCACCGTGGTCGTCACCGACCTCGACCAGAGCCGTCTCGACACCAGCGCCGACCAGCTCGAGGCGCCGATCGGCAAGCTGCACGCCTTCGCGGCCGACGTCCGCAGCGCCGAGAGCCTCGCCGCCCTGCACGAGAAGGTGCGGGAGGCCGTCGGTGAGATCGACATCCTGGTGCAGTCCTCGGGCGTCACGGGCGCCCAGGGCATGTTCCACGAGATCGACGAGGCCGGCTGGCAGGAGACGCTCGACGTCGACCTGATGGGCCCGGTCCGCATCACCCGCGAGTTCATCGCGGACCTGCGGAACGGCGGCTGGGGTCGGATCGTCTACCTGGTGTCCGAGGACGCCTCGCAGCCGTACGACGACGAACTGCCCTACTGCGCCGCGAAGGCCGGGGTGCTCTCGTTCGCGAAGGGCCTGTCGCGCTCGTACGCGAAGGAGGGGCTGCTGGTGAACACGGTCTCCCCCGCGTTCATCCACACCCCGATGACCGACGCGATGATGGACAAGCGGTCGAAGCAGCTCGGCACCTCGTTCGACGAGGCGATCACGAGCTTCCTCGACGAGCAGCGCCCCTACATGGAACTCAAGCGACGCGGTGAGCCGGAAGAGGTCGCGAACGTCGTCGCGTTCCTCTGCTCGGAACTCGCCAGCTTCGTGAACGGCTCGAACTACCGGGTCGACTCCGGCTCGGTCGCCACCATCTGACGGAGGAAACCATGACCGACCACCGATACCTCATCGTCGGCGGCGGGATGGTCGCCGACTCCGCTGCCCGCGGCATCCGCGAGCTCGACCCCGACGGTTCGATCGGGGTCATCAGCGAGGACGTCGACCGCCCGTACGCCCGTCCGGCCCTGTCCAAGAAGCTCTGGACCGACCCGGACTTCAGCTGGGACGACAAGGTCGACCTGCACACCGAGGAGACCGGGGCGACGTTCGTCCTCGGCACCCGGGTCGTCTCGATCGACCGCCAGGCCAAGACCGTCACGACCGACGACGGCGCCGTCGTCGGCTACGAGCGACTGCTCCTGGCCACCGGCGGCCACCCGCGTGACCTGCCCGGGCTCGCGCCGTCCGACCGGGTGCTCAGCTACCGCAGCGCGGCCGACTACCGCACGCTCCGTCGGCACGCCGACGCGAACGCGCACGTGGTCGTCGTCGGCGGCAGCTACATCGGCACCGAGGTCGCGGCTGGCCTCGTCCAGAACGGTGCCCGCGTGACGCTGGTCACGCCCGACGACGTCCTCGGCGGGCACATGTTCCCCGCCGGTCTCGCCGCCGCGTTCCAGCAGCGCTTCGTCGATGCCGGGGTGCAGGTCCGGACCGGTCGCCGCGTGGAGTCCGGCGAGGAGACCGCGGACGGCGTCACGCTGACGCTCGACGACGGCTCGACGATCACGGCGGACGCCGCCGTGGCCGGCCTGGGCATCGAGCCGGCCACCCAGCTCGCCGAGGACGCCGGCCTGGCGGTCGACGACGGCATCACGGTGTCGTCGACGCTCGTCACCGACGACCCCGCCGTCTTCGCCGCCGGTGACGTCGCGTCCTACCCGGACCGGCTGCTCGGCACGCGCCGCGTCGAGCACGTCGACAACGCCCAGCAGCAGGGACGCCAGGCCGGCCGCAACCTGGCCGGCGCCGGCGAGACCTACGACCACACGCCGATGTTCTACTCGAACGTCTTCGACCTGGGGTACGAGGCCGTCGGCGTCGTCTCCTCGTCGCTCCGCACCGTCGAGGACTGGGCCGAACCGAACGTCACCGGCGTCGTCTACCACCTGGACGACGACGACCTGGTCGCCGGCGTGCTGCTCTGGAACGTGTCCGGCAAGACCGACGAGGCCCGCAAGGTCCTCGCCGAGGCGCACGCGCTGACGCCCGACGCGCTGCCCGGTCTGATCACCGCGGACTGAGCGGCGTCGGCCGTCGGCCCGGCGGTCGGGACTGCCTGGAGGGCCGTGACCGGTTCTGCGGAACCGGTCACGGGCCTCCCGTCCGTCCGGACCAGGGCGCGCCGAGCCCCGGCAGGATGCGAGTCAGAACGGGCGTCGATCGCCGTCGCGCTCCGGCGCGACCGTCTCGACGACCTCGTCGCGCTCGCGCGGGTCGACCGGGATGCCGTCGTGGTCCGCCATCGCCACGGCGTGGGCGGACTTCGCGGCCTCGAGCTGCTCGTCGTCGCCCGTCGCCATGCCGAACAGCTCCATGAACCGCGACTTCACGACGAGCCAACGGTCCGTCGCACCGAGCCGGTCCAGGTCCGTCGCGGTGGAGTCGTCGCGGACCCGCTGCAGCGACGAGACGCCCCGGTCCGGCAGGCGGCCGTCGACGTGGGCGACGGCGAGCTGCGCGACCGCGTCCGCCTGCGCGTGCATGACCGAGTGCGCGCCGCCCACGACCTCGCGGAGGACGCCGTACGGCAGCGCACGGGCGAGCTGCCGGACCCAGGCGCGCGGGACGAGTGCGTCGTGCTCCCCGCGGACGACCAGGGTGTGCGCCCGGACGTCGGCGACGCGGTCCTCGATCGGGTAGGCGATCATCTTCGGCAGGACCTTGCGGAACCAGTGCCACCCGCAGAGTGCGTAGGCGGTGATCGCGTGCCAGCGGACGGCGGCGGGTTCGTGCACGGCCGACCGGAGGAAGCGGAGTGCCGCGGTCGGGATCGACCGAGCCGACGGGTCGAGGACCGGGCTGATGAGCACCACGTCGGAGAGGTCCGGGCGGCGGGCGGCGACCTCGACGACGACCTGGGTCCCCATCGAGTGCCCGATCAGCACCGGGTCCTGCAGTCGCAGGTCGTCGATGACCTTCTCGACCGCGTCGGCGTACCGCTCGATGGACACGCCACCGCGGAACCGCGGGACGCCGGCGAAACCGGGCAGGTCGAGGGCGTGCACCGGGCCGTTCTCGTTGAGGTGCGGGGCCAGCCGCTCGTAGTACGTCGACGCGATGCCGAGCCCCGCGACCAGCACGAACGCACGCTCGCCCGGTTCCCCGATCGAGCTGACGCGCACGTAGGTGTGGTCGACGGCGATGCGGTCGACCTGCACCTGGACGTCGGCGTCCTCGGCCCGGGCGAGCTCGGCGGCCGGGTCGGGTGCGCCGGCCGGGACGCGCTGCCCCTGGTGGTGCTCGTCGTTCATGGGCGCTCCTCGCAGTCGCTGGCGGTGGCTGGCGGTCGCCCAGGCTACCGCGGACGTCCGAGCGTCCGGGGGCGGCGCGCGTCGGGAGGCGGCAGGGTCCTCAGCCGGCGAAGGGGAACGCCGGGCGGCCGTGCACCCGGGTCGGCACCGCGAACACCGAGCCGGAGTGCGGGGAGCGCCGGAGCTGGTCCTCGGTCAGACCCTCGCGAGCCGTGCCGACGAGCAGCAGGGACATGTCCGTGCCGCCGAACGCCACCGAGGTCACGTTCGGCGCCGGGATCTCCACCGTCTCGAGGTGCGTGCCGTCCGGTCCGTACCGCTCGACCTTGCTCTCGCCGTAGATCGCGCCCCAGAAGCAGCCCTCGTCGTCGCGCACCAGGCCGTCGTGCGCGGCACCCTCGATGAACGGCTCGAGGTCCCCGAGCACCCCGTCCGGACCGTACCCGGCCCGGTAGATCGTGTTCGTGTCGGTGTCCGTCACGTACATCTCGGAGCCGTCGTCGTTCCACTCCATGCCGTTGGTGGTGCCGAACCCGCTCCGCAGGACCGCCACCGAGCCGTCGCCCGAGAACGCGTAGAGCGCACCGGCCGGCGGACCGTCCGTCGGGTCCATGCTGCCGACCAGGAACCGGCCGAACGGGTCGCACTTGCCCTCGTTGAAGCGCATCTCGTCGTTGGCGTGCACGACGCTCGCCAGTTCGCGTTCGACGTGTCCGCCGGCGTCCGTCAGCACCACGGTGTCGTCCTGGGCGGCGACGAAGCCCCCGCCGACGCGCGGCTGGAACGACGGCAGCGGCGGGTCGAGCTGCGTGGTCTGCAGCACCTGGCCGTCGTCGTCCGCGGTGGTGAGCGTGCCGTTCGGGATGTCGACCCAGCGGCCGACCCCCTGCGCCGGGTCCCAGACGATGCTCTCGGCGAGGGTCGCCCGCACGTCGCTGAACACCCGGGCCGAGCCGGCGGTGGCGCGCTCGCTCACCGGCTCACGCCTCCGGTTCGACGTCCCGGCGGAGCACCAGGAACCGCGAGCCGTACGCGTCGATGCGCAGCGGGAAGCTGCACAGGTCGTCGACGGTGCCGAGCTCGCTGTGGTCCGTGGCGTCCACGACCGTGGCGCCGTGCGGCAGGGACTCGGACCGGATCGTGCCGTCGAGCGGGGTGTCGGTCATGTTGAGCACGGTGATCTGCACGACCGGCTCGCCCGTCTCGTCGGTCGACTCGAGTTCGTGCACCATCACGAGCATCCCGCGGTGCGCGACCTCGGGGACGTCGACCTGGCGGGCCGAGGCGATGCCGTACTCGGTGCGGACGCGCAGGAGTTCGCCCAGGCGGGACGCGAACGAGTCGGGCGACGCGAGCTGTTCCGGCAGCGGGCCGTAGAGCGAACGGGCCCGGGGCATGCCGGAGGCCGAGCGCTCGGTCTCCGGGGCGACGCCGAGCAGGTCGTGCGCGCCGCGCTCGATCCACCGGGTGTCCCCCTCGGCGATGAGGTCCGTGACGAGCTCGCGCGGCACGGTCAGCGACCCGAGCAGGTCCCAGCCGGACATCGCGAAGACGCCGGGCTGCCAGGCGTTGAACGCGGCGAGCAGCAGGTGGGCGTCGCGGATCTGCGGCACGTGCTCGTCGGCGATGTCGTCGAGGGTGGTGTGTCCCTGCGTCGCCGCGATCAGCGACGCCGTCGTGCAGGCGATGCCGTTCGTGGTGAAGACCAGGTTGTAGTCCGCCGCGTCACCGGTCAGCGCCGCCGTGAGGTCGGCGCGGATCCGTTCGGCGAGCGCCCCACCGCGGGTCTCCTCGCCGTGGAACGTGTACAGGTCGTCCTGGTGCAGCGTCGCCCAGTGCACGAGCTCGTAGGTGAGCTCGTCGTGGTTCTGCATGCCGTGCACCAGGCTGACCGGCTCGACCCCGAGCTCGAGCGAGGTGCGGAGCGTCAGGCGGAGGAACTCGGTGTCCCCGGTGGCCAGGGCGTGGTGGTACGCGGGACGGTTGATGAAGTCGTACGACAGGTCGGCACCGACGGCACCGGTGTCGCGGATGTCCTCGATCGTCAGGTTGAGCTCCTGGAACGTGAAGCCGCCGACCTTCCGGACCATGCCCGCGATGACGTGGTTCGCCGCGTGCGAGAGCGGGTGGCCCTCGGACCAGCCGGGGGCGCCCTCGGCACTCTTCTCGACGCCGAGGAAGCCGTTCGCGTCGAGCCGGAGTGCGCTCGTGCCGAGGTCGCCGAGCGAGTGCAGGGCGTCGCCGATCACCAGGCGCATGCCGGCGAAGGTCGGGTCGAGCCAGTTGACCGAGGGCTGCCCCTCCTTGAAGTAGTGCAGGTACACCCAGCGCCGGGTGGTGCCGTCGACGCCGACGACGGGCGCGGTGACGCTCCAGTTGGTCTCCTTGACGCCGGGCTGGTGGAAGATCACGCGCTGCAGCTCACCGATGATGTAGCCCCGGTCGGCGAGCGCGGACTCGGTCGCCGCGTCGAGGTTCACGGAGTCGCGGTGCTCGGGCACGGTGGGGAGCAGGTACCACTCCTCCGGCGGGATCTCGACCATGTGGTAGATCCCGGGGTAGTCCTTGAACGCCATCTCGGCCAGGCGGAAGTCGGCGCCCTTGCCGGTGTGGCCCGGCACGATGTCGTCGATGATGCTGCCGCCGTGCTCCTCGGCGACGTCGGTCATCCGCTGGAACGTCTCCTCGTCGCCGAACGTCGGGTCGATCTGGGTCCCGATCCGGTCGAAGTGGCCGTCGACGCTCGGGGTCTCCTGCCAGCCGCGGATGCCGCCGGCCCGCTTGACCGGTCCGGTGTGCACGCCGTTGATGCCGATGCGCTCGAACGCGGACCACAGCTGCGGGTCGGCGAGCGCCGTCAGGAAGGACTCCCCGTCGCGGGTGATGAGCGAGATCGGGTACGCGGTGAACCACACGTCCGAGGTCGACACCGCACGGCGGGCGTCCGGTCGGGCGTAGGGGTTGCGCCACATGGCCGGCGTGCCGGAGAGCTGGCGGCTGAGGACGTCCGCGTCCTTGAGCATCGACTGGCGGACGAGCCACTCGATGTACGCCGGGTTCTCGCCGTTCGCGGCGCGCGGGTCCGAGAACCGACGCTGCAGGCTGCCGCCGCGCAGGTTCGCGCGGGGCCGCAGTCGACGCGGGCGGGCCGGGTAGAGCTGCTCGTCGTAGGTGATGTCCGGTGCGACCGGGGTCGCCTCGTCCGCGTCCACGGCGGCGTCGCCCTGCTCGCCACCGCTCGGGTCCGGGACACCGCCGACGGGCAGCCGTTCGCCGGTCAGGTAGTCGTCAGCGGTCCGCTCGTCGGTCCGGGGTGCGTCGTCGTCCATGTCCACGCCCCACACGCTAGTCACGCGTCCCCGGGGAGGGTGCCGGGTGCGGGCTCAGACGGCGTGTTCGGGTCCGGCGGCGGCGCGGCTGTCGGTCAGCGGTGCCGCGCTCTCCGGTGCCGCGGTCACCGGTGCCGCGTGGGCGCCCTGCCCGGTCCGCACGACGGGCACCGAGTCGCTGGTGGTGCGGAGCGACTCCTGCCGCAGTTCGAGCTGGGTCACGGCGAGCGCGGCGAGGTCGCGGAGGTTGGCCATGTCGGCCTCGTCGGCGGTGCGGGGTCGGGAGTCGAGCACGGCGAGCGTGCCGACGGTGGCGCCGTCGTGCCGGACCAGGGGGACGCTGACGTAGAACCGGATGCCGAGCGGCCCGGTGACGAGCGGGCTGTTCCGCATGTCGGGGTGCGTGGACCCGTCCGGGATCACGACCGGTACCGGGACGGGGGCGAACCCGTTGCGGAAGGTGATGCTCCGGGCGGACTTGTCGACGCCGTCGGCGACGTACGACTGCGACCACTCGCGGTCCTCGTCGAGCACCTCGATGAGGGCGATCGGGGCGTCGAACAGGCGCGCGGCCATCTTCGTGGTCCGCTGCAGCGCCTCCTCGGGCAGGACGTCCAGGGTCGCGGGTCGCGACGCGCTCGGGTCCGGACGGGAGGCTCCCCCACCGGTGGCGGGACCGGCTGCGGCCGACGACGTGGTCGCCCCGACGGTGTCGGACCCGGCCCCGTGCGCGACGCCGGCCGACGTCGTGTCGGCGGGTGGGGCCTCCCCCGCGGAGTCGGTGATGACGACGTGCCGGAGCAGCGCGACCAGCTCGGCGCCCACCGGACGGGCGTGCGGGTCCTGCGCGGTCATCGCGGCGAGCGCGTGCTTCCAGTGCTCCGGCAGCGGCTCGGGCACGACGGGGTCGCGGGACAGCCGGGCGAGCGCCGACTCGACCAGCGACCCGGGGAACTCGCGTCGCCGGGTGAAGCACTGCAGCAGCACCAGGCCGAGCGCGTAGACGTCGCTCGCCGGGCCGACCTCGGCGCCGCGCGCCTGCTCGGGGCTGAGGTAGGCGGCCGTGCCGGTCGTGACGCCGTCCGCCGTGAGCCGCTCGACGCCGGCGGCCAGGGCGATCCCGAAGTCGGTGAGCCGTGCGCGGGCGCGGTCGGAGCCGTTGCCGTAGTCGACGAGCAGGATGTTCGACGGCTTGATGTCCCGGTGCACGACGCCCTGGGCGTGGATGTAGTCGAGCGCCTCGGCCATGTCGTAGCCGATCTCGGCGATGTGCCGCGAGGCGAGGGGGCCGAGTGTCAGCCGCTCCTCGAGGTCCTGGCCGTGCACGAGTGCCATCACGATGAAGCGCTGCAGTGCCCCGTGCCGGTCCTCGACGACCCCGGCGTCCAGCAGACTGACGAGGTTGTGGTGGTCGAGCGCCGCCAGGACGCCCTGCTCGGCCTCCTGGCGGGCGATGTCGACGATGCCGGGGTGGAAGAGCTTCACGGCGACCGGTCGGTCCAGGGACTCGTCCCACGCGTGGTGCACGACGGACATGCCGCCCTGGCCGATGACCCGCTCGAGCCGGTACCGGCCGGCCAGGAGTCCGGGCTGCTCCCGGGCTTCGTCCGTCGCGGGCATGCTTCCTCGTCTTCGGTGGGGGCGTCGCGCGTGGCGTGACGACTCATCGGGCGTGTCGCCGACGCGACGATGCATCTTCGCATCGCCGGGGTGACGCAGGCCGCCACCATCCCTTCTGCGCGATCAGGCGCTCGTCGGGATCCTTCGCGCACGCCGCGCGCCGGGGTCAGATCCGCGCGTACCGGGCCCGCACGAAGCTGTACAGCCCGAAGGCCGCGAACCCGAGTCCGACCACGACGAGCACGACCGGCCCGCCCGGCATCGACCGGAGGGCGTCGAAGGCCCCGTCGAGCCCGGTCGCCTGCTCCGGGTCGCTGCGGAACCCGGCGACGGCGATGAGCACGCCGACGATGACGACCGCGATGCCCTTCGCGACGTAGCCGAGCGTCGCGAGCACGGCCACGGTGCGCCGGACGGACTCCGGCTGCGGGCGGAGGTGCTTCTTCCACGAGCCGCGCACGCCGATGACGACGAGTCCGACCCCGATGGCGATCGCGACGGCGGCGACGAGCAGCAGGAGCACGACACCGCCGGGCGTGGCCAGTGCGGTCGCGGCGGCGCTGCGACTCGACCCGGTCGAGCTCTTCCCGGCGCCGAGGGCGTAGCTGGCGGACGAGTACGCGATGGCGCCGTACACGACGGCCTTGCCGGCGTTCTTCGCGCGGGCGAGCCAGGCGCGGGCGTCGTCGGTCCGGCCGCCGACGACGGCCTCGACGACCAGGCGGAGGGTCAGCGCGGCGGTGCCGATCGCGACCGCCCAGAGCAGCACCACTCCACCGGGGACGGAGGCGATCTGTGCGAGCGCGCCGGACTGGTCGGTGTCGCCGGACTGCGATCCCTGGGCACCGCTGCCGGCCGCGGCCGTGCCGATGCCGAGCAGGACCGCGAGGTAGCCGATGAGCAGGTGCACGACCCCCGTCCCGACGAAGCCCGCGCGGGCCGTGGTCTCGAACCAGCGGCTGTCGGCGACACGGCGCGCCTGTCGTCCGGTCTCTCGGGCTGCGTCCTGGGCGGTGTCGGTCACCCCTGCGAGCTTGCCCGGTCGCGACGCTCCTGTCCGAGCACCTGCTTGCATATCACATTCGACATGTGTTCAGTCGGGTCGCCCATCCTTGCGGGACCGCCGTCAGACCGGACGGACTCGACCCTCTCCCCAGGAGCATCATGCAGAAGCGCACCACCCTCGCGGCCGCAGCCGGCCTCGCTCTGGCCCTCGGCGCCCCGCTCGTCGCCTCGGTCCCGGCGAACGCCGCGGCCACGACCACCCCCTCGTCCGTCTCGGCCTCGCCGACGATCCCCTTCTACGGCCCGGGCGTCCGCTCGGTCGACGGCGAGCGGCCCGACGAGACGACCTTCGACGACGGTTCGCCCGCGGACTTCTTCGGCTTCGACGGCCACGCGGCGACGCGGACCGCGGAGCTCTACAACACCAGCTGGGCCGAGCAGACCGCCCACGTCGAGCAGCGTCTCGACGGCGAAGGCGCCTGGAACGAGGTCGCCTCGTTCCACATGGAAGGGCAGCTCGACAAGGCGCAGTTCACGTTCACCGTGCCGGAGGACGCCGGCTACGCGGAGTACCGCCTGTCGTCCACGAACGACCAGGGCGACCGGACGGCCTACCGCGTCTTCTACGTCGTCGAGTACTGAGCCGCCCGCCCTCCACCCACACCGTTCCGTCACCACAGGAAGCACCTCCCATGACCAAGAAGTCCACCTCCCTCGTCGCGGCCGCCGGCCTCGTGCTCGCGCTCGGCGCCCCGCTCGTCGGGTCGATCCCCGCGAACGCCGCCCCGGCCGCGCCGACCTCGAGCGCGTCGTCCACCGCGAGCACGTCCGGTGACCTGGGCCCCGGCGGCCACGTCTTCACCGGCAACACGCTGACGATCACGTCGAGCATCCACCGCGACGGCGTCTACGTCGTCTCGGGGCACACGACCCTCCCGAACAAGGACATCGAGATCGCGGCCGGCTCCGGCTGGAAGGCCGCCGGCAAGACCGACGCGCGCGGTGACTTCACCGCCACCCTCGTCGGGCCAGAGAACGACGGCTACGCCATCCGGTTCGGCAAGCGCGTCACGCCGACGCTCTTCGGGGTCGCCTACCAGACCAGCTGGTACGCCGTCCCGGTGTCCTGACGCGGTCGCGACGGGGCCGACGGACGGGAGGCCCGTGGCGGACTCCGCCACGGGCCTCCCGTCCGTCTGCCCACGCGGGTCAGTCCCCCTTGACGTTCACGATCTGCCGCAGCGTGTGCCGCACCGTGACGAGGTCGGCCGCGTCCGCCATCACCTGGTCGATCGGCTTGTAGGCCGCCGGGATCTCGTCCAGGAACGCGTCGGTGTCCCGGTACTCGATGCCGGCCATCGCCTCGCGAAGCTGCTCGTGCGTGAACGTCCGTCGTGCCGCCGACCGGGAGTACGAGCGCCCCGCACCGTGCGGCGACGACTCGAGCGACGGCTTGTTCCCCCGCCCCTCGACGACGTACGACGCCGTGCCCATCGACCCCGGGATCAGCCCGGGCTGCCCGGTCGCCGCCTGGATCGCACCCTTCCGGGACACCCAGACCGACCTGCCCCAGTGCGTCTCACGCTGCGTGAAGTTGTGGTGGCAGTTGATGCGCTCGAGTTCCTGCACCTCGGTGTCGACGACGCCCGCGAGCTGCTGGACGACGCGGTCCATCATCTCCTCGCGGTTGAGCAGGGCGAAGTGCTGCGCCCACCCGAGTTCCGCGATGTACCGGTCGAACTCGGGTGTGCCCTCGACCAGGTAGGCGAGGTCGGGATCCGGCAGCTCGATCCACCACCGCTCCATCGCCTGCTTCGCCACCGCGATGTGCCGCTGCGCGATCCGGTTGCCGATGCCGCGGGACCCGGAGTGCAGGAACAGCCAGACCCGGTCCGCCTCGTCGAGCGAGACCTCGATGAAGTGGTTGCCGGACCCGAGCGTGCCGAGCTGGTTCCGCCAGCCGGCGAGCACCTCCGCCGGGTCGAAGCCGGCGTCGACGGCCAGCGCCTCGAGTTCCGCGATCCGCGGTGCCGCGGTGGCGACGACGGTCTGGTTCGCGGCGCCGGCGGACAGCGGGATCGCCCCTTCGATCGCCTCGCGGAGCGGCCGCAGGTCCGCGGGCAGGTCGGAGCGCGAGAACTGCGTGCGGACGGCGATCATCCCGCAGCCGATGTCGACGCCGACGGCCGCGGGCATGACCGCGCCGAGAGTGGGGATGACGGACCCGACGGTCGCGCCGAGCCCGAGGTGTGCGTCGGGCATCAGCGCGAGGTGCGGGAACACGAAGGGCATCCTGGACGTGGTGCGGGCCTGCTGCTCGGTCTGTTCCTCGAGCATCGACGCCCAGGAGAGGAGTCGGTTGGTGATCTTCTGCATGGTGGGTCCCTGTCGGACGACGTCGTGACGACGGTCCGCCCGTCCGGGCAGAACCGAGCACCGTAGCGCGGCGGTGGCGCCCGGCGCAACCGCAGCGCCCGGGGTACGTCCGGTACGCGGCACACCGAGCCGGTACGGGCACGATGGGGTCATGACCGAACGGACACGGGACACCCCCGACGCCACCGAGAACGAGGAGCGGACCGACGGGTACGTCCCGCTCCGCTCCTACGGCGCGATCGGCGACGGTCGGACGGTGGCGCTGATCGCGCGCGACGGCCGCATCGACTGGCTCCCGATCCCGGGCATGGACTCACCCCCGGTCTTCGCGAGCATCGTCGACGCCGAGCACGGCGGACACATCGCCCTCCGCCCCGCGGACGGCGGCGCCGAGGTCGAGCGGCAGTACCTGCCCGGCACGAACGTGCTGGTCACCACGTGGACCACCCCGTCCGGCCAGGTCACCGTGACGGACGCGATGGTCACCGGTGTCGCCGGTCGTCTGCCCTGGGCCGAGATCGGCCGCTGCGTGCAGGGCGTCCGCGGTTCGGTCGAGATGGAGTGGGCGGTCGTGCCCGGCACGCTGCTCAACACCGCTGAGCCGAAGCGACTGGACACCGCCAACGGCACCGTGATCGGCATCGACGGGGTCACGATCGCGATCGTCGAGCAGGGCTTCGCGCCGGTGCACGACGACGGCCCCCGGTTCTCCGGCCGCTTCGAGACCACCGAGGGCTCGAAGCACATCCTGACGATCGTCGGCACGCACGACGAACCGATCTTCATGCCCGAACCGGAGCGCACGATGGCGGGCATCGACCGCACCATCGAGAACTGGTCGCAGTGGTCGTCGGAGTTCTCGTACGACGGGCCCTGGGCCGAGGCGGTGCAGCGGAGCGCCCTCGCGCTGAAGCTGCTCATCTACTCGCCCACCGGCGCGATCGCGGCGGCGCCGACCACGAGCCTGCCGGAGGACCGGACCGGCGGCAAGAACTGGGACTACCGCTTCGCCTGGGTGCGCGACCTGTCCTACACGGTGCACGCGCTGACCCGCTTCGGCCTGCGCGAGGAGACCCACGCGGCGGTCTCGTGGATGATGCGGACCATCGCCGACCACGACGAGACGATGCCGATCTTCTACCGGCTCGACGGCTCGAAGACCGACACGGTCGAGGAGCGCGACGTCCCCGGCTGGCAGGGCATCGGCCCGGTCACGGTCGGCAACCGGGCGGGCAACCAGCTGCAGCTCGGCGTCTGGGGCGACGTCTTCGAGATCATGCGGCAGTACGTCCGCGCCGGCAACGTCCTGGACCGGAAGACCGCACGGGTCCTGCAGGACCTGGCCGACGACGCCTGCCACCGCTGGGAGGAGGCGGACTCCGGCATGTGGGAGCTCGAGGACACCCAGCACTACGTGTCGAGCAAGATCGGCTGCTGGCAGGCACTCGACGCCGCCGCGGAACTGCACGAGGCCGGCATGATCGACGGCCCCCGCGACAAGTGGATCGAGAACCGCGAGCTCATCGAGCAGTGGGTCAGCGAGAACGGCTGGGACGAGGAGCGTGGGTACTACGTCATGTACCCGGGGTCCGACGCCCTGGACACCTCGATCCTGCTGCACGCCATGTCGGCGTTCGACCGTGGACCCCGGATGGAGTCGACGATCCGGGCCGTCGAGGAGCAGCTGCAGCGCGGCCCGCTCGTCTACCGCTACTCGGGCATCGAGGACGAGGAGTCCCCGTTCGTCGCGTGCTCGTTCTGGCTCGCGGCCGCGATGGCCTGCGTCGGTCGCCACGACGACGCCCGGCACCTGATGGACGAGATGGTCGACCAGGCGAACGAGGTCGGGCTGTTCAGCGAGATGATCAGCGAGGGCGGCGAGTTCATGGGCAACATCCCGCAGGGGCTGTCGCACCTGGCGCTCATCCAGGCAGCGCTGACGATCGAGGAGGTCGCCGCCGACGAGTGAGCGTCACGCCAGCGTGATCGCGACCAGTCCGGCGACGCCGACCAGGTACATCACGACGACGACGAACGAGTCGACGCCCATCCCGATGATCCGTCGCCGCGGCCGGAACACGAGTCCCACCGCGTAGACGACGGTCAGCAGTGCCGCGAGGGCGGTCAGGTACACGTCGCTGGCGTTCGCCTGCGGCAGCACCGCTTTGCCGGACAGCACCGTGGCGACGAGGAACAGCACCGGCAGGAAGGCGTTGCCGCCGAAGATGTCGGAGACCGCCAGGTTGTCGTCGCCCTGCTTGACGGCCTGGAGGCCCGTGGAGATCTCCGGCAGGCTCGTCGCCAGGGCCAGGACGGTCGCCCCGAAGAGCACGCCGGACAGCCCGATCTGACTCGACGCGGCGTCCCCGGCGCGTTCGAGCACGACACCGGCGACGAGGGTCGCGAGGGCCGACACCGCGAAGACGACCACCGCCTTCCGGGTGCTCATCGGCGTGGTGTCCTGCTTGCGGGTCCGGTGCCCGGAGGCGTGCGGGCTGGCGTCGGGTGCGTGGCCGCTCTCGTGCCACGGCAGCCCCTTGCTGGCGCGCTGCACCAGGAAGAGCCCGACCACCCAGATCAGGGCGATGAGCACCACGTCCGGGGTCAGCCGGGCGACGACCAGGTCCGGCGGGAGCTGGCTGCCGGCGATGACGACGGCGAGCACGGCGACGACGACGACCGCTTCGAGCACCAGGGTCAGCGACGCGGCACGGTAGGTGATCGGCTCGACGCCCTTCCCACGCTTGCCGAACGCGTCGAGGACGGCGATGACGACGGTCTGCAGGGCGATGCCGCCGAGGATGTTGCCTGCGGCGACCTCGATCGAGCCGGACAGCCCGGCACTGACGGTGATGGCGATCTCGGGCAGGTTCGTCGCGACGGCGAGCACGATGAGCCCGCCGAGTGCGCTGCCGAGGTGCAGGCGGGCGTCGAGGACGTCGGTCGTCCTGGACAGCTGGATGCCGGCGATCCAGATGACGGCGGCACCCGCGACGAAGACGACGGCGAGCAACCAGAGGGGCAGGGATTCCACGAGGGTGACGATGGCCCCCGGCGGCTGGGTCCGCCCGCGGTCCGGGGCCGCTGGGTGCCGTCGTCGGGTGTCCGGGGCATCATGGACGGACGATGGACGAGGTCGACGCCCGGATGGACCGCCTGCGGAAGGCTGCCCGGTACCGGTACCAGCAGCTCGTGGACAGCGAGGTCGAGCGGGGGTCGCTCGACCCCGACGAGGTGCGTGCGGAGCGCGAGGAACGGCAGCTGCTCAAGGCCGCCGACGTCGCCGCGCACGCCCGGGCGCGGATCGCCGAGGCCGAGCGCCGCGGCGTGTTCGCGGGCAACCCGTACCACGGCAAGCCACTGCCGGGGCTCGACGGCGACCACGACCCGGACTGGTGGATCAAGTCGAAGATCGAGCGCGAGGACATCCGCGGGATCGCCCCGCCGGCACTCGCCCTGCGCACCGAGGACGCCGAGCTCGACGACCACCTGGACGCACTCTCAGTGGAGTCGGACGTGCGGGACGTCCTGGTGGACTTCAACGCCCGGGTGAAGGAGGCCCGCCGCCAGCTGATGGGTGGGCCGCCGGTGGTCACGCCGATGCGGGACGTCGACGCCGAGGTCGTGCGGTGGCGGGACCGCCGGGAGGCCCGTGCGGCCGCCGCCGCGTCGGCTGCGGCCGCGCAGGCGGCCGGGACCCGACCACCCCGCTGGTGGCGCCGACGCGGATGAGGTGGGCCCGGCCTCCCCTCCGTGTGGCGGTGGGTCCGGGAACGCGAGAACGCCGCCCCGGTCGTGCCGGGGCGGCGTTCTCGTGGTGCTGGTGCGTCTGGTGACGCGTGGGTGTTACTTGATCTGGGCGGTGATGGTGGCGGTGCCGACGAGCAGGCCGCCCTTGACGGCGTCGGTCTTGAAGGTGCTGTTGAGCAGCTTCGCGGCGTCGTCGGAGATGTGCACGGTGGTGCCGGTGAGGATGGCGTTGTCGCCCTCGAGCTGCAGCGGCTTGAGCGTGCCACCGTGGAGCGAGAAGAGGTAGGCGTTGGAGACGGCGACCTTGCCGTTGACGAGGACGTCACCGGAGAGCTTCGAGGAGCCCGGGTTCACGACGAAGTTCTCGAGCGTGACGGTGGTGTCGCCGGCCTTGAGGGTCAGGCCGGAGTCGTCGTGGTTCAGCAGGCCCTGCACGTAGGGGCGGTACTTGCCGTCCGGGCTCCAGTAGGTGACCGAGCCGGAGGTGATCGGGAACGACACGGCGCCGTCGGCGAGCTTGGCGTTGCCGGAGACACCCGGGGTCAGCTTCAGCGAGGTGAGGGCGTCGGTGAAGCCCTTGTCGAGTGCGACGGAGGTGTTGCCGCCGAGGACCTCGGGGACCGAGGCGACCGGTGCGGGGATCTTCGACGCGGAGCTGGAGGAGACGGTGTGCACGGTCGGGGTGGACGCGTTGGCTGCGGTGATGCCGAAGCCGGCACCGCCCAGGACGATCGCGCCGGCGGTGGCGAGGGTGATCGTGTTCTTCAGGGACTTGCGCATGTCTTCATTCCTTTGCTTGAACGCGCTCGGCGCGGTTGGTGACAGCGCGCCGAACACACCCCTGCGACGGGGTGGAGAACCAGCGGTGAGCTGCTGGTGAGCGCTTGCGGGTGTTTCCCGGCTTGTGACAGTGATTCGGGGCCGTCCCCGGATCGGATTGGAGGGATTCCTGGATTTCCCGGATCGGTGTCCTCGTAGCCTGTGGAGCATGTCGACGACGCACTCCTCCACCGACCGGATCCGCGCGATCGACGCCTGGTGGCGCGCCGCGAACTACCTCACCGTCGGGCAGATCTACCTGCTCGACGACCCGCTGCTGGAACGGCCGCTCGAACCGGCCGACATCAAGCCGCGGCTGCTCGGGCACTGGGGCACCTCGCCCGCGCTGAACCTCGTGTACGCGCACCTCAACGCGGTGATCAGCGAGACCGGCCGCGACGTCCTGTACATCTGCGGCCCCGGGCACGGCGGCCCCGCGATGAACGCCAACGCCTGGCTCGAGGGCACCTGGAACGAGCTCTACCCCGACATCACGCCGGACACCGCCGGACTGCAGCGCTTCTTCCGGCAGTTCTCGTTCCCCGGCGGCATCCCCTCGCACGCGGCCCCGCAGACCCCCGGGTCGATCAACGAGGGCGGCGAGCTCGGCTACTCCCTCGCCCACGCCTACGGTGCAGCCCTCGACAACCCGGACCTCGTCGTCGCGTGCGTCGTCGGGGACGGTGAGGCCGAGACCGGACCGCTCGCCGCCTCGTGGCAGGCGCACACGTTCCTCGACCCGGTGTCGGACGGGGCGGTGCTGCCGATCCTCAACCTCAACGGCTGGAAGATCGCGAACCCGACGGTCCTCGCGCGCATCCCGGACGAGGACCTGCACTCGTACTTCCGCGGCCTGGGGTACGAGCCGATCGTGGTCGACTCCGGCCGTGTCGACCACGACCCCTTCGCCGTGCACGCCCTGTTCGACGGGGCACTCCGCCGTGCCCTGGCGACCATCGACGACATCCAGGCCGCCGCCCGCGCGCAGGCCGCCCGTGCCGCCGCCGGTGAGATGGCCGGCGCGGCCGACCTCCGCCCGCGCTGGCCGATGATCGTCCTGCGCACCCCCAAGGGCTGGACCGGGCCGAAGGTCGTCGACGGCCAGCAGGTCGAGGGCACCTTCCGCGCCCACCAGGTCCCGCTGCCGAACGTGCGCGAGGACGAGGGCCACCGCAGGCAGCTCGAGGAGTGGATGCGCTCCTACCGTCCGGAGGAGCTGTTCGACGAGGACGCCCGCCCGATCGGCATCCTCGACACCATCCGGCCCACCGGCGACACCCGGATGAGCGCCACCCCGCACGCGAACGGCGGCCGCATCCGCACCGCGCTCGACCGCCCCGCCCTGGAGCGGTTCGGGGTGCCCGCGGGCGAGGACGCCTCGGCCACCGGCACGCTCGGCCCCTGGATGGCCGAACTCATCCAGCGCAACCCGCAGGACTTCCGGCTGTTCGGCCCCGACGAGACGATCTCGAACAAGCTCGACGCGGTCTTCGACGTCACGAACCGCGTCTGGCGTGCCCGACGGGCCGAGGGCGACGAGCACCTGTCCGCACGCGGGCGGGTCATCGAGGTGCTCTCCGAACACCTGCTCGAGGGCATGCTCGAGGGCTACGTGCTGAGCGGTCGCCACGGCGTCCTCAACACGTACGAGGCGTTCGCCCACATCATCGACTCGATGGTCGGCCAGTACGCCAAGTGGCTCGAGTCCTCGACCGCCATCGACTGGCGCGCACCGGTGTCGAACCTGACGATCCTGCTGTCGTCGCACGTCTGGCGCCAGGACCACAACGGCTTCTCGCACCAGGACCCCGGGTTCCTGGACGTCGTCGCGTCCAAGCAGCAGGACCTCGTCCGCATCAAGCTGCCCGCCGACGCCAACACGCTGCTCGCCGTCGCCGCGCACGCCCTGGAGACCACGGACCGCATCGAGGTGATCGTCGCCGGCAAGCACCCCGAGCCGGTGTTCCTGTCGCTCGAGGACGCCGTCGCGCACGCCGACGCCGGCGTCGGGACCTGGGACTGGGCCGGCACCGAGCAGGAGGTCGGCCGCGTCGACGTCGTGCTCGTCAGCGCCGGCGACGTCCCGACCGTCGAGACCGTCGCCGCCGCGGACATCATCCGGAAGCACGCCCCCGACGTCGGCGTCCGCGTCGTGAACGTGGTCGACCTGCTCGCCATCGGCGACCCGCGGAAGCACGAGCACCCGATCAGCGACGACCGCTACGACGAGCTGTTCCTGCCCGGCACCCCCGCGGTGTTCGCCTTCCACGGGTACCCGACGCTCGTGCACCAGCTGACCTACCGCCGGCACGGGCACGACGACCTGCACGTGCACGGGTTCCTCGAGCAGGGCACCACCACGTCGCCGTTCGACATGCTCATCCGCAACGAGATGGACCGCTACGCCCTGGCCCACGACGCCCTCACCCGTGTCGCGGACGGCTCCGACCGGTTCGCCGACCTGCTCGCGACCCTCACCGACGCCCGCGCCGCAGCCCGGACCTTCGCCTACACGAACGGCGAAGACCACCGGGCGGTCGCCGGGTGGGCGTTCACCGGGTGGCCGCAGGACGAGTCGTCCGACGGCGGCACGGGCGGCGACCCCGGGCACGGCGAGACCGAGGGTGCGGCCCCCGGTGCCTGACCGTCCGGCTGAGCGGACTGCCGGTCCGGAAGGCGTGCCGGTCAGCGGGTTCCCGGCGACCCGGGTCTAGGGTTGGCCGGTGCAGTCGTTCTCCGTCCGGTCGCTCGTCGAACACCCGGCGCTCCGGTTCCTGGTCGTGGGTGGCCTGGGCTTCGTCATCACGATGGGCATCAACTACGGGTTGAAGTTCTTCGTCATCCCGCAGCACCCGGTCACCGCCCTGTCGATCGGCATCATCGTCGCGACGGTGTTCTCCTACTTCCTCAACAAGAAGTGGTCGTTCGGCGACCGCGGTGAACTGCACACCGGACACGAGCTGCTGCTCTTCCTGATCGTCAGCCTGATCGGCGTCGCGCTGAACTCCGCACCGCTCTGGATCTCCCGGTACGTCCTCGGGCTCGAGGTGCCGAACGTCTCGCTCGCCGGGCAGGAACTGGCGGACTTCATCAGCGGCCCCGTGATCGGCACGCTCATCGCGATGGGCTTCCGGTACTGGGCGATGAACCGGTTCGTCTTCCCGGCGCAGTCGGCCGAGCCGTCGCAGCCGGCGCAACCGGCCACCCTGGACGCGTGAGCGACCTCGTCGTCCCGGCCCCGAGCCTCCCGTCCGTCGCCACGACCGACGGCGGCCGGTTCCCGGTCCGGCGCATCCACTGCGTCGGCCGCAACTACGCTGCGCACGCGCGCGAGATGGGGCACGACCCCGACCGTGAGCCGCCCTTCTTCTTCGGCAAGCCCGCCGACGCGGTCGTCACCGACGGACGCGACACCCCGTACCCGACGCTGACCACGCAGCTGGAGCACGAGGTCGAACTCGTCGTCGCGCTCCGTGCCGGCGGACAGGACGTCGCCGTGGCCGACGCCCTCGACCTGGTCTGGGGCTACGCGGTCGGCATCGACCTGACCCGGCGTGACCTGCAGGCCGAGGCCAAGCGCCTCGGGCGGCCGTGGGACCTCGCCAAGGGGTTCGACCACTCCGCACCGATCGGCACGATCGTCCCGGCTGCCGGCGTCGATCCGACCACCGGCGGCATCACGCTGCACGTCGACGGGGAACTGCGGCAGTCCGGGGACCTCGCCGACCAGGTCTGGTCCGTCGCCGAGACCATCGCCGCGCTGTCCCGGGCCGTCCGTCTGGAGGCCGGGGACCTGCTGTTCACCGGCACCCCGGACGGCGTCGGACCCGTGTCCCGCGGCTCGGTGCTGCGCGGGACGATCGCCGGCGTCGGCACCGTCGAGACGCGGATCGTCTGACCCGTCGGGCTGGGAGCGTTCCGAGCGACCGGGCGTAGAACCGGCCCTGACGCTGCGTGGTGCACGGGGAAGGGGCCCGGGCCCGGCAGTCGTCCGCAGACAGGGTGTGCGGCAGCTGCAACGACGCAGTCGAGCACGTCCGGATCATGGAGGTGGTCCGGTGGAGGAACACGACCTGCTCGCCACGTCGTCGACGTGGGCCGGGGACGGGGCCGTCGGCGAGCGCATCAGCGCCGTGGGCCGTGCCGGGTTCGCCGGGCTCGGCCTGGCACTCGACGACCTGCTCGAGGTCCGCGCCACCCTCGGGTTCGGCGTGCTCCGGCGGATGCTCGACGACGCCGGCGTGGTCTGGGTCCAGGTCGGGACGCTCGGCCACTGGTGGGCCGCCGACGCCGAGCACGACGCCGACCGCGGGGTGCTCCTGGAAGCCGCCGCGACCCTCCGTGCCGGACAGGTCGTCGTCCGCGCCGACCACTCGGTCCCGGCCGCACCGCTGCCCGTGATGGCCGAGGCGTGGGACCGCCTCGCCGTCCAGGCCGAGGGCGTCGGGGCGCGGCTCGTCCTGCATCCGGAGCCGTGGTCGAACCTGGCGACCGTCGAGCGGGCCTCCCGCTTCGTCGCAGCCGGGCACCCGAACGGTCGGCTGCTCCTCGACGCCATGCACGCCCTCCGCGGTGGCTCGACCCTGGGCTCGATCGGGCAGGGGGTCGTGCCGTCCACCCTCGCCGCGGTGGAACTCAGCGACGGACTGCTGCACACCCCGAACGGGATGACCCTGGCGGACGAGTCGCGGAACGGGCGCTACCTGCCCGGCACCGGGGCGTGGGACCTGCCGGGGTTCATCCGGACCGTCCGCGGCCTGGGGTTCGACGAGCCCTGGGGTGTCGCGGTGCGGACACCGGCACTCCGGGCGATGCCCCTCGCCGAGGCGCTGCGCGTGGCGGCTGCCGCGACCCGTGCGGTGCTCGACGCGGCCGATGCGCACGGCGGCACACCGGCGCCCGCGATGCCGACCTCGGTGGCGCCGACCTCCGCCGTGGACTACGACGGACCGCGGACCGACACAGCCCGCGGCGCCCGCCGAGCCGATCCAGCGACCTCCGCGTAGCGTGGCGGCCATGACTGATCAGGCACACCCCGGCAACGACGACGCACTGCAGGCTTCGCAGGAGGCCATCGACGAGGCGAAGGCGGCCGCGGCGGACGCCGGGCACGCGGACGAGCGTGCTGCCGCCGAGGAGGACCTGCCGCTCGAGTCCGGTTCGGCTGCCGCGGACGGTCCCGCGCCCGCGGCCTGAGCCCGTCATCGACCCGGGTCGGTCAGCTGCTCGGGTCTGTCGACTGCTCGGGTCGCTCAGGTGCTCGGGTCTGTCAGCTGCTCGGGTCTGTCGACTGCTGTCGGTCGTCGACCTGGTCGCCGAGGAAGTCGGCGTAGGTCGCCTCGTGCTCGCCGCCCGCATCCACCAGCCGGCGGCCGCCCGACCGGCCGTCGAGACCTGATCCCGTCGTGCCGTCCTGGTCGTCCCGCTGATCTGCGGTCGTGTCTCCGCGCTGCCCCCGGGTGAACGGCGGGAGGTACTTGCTCGCGTCCATGTCGCGTCCTTCCGTCCCGAGGAACGTAACAGCCAGCCCCTGCCCGGCCCAGGACGCCGCCGCAAACGTCCCCCGAGGACCACGGCAACGGGGGACGGAAGTTCGCCCCCGGCGGACCCCATGCTCACGCATGCGGATTCCGGAGTGGGCGAGGACGCCGTCTCACTCGCGCACGACGTCACCGGGGTCCTTGTCGGATCGCCAGCCACGCCACGAGGGCTGCCGGAGTCGCCCGTCGCCCGTCCACTCGGCGAACTCGACCTCGCCCACCCGTTCGGGTCGGACCCAGTGCGCGTCGCGGGCGTCCGGCCGGGGCACGTCGACGAACGGCGGGGCGTCCTGCTCGAGGTCGTCGAGCACCGCCCCGATCTCGTCGAGGTCCCGGTCGCGGAACCCGGTGCCGACCTTGCCGACGTAGACCAGGCCGTCGTCGCCGGGGATCCCGAGCAGCAGGGACCCGATCCCGCCCGCACGCCGACCCGCTCCGGGCTTCCAGCCGCCGACGACGACCTCTTGCGTCGCGTGGTGCTTGAGCTTGAGCCAGGACTCGGAGCGGCGCCCCTCGACGTACCGGGAGGACCGCTTCTTCGCCACGACGCCTTCCAGCCGGCGCTTCCGGGACTCGGTCATCGCGCCGTCGAGGTCACCGTCGAACTCGGGCGGGACGTCGATCGCGCCGCCGGGTTCGACGACCGTCCGCAGGGCTTCCCGTCGTGCGGTGTACCCGAGCCGGGTGAGTTCGTGACCGTCGGCTTCGAGCACGTCGAACAGCAGCAGGTGCACGGGTGTCGTGGCCTGGGCAGCGCTGACCTCTCGCGGCTTCGTGACGCCCATCCGGTTCTGCAGCAGCTGGAACGACGGCCGTCCGTGCTCGTCGAGCGCGACGATCTCACCGTCGAACACCCCGTCGACTCCGGCGTGCTCGGCGAGCTCCTGCAGCTCCGGGTACTGGTCGGTGAGGTCGTTGCCGTTGCGGCTGCGCAGCCGGACCGTGCCGTCGCGGACGGTGGCGAGGGCGCGGACGCCGTCCCACTTCATCTCGAACGCCCAGTGCTCGAGGTCGAGGGCGGGAGCACCCTTCTGCACGGACGCCTGCATCGTCCGGCGGTGGTCCGGCGCGGTGTCCGACTCCGCCGCCCGCTCGATCCGTGCGGCAGCGGGACGCCCGGGGCCGGGTGCGTCGCCGTCCGTGGCGGGCTGGTCCTTCGTGCGGTGGACGAGCCAGCTCTTCTCGTCCCCGGACCGACCGCGGCCGTGTCCGCGGGTGTGCAGGAGCGCGAGCCGCCGCACGCCGTTCGTCCGCCCGTGCAGGGTGACGATGACCTCTTCGTCCTCGCGCCACTTCTCGAGCTCGTAGGTGCCGTCGTCCCAGATCGTCACGGTGCCGCCGCCGTACTCGCCCGCGGGGATGATCCCCTCGAAGCCGCCGTACTCCAGCGGGTGGTCCTCGGTGTGGACGGCCAGGTGGTTCGCCCCGGGGTCGGTCGGTTCGCCCTTCGGCAGCGCCCAGCTGACCAGGACGCCGTCGTGCTCCAGGCGGAAGTCGTAGTGGTTGCGGGTGGCGTGGTGCTCCTGGACGACGAAGGTCGGCGTGCCGTCGGTCCGGACCGTCGGGGAGCCCTGCGGGACCGGCTCCGGGGTCTTCGTCGCGTCGCGCTTGGCGCGGTAGGTCGTCAGGCGGTCCTGCTGCTCCTGTCGTTCCTGGCGCTCCCGCTCGTTCACCGCCGCGGTCCGGGCGCCGTCCCAGTGCCCGGAGTCCGCACGCCCGACGCCGAGCGAGGCCGCGGCGACCGGGTGCAGCAGGTCACCGAGGTCCGGCATGCGCTCGAGGACCTGGTCGAGGCTCAGCTGCGTCAACCCGGGCTCGGTCAGTTCTTGCCAGGTCCGGGGTGCCGCGACCGTCGGGTGCGATCGACCACGCAGCGAGTACGGCGCGATGGTCGTCTTGTTGCCGTTGTTCTGCGACCAGTCGACGAACACCTTGCCGGCTCGCTCGGCCCGGCTCATCGACGACAGCACCAGGTCCGGCATGTCCTGTTCGAGCGCTCCGGCCAGCTCGTGGGCGACCTCGGACACCTGCTGCGCCGTCGCCGTGCCGTCGAGGGCCGTGTACAGGTGGATGCCCTTCGACCCGGACGTCACCGGGTACGGCTCGAGCCCCATGCCCTGCAGCACCGCGCGGGCCGCGAGCGCCACCTCGACGCACTCGGGCAGCCCGACGCCGTCCCCGGGGTCCAGGTCGAGCACGAGCCGATCCGGGTCCTGGTGTCCACCACGCGGGCCGAACCGCCACTGCGGCACGTGCAGCTCGAGCGACGCCTGCTGCGCCATCCACACCAGGGTCGGCAGGTCGTCGACGACCGGGTACTCGACGTCGTGGTGCTCGTGGTGGATGGTGTGGTGCCGGATCCACTCGGGTGCGGAGTCGGGCAGGTTCTTCTCGAAGAAGACCTTGCCGTCGACGCCGTTCGCCCACCGCTTCCGGGTCATCGGGCGGCCGGTGACGTGCGGGATCATCCACGGGGCGATCCGCTCGTAGTAGGCGACCACCTGCCCCTTGGTCGTGCCGGTCTCCGGGTAGAGCACCTTGTCGAGGTTCGTCAGCGCCAGCCGCCGGTCCCCCACCTGCACGGTGGTCTTCTTCGCGACCGGGCTCACAACGCGACCCCCGTGGCACCGCCGACCGTGAGGGTGGTGCCCGACGTGTAGGACGACTCGGGTCCGGCCAGGTGGACGTAGGCGCTGGCGAGTTCGACGGGCTGCGCCGGTCGGCCGAACGGGGTGTCCTGTCCGTACGCGGCGATCTCGTCACCGGGGTAGCTGATCGGCTGCAGCGGGGTCCACACCGGGCCGGGGACCACGGTGTTCGCCCGGATGCCCCTCGGCGCGAGCTGCCGTGCGAGCCCGTTCGTGTACGTGATGATGGCGGCCTTCGTGGCGGCGTAGTCGATCATCCGGTCCTGCGGCTCGTACGCCGACACCGAGCTCGTGGTGACGATCGCACTGCCCGGGGCCAGGTGCGGGACCGCGGCACGGGTCAGCCAGAACAACGAGTACAGGTTGACCTTCATGGTGTGGTCGAAGTCGTCGGTGCTCTGCTCGGTGATGTCGGCGTGCACCTTCTGGTGTCCGGCGACCAGGACCAGGGCGTCGAGTCCACCGAGCAGGTCGACGGCGGTGCGGACGAGTTCGGTGCAGAACGACTCGTCCGTCAGGTCACCCGGCAGCATGACCGCCTTCCGTCCCACGTCGGCGATGACGTCACGGACCTCGGTGAGGTCGTCGAGTTCTTCCGGCAGGGCGTTCAGGGCGACGTCGGCCCCTTCCTTCGCCATCGCGATCGCGGCGGCCCGACCGATGCCGGAGTCCGCCCCGGTGACCAGGACTCGGTAGCCGCGCATCCGGCCGGTGCCCTGGTACGACGTCTCACCGTGGTCGGCCGGCGGGTCGAGGTCCGCCGCCCGTCCGGATCCCTGCTGCGTCTGCGCGGGGAACGGCGGCCGCGCGTACTGGTCACGTGGGTCCTGCTTGTCGAGCTGGCTCATGGGCCCATCGTGCTCGCGGAGCCGGACCGGCGACCCAGGAGCGGCGCGGTCCGTGGAGAACGCGGGGCGGGCCTCCCGGCTGTGCAGGAGAGGACCGGCCGACGTCAGACGGACGCGACCACGCGCGCCGGTGCGTCGAGCAGGCGTCGTGCCGCCGGGCGCACCCTGCGCACCTGCACGAACTGGAACCCCGCCAGGACTGCCCACACCGCGGCGAACGCCCAGTCGCGTGTCTCCCCGGAGATCGCGAGGGCGGCCCACAGGCACGCGACCACCGCGGCGGCCCAAGCGCCGAACAGCTGCCGTGAGGAGTCGCCGAGCAGCTGGCGGACCCGCGGACGCCACACGGTGTCGGGGACCTCGTCCGGCACGCGGCCGGACCGGACCCAGGCTCGCGTCTCGAGGAGAGTGGTCCGGCCGCCACGAGCCCACCACGCGCGCAGCACGGCCACGGGGATGACCACGGCGAGCGCCACGCCGATGACGACGACCGTCACCCAGGCGAAGGGCCTGTCGGCCGTCAGGCCCGCCCCGACTCCGATCGCCAGCCCGACCGCCGCGCCGAACGCGAGCTGCGCCCACCCGGCTGCGTAAAGTCGGTCCCCCGTCGTCACCGTCGCACTGCGTTCCCCCGTCATGGAGCGGGACGATACGCCCGTCTGCTCCGCACCGCACCTGCCGGTCTGCTCAGAACTGGGGGTCGCCTCGCGCGCGTGCGAGCATCATGAGCGGATGAGGTCGATCTGGAAGGGCTCCATCGCGTTCGGGCTCGTCAACGTGCCCATCAAGGTCTACGCGGCGACCGAGACGCACGACGTCTCCCTGCACCAGATCCACGACGAGGACAAGGCCCGCATCCGCTACAAGCGGGTCTGCGAGCTCGGGCACGAGGTCGAGTACGGCGACATCCAGCGCGCGTACGACGACGGTGAGAAGACGGTCGTCCTGACGCCCGACGACTTCAAGCAGCTGCCGCAGGAGCAGTCGCACGAGATCGAGGTCCTGGAGTTCGTCCCCGTCGACCAGGTCGACCCGATGATGTTCGAGAAGACGTACTACCTGGAGCCGGACTCCCGCTCCCCGAAGGCGTACGTGCTGCTCCGGAGGACGCTCGAGCAGACCGACCGGCTGGCGATCGTGCAGTTCACCCTGCGGCAGAAGACCCGGCTCGGGGTGCTCCGCGTGCACGACGATGTGCTGCTGCTGCAGGGGCTGCTGTGGGGTGACGAGGTCCGGCCCGCCGACTTCGCGGCGCTGGACACGTCCGTGAAGGTCAGCGCGAACGAACTGAAGATGTCGTCCTCGCTGGTCGAGAGCATGTCCACCGACTTCGACCCGGACCGCTACACGGACGAGTACCAGGAGGAGCTGCAGCAGCTCATCGACGCCAAGCTCGAGGCGGGCGACGACGTCGACACCGCCGAGACGTTCGGCGAGCAGGCATCGTCGGACGACGACGATGCGGGCGGCGACGTCATCGACCTGATGGCCGCCCTGCGCGCGTCGGTCGACAAGAACCGTGGCGGTGGGTCCCGGTCGGGAGGCTCGGGGTCGCGTTCCTCGGGAAGCTCGCGATCGCGCGCGGCCGGCTCCCATGAGGACTCGGACGGCTCGGGCGATGACGCGGATGGTTCCGGCGACCGGAACCCGGCAGCGAAGCGGACTGCGGCAGCGAAGGCGCCCGCGAAGAAGGCACCGGCGAAGAAGGAACCCGCGAAGAAGGAACCCGCGGCGAAGGAGCCGGCGGCGAAGCGCGCTCCCGCTAAGAAGAAGGCGAGCTGACGGCCTCCCGTCCCGGTTGCCGTTGCGCTCGCAGTCCGGTCGTCATGCGCGTGTAACACGTGGAGCGCGACACTTGTCGGATGACTCCACAAGAGCCGTTCAGCTTGCAATCGTCACCCGAGATCGCCGGCCCACCCGTGACCGTGTCCATCACCCGCCTGGTCGAACCCGAACGGATCCCCGAGGTCACCCGCTGGGTGCAGTCCGGCGTGAACCTCGCCAACCGCTACCCCGGGTTCCTCGGATCCGGGTGGGTCCGCTCCACCGCGCGGTCTCGCGAGTGGCACATGCTCTACCGTTTCGCCGACCACGACTCCCTGTCCACGTGGGAGAACTCTGACGACCGGCTGCGGTGGCTCGACCTGGGACGGGACATGGTCGTGGAGTCCCGCGTCGAGAAGCGGACCGGCATCGAGGGGTGGTTCGACGTCCCGCAGGACGCCCCGGCCTCGAGCGCCCCGCCGCGGTGGAAGCAGGCGGTGAGCATCTGGCTCGGGTTCTTCCCCGTCAACCTGGTCTTCACGGTCCTGGTCGGCTGGCTGCTGCCGTCCTTCGCGCACCTGGCGGCGCTGCCCCGGGTGCTCGTCACGACGCTGGTGCTCACGCCGATCATGACGTTCTGGGTGCTGCCGTTCGTGACGACGCTGATCCGCCCCTGGTTGCTGGCCCCGCCCCGCCGCCCCCGCCGCCCCTGATCGCAAAACGCAACGTCGGCGGCTGCCCGCAACGGGATACCGCTGCGAGGAGGCGCCGACGTTGCGTTTCGCGGGGTGCGTTTCGCGGGGTGGCGGGTCAGCTCGCCGTGCCGGAGGCGGCGGCGCGCGCAGCGAGCCCGGCGAACGTGGCGTCGTGGGTCTGCCGCAGGGCAGTCCAGCCCGCGGTGACGTCGATCGACTCCTGGCCCGCGACCGGTGCGGCGAACCCGTGCTGCGCTCGGGGAACCGCGTCCCCGGGCAGCCGGAGCTCCTGCGTGAACGCGCCGGTGTCCGCCGCGAAGGTCAGGGTGTGCGCGGCGACGTTGCTGCCCCAGTCCGAGGACGGCCACGACATGAAGGCCACGTGGCGGGGCGGGGTGACCGCGTCAATGGCTGTGGCGGAGACGTAGCAGCCGTGGTGGTCCTCTCCCGGCGAGAGGATCGTGTACGTGCCGTTGTCGCGGTAGACCAGCAGCGCCTCCGCGAACGGCTTCGGCCCGTACATGGCGGTGTAGCGCAGCGCGTGCACGAACACGGGCAGACCGAGGGGCACGGAGACGAGTGCGCTGCGCACCGGCCCGACGGTGGCCGGCGGCTCGGTGGGCGTCGCGAGCTCCGTGCCGGGCAGGCGGTGCGCGACGTACAGCAACTCGGTGTCGTCCGTGCCGGTGGCCCGACCCTCGTGGACGACGTGCGGGTCCTCGACGAGCGCTCGACCGGGGCCGACGGTGTGCGTCGCCTCCGGGCTGGCGTGCGTCAGTTCCCCCCGGACGACGAGACCCGTCTGGCGGGCGTCGTGCCGGTGCCACCCGGTCGTGGACCCGGGCGGGAACACCGCGTGCCGGACCTCGTAGGTGCTGCCGTCGGGTCCGTCGACGGTGGCGAGCAGGGTGGTGGTGGGGGCGAGTCCGGTCATCGTGGTCCTCTCGGTAACTGGGCTGTCGATCGATCGTGGTGCACCGTTCTGGGACGGTGGTCGACGTGGCACGAGGACTTGTTCAGGACCGGACACCTCGCAAGACGCAACGTCGCCGACGACACGCAACGCAGTACCGTCGCGCAGGAGCGCCGAGGTTGCGTTCTGCGAAGGGTCAGCCGAGGACCGACAGCTGGTCCAGCCGCTCGAGGATCACGCCCTCGCGGAGCGCCCACGGGCAGATCTCCAGCGCCGGCAGGTCGAAGATGTCCAGGCACGCCTCGGCGACGAGCGCCCCCGGCACGACCTGGTGCGCCCGGCTCGGCGAGACCCCCGGCAGCGTGCCGAGCTCGTCGACCGACATGGTCAGCAGCGACGGCAGCCGGTCGCGGAGCGCCACCCCGTCGAGCACCCGCGGCACGAGCGGCCCCGCGGCCGACGGCGCTGCGCCGCAGATCCGGGCGATGGAGCGGAACGTCTTCGAGGTGGCGACGGCACGGTCCGGCGCTCCGGACCGCAGCAGCCGTCCGGCTTCGCGGGCGATCTCGACGCGGACCTCGTGCCGGACCCGGCGCAGCTCCTCGGGGCTGGGGGTGCCGGCGGCGAAGTACGTGCGGGCGAGTCGTGCGGCGCCGATCGGCATCGACCAGGCGACGTCGGGTGCTTCGTCCGCGCCGCCGGCGATCTCGAGCGAGCCGCCGCCGATGTCGAACACGGCCAGCCGTCCGGCGGACCAGCCGAACCAGCGGCGCACGGCCAGGAAGGTCAGCCGGGCCTCGTCCGACCCGGAGAGGACGGCGAGCTCGACCCCGGTCTGCTCCCGCACGTGCGCCAGGACCGCTTCGGAGTTCACGGCGTCACGGACGGCCGAGGTCGCGAACCCGAGCATGTCCTCGCAGCCGCGGTCCTCGGCGACGCGGACGGACTCCGCCACGAAGTCGGTCAGCGCGTCGATGCCGACCGGCGTCACCGCGCCCTGGTCGTCCAGGTGCTCGGCGAGCCGCAGCGGCCGCTTGAACGACGACGCGGGCAGCGGCGCCGCACCGCCGTGGGCGTCGACGACGAGCAGGTGACCGGTGTTCGAACCGATGTCGAGGACTCCGACGCGCATGCGCCCACGCTAGTGGTCGGGCGGGAGGCCCGGATCACGTCCCGAGGAACGCCTCCAGCTGGGCGGTGGTCGGGTAGGACGCCTGTGCGCCGGCGCCGGTCGCCGCGTACGCGCCGACCCCGGCGGCGAAGCGCGCAGCCTCGACCAGCGAGTCCCCCGCGGCGAGCCGCAGTGCGACCGCCCCCATGAAGGCGTCCCCGCACCCCGTGGTGTCGACCGCGTCCACGGGCACGGCGGGGACCTCGACCGGCTGAGCGTCCCCGTCGTGCACGACCGAGCCGTCGCCGCCGCGGGTGACGATCGAGCGCTGTACCCCGTGGTCGCCGAGCGCGGCGGCCTCGTGCTCGTTGACGAGCAGGACGTCGGTCAGCTCGAGGAGCTCCGGCGGGACGGCGCCGAACGGGGACAGGTTCGTCAGCACGGTCACCCCGGCGGCGTGTGCGGCCCGGGCGGCGGCGAGCACCGCGTCCATCGGGACCTCGAGGCAGAGTCCGAGGACGGCGGCGTCGTGGAAGACGTCGGCGGGCAGGTCCGCGGGTGAGAACGTGGCGTTGGCGCCGCCGGAGATGACGATGGTGTTCTCGCCGCGGCCGTCGACGGTGATGACGGCGGTGCCGGTGGCGGTGTCGGGCCGGACGACGACGTGGGTGGTGTCCGCACCGGAGGCCGCGACGGAGTCGCGGAGCAGCGTGCCGTTGCCGTCGTCGCCGACCGCACCGACCATGCGGACGGTGCCCCCGAGCCTCCCGGCCGCGACGGCCTGGTTGGCGGACTTGCCGCCGGGCAGGGTGGCCAGGTCGGACCCGTGCAGGGTCTCGCCCGGCTGCGGGAAGCGCTCGGTGCGGACGACGAGGTCCGCGTTCAGCGACCCGACGATCACGATCGTGTCGGTCATCGGACGGTCTCCTTCTGCGGGTCGGCGGTACCGGGCTGCGCGGAACCGGGGTGGGCGGTACCGGTCTCGGCGGACTCCGGTCGGGGGATGAGGAACGAGGTCGCCAGGGCGGCGGTCGTGATCGCGGCACCGAGCAGCATGCCACCGGAGTACCCGGCGGTGCCCGAGGAACCGCCGACCCCGAGCGCGATCTGCAGTGCCGGCAGCACGGCGAAGCTGACACCGGCGCCGAGGTTGAACGCGCCGGCGTTGAGCCCGGGCAGGAAGCCGGGGTTCGAGTCCGGGGACAGCACGATGCCCAGGCCGTTGAGGATGATGTTCGCGATGCCGGCGTAGGTGATGCCGATCAGCACGGTGGCGGTGACGAGCACCGGCAGCGAGTGCACCCCGACGACCGCCATCAGGACGGTGGCGACGATGCTGCCGACGAGACCGACGCGCAGGACGGCCCGGTAGCCGAGCGTCGGGGCGAGCCGGCCGGCGAAGGGCCCGACGACCCAGCCGACCAGTGCGTACGGCGTGAGGAACACGAGGGAGGCGAGGTCGGCCTCCATCCCGAAGCCCGCGTCGCCGTTCTGCGCGAGCGAGGTGACCAGTCCGTTGACGACGGCGAACACCCCGGTCATCGTGAGGAACGTGGTGGCGAGCAGCGCCCAGGTGGCCCGGCGCCGGAGGAACCGGGTCTCGACGAGCGGCTCACGGACGCGGGACTCGACGGCCCAGAACACGGCGAACGCGACGAGTGCGACGACGACCCCACCGACCACGAGCACGGGGTCCGCGTCGCCGAGCTTGCCGGCCTCGTTGAAGGCGGTGAGCAGCGCGCCGACCGAGACCACGAGCGGCACGACGCCGACCCAGTCCATCCGGGTGCCGGAGGACGGGCGGGACTCGACGCCCCACTTCGCGACGAGCGCGAGGGCGATGACCGTGACGACGGCGATCACCCAGAAGATGCCGCGGAAGCCGAAGTGCGTCGCGATCCACCCGCCGGCGAGGGCGTCGATGCCGGCGATGCCGCCGTTCACCGCGGTGAGCAGCCCGAGGGCGGCGCCGTAGCGCTTCGGGTCGCGGATCTCGTTGCGCAGGACGAGCAGGCTGATCGGGACGACCGGGCCGGTGACGCCCTGGATGATCCGACCGGTGAACAGCATCGGGACGTTCACCGCGAGGGCGGCGACGACGCTGCCGACGAACATCACGGCGAGCATGGCGACGAGCACCCGCTTGCGGCCGACGATGTCCGACAGCCGGGGCAGGAACAGCGAGAACAGCGCGGCGAGGGTGAAGTACAGCGTCTGGGACAGGCCGATCGTGGCGTCGTCCGTCTTGAGTTCGCGCGCCATCGTGACGAGGGCGGGGCTGAGCATGCTGGCGTTCAGCTGGAACGCGATGCACGCGGCCAGCAGCGCCGCGGTGAGCGCGGCGATCGACTTCGCCGGCATCGAGCCGGTCGGCGTCGACGTCGAGGGGGTGGGCATCGTGCTCAGGCCTCCGTCGCGGCGGTCGGCTGCGTGGTCAGGCCGGCGTCGATGCCGTCGGCGGCGGCGCGGGGCGTCCAGCCGGTGTCGGGCGTCTCGCCGATGCGCTCGAGGGCGTCGACGACCAGGTCCCAGAACCGGCCGTGGTCGAGCTCCAGCGCGGCGCTCGTGCGGCAGTCCGCCGGCGCCGGGGAGCGGAAGTCCGCGACCGTCATGCCGAGGGTCAGCGTGCCCTGGGTCTCGACGCGGATCGGGACCTTCACGGCGCGGACGATCGTCGGGTCGATGACGTACGCCACGGCGCAGGGGTCGTGCACGGGCGGGGCGTCGAAGCCCTGCACGTCCTGGTACGCCGTACCGAAGAAGTCGAGGAGCTCCCCCACGAAGGCGGCCGGTCCGGTGCCGACGGCGGCGATGCGGGCGGCGACCTCGGGGGTGGCGAGCGCCTGGTGGGTGAGGTCGAGCCCGACCATGACGACGTCCCAGCCGGCGTCGAACACGATCGACGCGGCCTCGGGGTCGATGACGATGTTGAACTCGGCGACCGGGCTCCAGTTGCCGACGTGGACGCCGCCGCCCATCAGCACGACCTGCTTGACGCGCTCGACGATGCGGGGCTCCTTGCGGACGGCGAGCGCGATGTTCGTCAGGCCGGCGGTCGGCACGATGGTGACGGTGCCGGGCTCGTGGGCCATCACGGTGTCGATGATCAGGTCGACCGCGTGTCGCTCGTCGAGGGCGAACGACGGCTCGGGCAGCACGGGCCCGTCCAGGCCGCTCTCGCCGTGGATCTCGGGGGCGACCTCGACCTGGCGGAGCAGCGGCCGTGCGGCACCGGCGGCGAAGGGCACGCCGGTGATCCCCGCGATCCGGGCGACGGCGAGCGCGTTCCGGGTGACCTTCGGGAGGGTCTGGTTGCCGACGACGGTGGTGACGGCGAGGAGCTCGATGTCCGGGTTGCCGTGGGCGAGCAGCATCGCGACGGCGTCGTCGTGGCCGGGGTCGCAGTCCAGGATGATCTTGGCGGGGGTGCGCGGGGCGTCGGGCGCTGAGGTGCGCGGGGCGTCGGACACGGAGGTGCGCGGGGCGTCGGACACTGGGGTGCTCCACTTCGTCGGGGAGCCGGGTGCCCGGGGTGCGGGCGGCCGGCAGGAGGTCGGTACCTGACGCGCCATGCACGCCGCGTCAAGCGTTTGACATCACACAGCATCAAGCGCTTGACGTCAAGTCGTGCGGATTCCGCATGCACGGCCGTCGCTAGCATCGACCCGTGCCCACGACCCCGCGCAGTCGCCCCGCTCCGTCCGGCCGGGTGACCGCCGCGATGGTCGCCGAACGCGCCGGCACGAGCATCGCCACGGTCTCCCTCGTCGTGAACGGCAAGGACCGCGGACGCGTCTCGACGCCGATCGCCGACCGGGTCCGCGACGCCGTCGAGCAGCTCGGCTACGTCGTCGACCACGCGGCGAGCTCCCTGGCGCGGGGCAGCGGCGACCTGGTGGTGCTCATCGCGCCCGACCTGTCGAACCCGTTCTTCGCCGAGGTCATCCGCGGCGTCCGCGACACCATCGGCGACCGTTTCCAGCTCGTGCTGTCCGTCACCGAGCGCGGCGAGCAGCCGGTGGACGCCGACGTCCGCCGCTTCGAGCGGCTCCGGCCGGCGGGGATCCTGGTCGACGCCCCGGCCGAGCACGCGTCGATGGCCGCGAGCGTCCCCGTCGTCCTGCTCGACGCCCCGGGCGGCCCGGGAGCGGTCAACTACGACCTGACGGCCGGGGTGGAGGCGCTGGTCGCCCACCTCGCGGCCGCCGGACACCGTCGGGTCGCCTACCTCGACGGGACCTCACGCGCGACGACGTTCGCGGTCCGTCGGGCGCTGTTCGGGCAGGCCTGCGTGTCGGCCGGCATCTCCGTGTCCCAGCTCGAGGCACAGGCCGACCTGACGATCGACGCGGCGGCGAGCGCGGTCGGGCAGGTCGTCGACGCGTGGCTCGCCGACGGGGTCACCGCCGTCGTCGCGGCCGCGGACACCCTGGCCTACGGGGTGCTCCGGGTGGCCGCCGAGCGGGGCATCGCGGTGCCGGCCGCCCTGGCGGTCGCCGGGTTCGACGACCTGCCGTCGTCCTCGGTCACCGCGCCGAGCCTGACGAGCGTCGCCCTGCCCGGTGCCGAGCTCGGGCGGGCGGCGGCGCTCCGGCTCCTCGCGACGCTCGACGGTGTCGACGCGCCGGACCCGGCCCTGCCCACCCGCCTGGTCCCCCGTGCGAGCACGGGGGCCTGACCCAGTCCACACGACGACCGCAGCGGACGACGGACGGGAGGCGCGGTGCCCGCTGGCACCGCGCCTCCCGTCCGTCAGCCGGTCGCGACTACTCGTCGTGGCGGGTCGTCGAGACCGGACCGGTCGTCGAGACCGACCTCGTCGGCGAGCCCACCGGCTCGGGTGCGTCCGCCCGGGGTGCGTCCGCCGACGCGGCGGCCGGTGCCGACCCGTCCCGTCGTGCCCGCTCGAGGGCGTCGGCCTCATCGCCACCGACGGCCTCGCCACGGGCGACCATGCCGGCCACGTCCGCCAGCCGCATCTGCGGGATGAAGAGCGCGAGCACGAACGCGGCGGCGATGAACGGCAGCAGGTACCAGAACACCGGCGACAGCGAGTCGGCGTACGCGTTCACGATGCCGTCCTGCACTGCCTGCGGCAGCTTCGACAGCGAGGTCGGGTCGATGCTCGAGCTCGCACTCGCCGCGTCGGTCGCA
The DNA here is from genome assembly GCF_016907335.1 of Curtobacterium herbarum. NCBI lineage: Bacteria > Bacillati > Actinomycetota > Actinomycetes > Micrococcales > Microbacteriaceae > Curtobacterium > Curtobacterium herbarum. Next base: position 3,188,171 of record NZ_JAFBBT010000001.1, read on the forward strand.
CTGCCACCGGCGCCACGGAAGACGTCGGTCAGCGCGTCGGTCAGCCGCGAGGTGAACAGCGCACCGAAGACGGCGACGCCGAGGGAGGCGCCGACCTCGCGGAAGTAGTTGTTCGTCGAGGTGGCGGTCCCGACCTGCTCCGGCGGGACGGCGTTCTGCGCGACCAGGACGACGACCTGCATGATCAGGCCGAGGCCGGCGCCGAACACGAACAGGTAGACGCAGATCAGCCAGATCGGGGTGCTGGCGGCCAGCGAGGTCATGCCGAGCATCGCGATCCCCACCACGATCGTCCCGATGATCGGGAACGCGCGGTAGCGGCCGGTCTTCGTGATGAGCGTGCCGGACAGGATCGAGGTACCGATCAGGCCGACCATCATCGGCAGCATCAGCAGCCCGGAGACCGCGGCGGACGTGCCCGAGGCCATCTGCAGGAACGTCGGCACGAAGCCGATCGCCGCGAACATGCCGAGGCCGAGCACGAAGCCGATCGCCGTCGCGATGACGAACGTGCGGTTGCGGAAGAACGACAGCGGGATGATCGGGTCCTGCGCCCGCGACTCGACGAGCACGAACGACGCGGCGGCGACCAGGAAGCCGGCACCCCACGCCCACGTCTCGGGAGCACCCCAGCCGTGCTGGCGGTTGCCGCCGAACTCGGTGAAGAAGACCAGGCAGGCCGTGGTGGCCGAGAGCAGCGCGACCCCGAGGACGTCGATCCGCTTCGTGGCCTTCTTGCTCGGCAGCGTCAGGGCGAACCACGCGACGGCGAAGGCCGCGATGCCGACCGGGATGTTGATCCAGAACGCCCAGTTCCAGGTCATGTGGTCGACGAAGAACCCGCCGAGCAGCGGGCCACCGACGGCGGAGAGGCCGAAGATCGCACCGAGCGGGCCGAGGTACTTGCCGCGCTGCGAGGCGGGCACGATGTCCGCGATGATCGCCTGCGACAGGATCATGAGCCCGCCGCCGCCCAGGCCCTGCAGGGCGCGGAAGACCACGAACTGCCAGAAGCCGGTCGACAGTGCGCAGCCGAGGGACGCCAACGTGAACAGTGCGATGGCGACGAGGAACAGGTTGCGGCGGCCGATGACGTCACCGAACTTGCCGTAGATCGGCATCACGATGGTCGACGCGAGCAGGTACCCGGTCGTGATCCAGGCCTGGTGCGCGACGCCTCCGAGCTCGCCGACGATGGTCGGCATGGCGGTCGAGACGATGGTCTGGTCGAGGCTGGACAGCAGCATCCCGGCGATGAGCGCCGAGAAGATGATCCAGATGCGGCGCTGGGTCAGGAGCAGCGGCCCGTCGGCCTGCTGGCGACCCCGGCGGGTGGTGCTCGGCGCGGATGCGCTCATGAGGTGCCTTCCTGGGCAGGGATGGTGATGGCTTCCGTCATGAGACGGAGGTTGGTGTCGAGGAGCTCGTCGAACCGGGGTCCGGACGCCTCGTCGAAGTCGTCGGCGAAGTACGTGCCGGCGCTGACCCGGATGACCCCGACGGCGGCCTCGGCCACCAGACGGGCGCGCGGGTCCGCGGGGTCGTGCCAGGCGAAGCGCTGCCGGACGGCGTCGGCGACCTTCTTGATCTGGGTGTCCGTGGCGGAGAGGAACCGCGCGGTGAGGGCGGGCTCCCGTTCGAAGACGTGCCGGACCAGGGCCTCGTCGGCGCGGTCGATGCCGGCCACGTGCAGCTGCTCGATGATGAGCGCGATCACGGACGGCAGCGGGGCGAGGGTCGTGGGGACGACGGTGCCCTCGGCGTACGCGGCGAGGAGTGCGGTGTCGGCGTTCAGCTCGATGCCGAGGACCACGTCCTCCTTCGACGCGAAGTGGTTGAAGAAGGTGCGGCGGGAGACGCCGACCCGTTCGCAGAGCTGTTCGATGGTGAAGCCCTGCAGCCCGCCGTCGACGACCGCGCGGCGCGCTTCGGACACCATGCTGCGCCGGAGGGCGCGGGTGCGTTCAGCGGTGGTCACCGGGTGATACTTGCACTCCTTCTGCGAGAGTGCAATTCACCGTTGGTGAACTCCCAGCGATGTCTGGGTCAGATCGCCTTCGCGAAGCAGTACGACCACGGCATGGTCTCGGCGTACGGCTCGTACACGTCGATGCGGTCCCACCCGGTCTTCTCGTACAGTGCCACGGCCTCGGGCTGCTTGTCACCGGTCTGCAGGATCAGGCGACTGGCGCCCTGCTCGCGGCCGACCCGGGCGCACTCGTCGAGGAGCGCGGTCGCGGCGCCCTTGCCCCTCGCGGCGGCCAGGACGATGAGGCGCTTCAGCTCGATCTCGTCCCCGAGCCGACGGACGGCGATGTGGCCGAGGACCGTGCCGTCCTCGTCGACGGCGAGCAGGGAGGTCACCACGGTGGTCGGGTCGACGGACAGCACGCGGCTGCGCTCCGCGGCGATCTCGGGGGCCTCACCGGGGTTCCCGTCGCCGTAGCGCTCGTGCATCTCCTCGTCCATGGTCGCGCGGAGTGCGACTCCGCGCGGGTCTTCCCAGGGCACGCGCTCGATGGTGATCACGGTCGTCAATCCTGACACGGACGGACGACAGCCGGCGTACCGCGGTGCGCACCACGGCCGACCCCGCGTCGGAGCGGTGGGCTCAGCCGAGCGCACCGATCGGGCTGGCGTCGAGATCCTCGAGCAGCGCCGCCGCGTCGTCGTACACGGCGGCAGCACCCGCACCGCGCAGTTCGTCGCCGCCGATCCCGCCGGTCATCACGCCGATGCACGGCACACCGACCCGCTTCGCCGACTCGACGTCCCACATCGCGTCGCCGACCATCACGGCGTGCTCCGCGTCGACGCCGGCCTTCCGCAGGGCGACCTCGATGATCCCGGGGTCCGGCTTCGCCTGCTCGACGTCCTCGCTGCTCGTGACGGCGGTGATCCACTGCTCGGCGTCCAGGAGTTCGAGCAGCCGGTCGAGTTCGTTCTGCGGGGCACTGGTCGCCAGGACCACGGCGTGCCCGCGGCCGGCGACGGCCTCGAGCAGGTCCCGGGCGCCGGGCAGCAGGCGCAGCTGCGGCATGTGCTCGGAGTAGAAGGCGGTGTGGAACTGCTTCGCGGTGTCGCGGACCTCGTCGGAGGCGTCCGGCAGCAGCGACTCCAGCAGCTTCGCCGAGTCCATGCCGATCGCCCGGTGGATGCGCCAGGCGTCGACGGACTCCCCCGCCGCGCGGAACGCCCGCCACCAGGCGTCGATGTGGGCGTAGTTCGAGTCGGCCAGGGTGCCGTCGATGTCGAACAGGACGGCGGTGGTGGAGGTGTCGGACATGCCTCCACCCTGCTCCGTGGGTGGCGGCCGGTGCCTCAGGCCCGCCTCGTCGGGACGAAACGGCCACCCCTCACAGCGACGCTCCGGTTGGCTCGGGACATGCCGTCCGTGTCCGTCGTCGTCCCCGTGCTGGACGACGCCGCGCACCTCCGGCGCTGTCTCGCCGCCCTGGAGGCGCAGACCCGGCCCGCCGACGAGGTGGTCGTCGTCGACAACGGCAGCGCCGACGACAGCGCGGCCGTGGCCCGGGCTGCCGGTGCCGTCGTCCGGAGCGAACCGGTGCGCGGGATCGCCCGGGCCGCGTCCCGTGGCTACGACACCGCGCACGGCGACGTGATCGTCCGGCTCGACGCGGACTCCGTCCCGCCGCCGGACTGGATCGCCACCGCGCTCGCGCTGCTCGAGGACCCGTCGGTCGTCGCCGTCACCGGGCCCGGTCGGCCGTCCGACGCCGGCGGACTCGTCCGGGTCGTCTGGCCGGTCCTCTACATGCGGCCGTACTTCGTGCTCATGCGCGGAGCGCTCTCCCGGCCGCCGCTGTTCGGGTCCGCGATGGCCCTCCGCCGGTCGACGTGGCTCGCCGTCCGCGACCGGGTGCACCGCGACGACCCCGAGGTGCACGACGACATCGACCTCAGCATGCAGTTCGACCCCGAGTGGCGGGTGCTCGCCGACCCCGCGCTCACGGTGCGGGTGTCCGCGCGGCCGTTCGCGAGCCTCCCGTCCGCCGTCCGGCGTGCCCGGCGTGCGTTCCACACGTTCCGGGTGAACGGCCGGCGGGGCTCGCCGCCGCGGCGGTGGGCCCGACGGCTGCGCACGGACTGGCGGAACCGCGACCAGGCGCACGCGTGGTGGCGCGGTCGCTGACCGGTTCCGACCGACGAGCGGCAGGCGGGACCACCGACCGACGGGATGATCCGTTCGGCGCAGGCCGTGCACAGTCCGGACGGACGGCGTAGCGTCGCCTCAGTCGCCCTGCCGGAAGGCACCCGAGGGACCCTGACCTCGTGGAGCGACAACCCGCGCCTGCCACTCCCGGAGGCACGCGCAGGCCGCGGACGCCCGCCCCTGACCCGAACGGCGGCGGGCGTCCGCGATCCCACCTCGGCCACCTGCCGGCCCGGAGGCTGCCCCGCGGTCGGGTGTCGAGCCTCCCGCCCGAAACGTCAAGCACGACACGTCAAGCACGACGCGTCCCGCGCCCGTCGCCGGTGCCGTCGCCGCGCTCAGCCCGCTGCGGGGTCGGCCAGCAGGGACGCGAACGCCAGCTCGGCCGCACCGCGGAACAGCACGCTGCCGACGAGTTCCGCGGGCACGATCCGCAGGTCCTCGCCCATCGCCGTCATCGTCTGCGCGCGGACGGCGTCCTCGAGACGAGTCCCGACGTGCCGGAGGAGCGTGCCGAGGAACCCACCCAGGACGACGACGTCCGGGTTGACGGTGTGCACGACGTTGCGGATCGCGACGGCGAGCGCGGTGACCTGCCGCTCGACGACCGCCGCGAGGACCGGCGCGGGACCGGCTGCGAGGACGTCCCCGAGTCGGTCGGCCTCGTCGATGCCGAGGCCGGCGGCGTCGAGCAGTGCAGCCTGCGACGCCTCGGTCTCGAGGCACCCGACCGCTCCGCAGTGGCAGCGGATGCCGTTCGCGGCGACGAAGGTGTGACCGAGCTCGCCGGCGTACCCGGCGGCTCCGGCGAGGGGTCGGCCGCCGGTGATGATGCCGCCGCCGATGCCGCTCGCGCCGCCGTTGACGTAGACGACGTCGGTCGCCCCGCGGCCGGCGCCGTAGAGGAACTCCGCCGTGACACCGAGGTTGGCGTCGTTCGCGGCGCGGACCGGCAGCCCGGTGCGCTCGGCGAGGGGTGCGGCGAAGGCCTCGTCCCGCCAGGCCAGGTGCGGGGCGTACCGGACGACGCCGTCGCCGACGCGGACGATCCCGGGGACGGACACGGCGGTGCCGACCACCCGACGGCCCGCGTCCCGCTGCCGTGCGGCGGCCGAGGCGACGAGGTCGGTGGCTATCGCGAGGGCCTCGTCGGGCGTCGAGACCGAGGACGTGCGGACCGTCCGGCGTTCGTGTTCGGTGCCGTCGAGACCGATGACCGCCAGGGTCACGGCGTCGATCTCGGGCACGATCCCGAGGGCGACGACCTCGGCGGAGGCCGACACCGTCGCGCTCGGCCGACCGACGCCGGTGGCGGGCGGTGCGTCCCCCTCGACGACGAGGCCGAGGTCGACGAGCTCGCCGACCAGGGCGGCGACCGTCGAGCGGTTCAGGCCGGTCTCACGCGTCAGCGCCGAGCGGGGCATGGGTCCGCGCTCGTGCGCCAGGCGCAGGACCCGGGCGAGGTTGCGGCGGCGGACGACGTCCGTGGTGCGCACCGGACGGGAGGCCGTACTCGCCTCCGACATGTCCGCTCCGTTCGTCGTCCCGCCAGCGTAGTGCGGCGGGCGCCGCCGGGGCCGAGCCTCGGCCTGGCGGACATCTTGCGGCCTCCGGGAGGCGCAGAGTGTCCGCAGGGCCGAGGCTCGGCGCGCGCACGCACGCCCGCCTGCCGGAGCCGGCCACCTTGCCGTCTGTTCATGGTGGCGGGTCGACGAGTCGTTCTACGGTCGAACGACGTCGACCTCGACGACTCGTCAGCATCGAGGAGCCCGGATGCCGCTCAGGATCGTCTTCCCCCTGATCTCGCTCACCTACGGCGTCGGCAACTGGCTGACCTACCTGGCGCTGATCGTCTACGTCCAGACACAGGCGGGATCGTCGGCGAGCGCGGGGCTGTTCCTGGTGCAGACCGTGCCCGCGCTACTGGTCTCGGGCCAGATCGCCCGGGCGGTCCCGACGACGCGCGTGCGCTCGGCCTGGGTCGCGTGCCAGGTCGTCCTCGCGGCGATGACCGTTCCGGCAGCGTTCTTCGTGTCGCACCTGTGGGTCGTCTACGCCTACGCGGGGACGAGCATGATCGTCCGGGCGGTCGCGAACCCACTGCTCCTCACCCTGGTGAGCGCCTCGGTCGAGCCTGCCGAGAGATCCGCGGTCCTCCGCTCCGTCAGCGCGACGTCGGCGGTCACGCTCGCGGTCGCTCCGGCACTGGGCGGCTCGCTCCTGCCCGTCGTCGGACCGACCTGGCTGCTGCTCGTCAACGCGGCACTGTTCCTGTGCGTCGGTGGTGCGGTCCTCCTGCACCCGCGGCTCTCGGCTGCGCCACCAGACACGGAGGGACGACACCGCGAGCACAGCACCGAGCTGCGTCCGAACGGCTCCTGGTTCCGACTACCGGGCTTCGCCGCGCTCGTCCGGGTCGAGGGCGCGGACCTGCGCTCGTGGCGTCACCCGTTCACGAGGCTCTGGATGCTCCTGCTCATCGGCGGCGCTGTCCTGAACATCGTCGAGACGCCCCTCGTCTTCAGCGTGGTGCACCTCGACGAGACGGCCTTCGGGTGGATGCTCGCGGCCTACGGGGTCGGGGGGCTCCTGGTGCTGGTGCACAACCTGCGGACCGCTGGTCGCGCACGGACCGGACGCACGGCGGAACGGCGGGGGACGACGCTGTCCGGGTCGGCACTGGCAGTCGGGTTCGCCCTGCTCGTCGTCATCGCCTCGGGCGCGACGCCGACGCCAGCCACCGCCCCGATCGCGATCCTGTCCTTCGGGTTCCTCGGGTTCGGGGGGAGTTGGCTGTCGGGCACCGCTCGCGCGTGGCTCAATGCGTCGTTCGAGGGCCGTGGCGCCGACACCACGAAGGCCATGTGGACCTGGGCCTCCCAGGTGACGCTCGCGATCAACCTCGTCGTGTACCTGACGTTCTTCGTGGTCTTCACCGCCACACCGGCCGGCGTGTGGGTCCTCGCGCCGGTGCTGGCCGCCTACGGCTGCCTCCTCGTGGCGCTCGCTCGGACTCGTCCGCCGCGGGTCGTCGCTGCCTGAGGCACCGGTCGGGACGGCGCGCGGGTGCACCAGAGGCGGGCGAGGCGCCACCCCACGCGGCGGCTGCGGGCCTACCGGCTCGGGCCTGCACCGTCGGCGTCGAGCGAGCGGAGGTACCGGGCGTTGCCGCGCAGCGCTGCGTCGTACCGCTCGAGCTCGGGCGTGCCGACGTGGTCCGCCAGGAGTTCGAGCAGGCTCCCGAGCGCGGTGCCCACCTGCCCAGCGGCGTGGAGGGTGAGGGCTTCGAACGCTCCGAGCGCGACGGAGTCCGGGAACTCCGTGCGCCCCCGCGCGAACACCTGCCGCGATTCGTCGAGCTGGCCGAGGTTGCGGAGCGTGCTGCCCCACTGGAGGAAGCAGCGACGGCGGACGTCCCCCGCCAGTCCCTGCTCCATGGCCTGTTCGTAGAACCCCAGGGCCGTCGCCTCGTCGCCTGCGGTGTCGTACGCGCCGCCGAGTTCGTAGAGCACACGCGGGTCCTCGGGGTGCGCGTCGTGGATCGGGAGCAGTGCCTCGATGGTCGGGCCCATGTCCTCCCGGTCCCGAGCGGCGAAGATGCTGTCCAGCTGCGCCTCGAGTGCGTTCGTCACGGTCGGGTCCTCCCGGTGGGATCGGGTGGCTCCGGCGGCCACGACGACACAGTACCCAGGAGCCGTTCCGCCGCCGGTGCCGTTCCCGCAGTGGGAACACGGACGTAACGCGGGCGAAACGGGACCGCGCTGGGGTGGAGGCATGGACCTCACGAAACCGGAACGCGCCCCCGCTCGCTGGTACCGCTCGCTCTTCGTGCAGATCGCGATCGGGGTGGTCCTCGGCATCCTCGTCGGGGCGTTCGTCCCGTCGGCGGCCACGGCGCTGGGCATCGTCGGTCAGGGCTTCATCCGGCTGATCGAGATGGTGATCGCACCGCTGGTCTTCATCGTCGTCGTCACCGGCATCGTGCACGTCGGGGACCTGCGATCCGTGGGCCGCATCGCCGGTAAGGCGATGACGTACTTCGTCATCGCGTCGACGTGCGCGCTCGTGTTCGGCCTGCTGGTCGGCAACCTGGTCCGCCCGGGCGCGGGCCTCCGGATCGACCCGTCCTCGTTGGACGCGTCGGCGGTCACGGCGAAGACGGCCGGTGGGAAGATCCCGGACGCCGGCACGTTCATCCTCGACCTCATCCCGTCCAGCGTCGTGGACGCGTTCGCGACGAACGACATCCTGCAGGTGCTCGTCTTCGCGGTGTTCGTCGGCGCGGCCATCGCGGCGATCGGGCCGGAGCGGACCCGCCCGCTGGTCCGCGGACTCGACCTCTGTCTCGAGGTGGTCTACCGGATCCTGGGATGGGTGATGCGCCTGTCGCCGCTGGGAGCCTTCGGGGCGATGGCGTCCGTGGTCGGGCAGTACGGCATCGCGACGCTCAGCTCGTACGGGCTGCTGATCATGGCGTGCTACGCCGCGGCGGCGGTGTTCATCGTGGTGCTCCTCGTCGTCGGGCAGCTCCTGTCCGGCGTCCCCGTCTGGCGGTTCGTCTGGCACACCCGTGCCGAGTTCGGACTCGCGCTGGGGACCGCATCGACCGAGGCCGTGCTGCCGCGGATGATCACGCGCCTCACCGACGTCGGCGTCTCCCGCAGCGTCGCCGGCCTCGTCGTCCCGACCGGCTACTCGTTCAACCTCGACGGGGCGGCGATCTACCTGTCGATCGCGCTGCTCTTCCTGACCCAGGCGTTCGGGGTACCGCTCACCCTCGAGCAGCAGGTGGCCGCACTCGGGGTGCTCCTGCTGACCTCGAAGGGCATGGCGGGCGTCCCGGGGTCGTCCTTCCTGGCGCTGTCGGCCACCGCGACGAGCCTCGGCCTCTTCCCCGTCGCGGGCGTCGCGCTGCTGCTCGGCGCGGACCGGATCATGGACTCGATGCGCGTGAGCGTGAACCTGCTCGGCAACTGCGTCGCCGCACTCGTCGTGGCCCGGTGGCAGGGCGCGCTCGACCGTGAGCGTGTCGACACCGTGCTCCGCCCGCAGCAGGCATCGCCGGAGGAGACGCTCCTCCCGAAGGCGACGACGTCCCTCTCCTGACCCGCGCGCCGCGATCGTCGCCAGCTTCTGCACCGCACGAGCGATCCCACAGTGGAGATCGTCAACGTGATCACCGACATCGGCGCGTCCGGCGAATCGGTACCGACACCACGGGAGGACGCACGACCATGACCGAGTACAGCGACGAGACCAAACGGCTCGCACACGGGCTCGCTGCGAAGGTGGGAAGAAGCTGGAGGGAACGGACCGTCAGCTGAGCCGGGACGCCGCCGGACGGTACGTGATCATCCCGCGGGTCGACGGAGGCAGGGCCTGCTCCGCATCCGGCGGGCCGACGAGCACGGGTGATCGGTGGCGAGCGGCGGTCGCCACGTTCCGCCGACTCGTTCGCTGACCCTGCCGGTGCTCTCCGCCGGCAGCGCGCACGAGGACGCGCGCCGGCTACCCCAGCGGGACCGGCGCCGGCCGGGAGGCGCGACTCGCCACCTCGACGACGGCGCGCTCCCGCCCCGCGGTCGCGATCGACTCCATGACGTCGAGCACGTGGAACGCCAGCTCGCCGGAGGCCCGGTGCGGCTCCCCCGAGGCGATCGCCCGTGCCATGTCGGCCAGGCCCACCCCGCGGCCGGCGTCACGGTGGCCGGCGAGGACGGGGAGCTCCTGGAACGTCCGGTCCTCGGCGGTGGCGATGCGGCTCGGGTCCGAGAAGCGGTTCGGGTCGGCGACCGACAGGGACCCGGCGGTGCCGTGCACCTCGAACAGCGGGGACTCGGTCGCCCAGACCTCGAAGGACAGCGTGACCGTGGAGACGACGCCGTCCTCGTGCTCCAGCACCGCGACGACGTGGGTGTCCACGTCGACCGGCAGCACCTGCCCGGCGTTCGGCCCGGTGGCGACCGTGCGCTGTCGGGTCGAGCGGGTCGTGCTGCCGCTGACCCGCACCACGGAGCCGAAGAACGTGACGAGGCTCGTCAGGTAGTACGGGCCCATGTCGAGCAGCGGGCCGCCGCCCGGCTGGTAGTAGAAGCCGGGTGCCGGGTGCCAGAGCTCGTGGCCCGGAGCACTCCAGGACACCGCGGCGGCGACCGGGGTGCCGATGCGGCCGGCGTCGATCGCGGCCCGTGCGGTCTGGATCCCGGTGCCGAGCACGGTGTCCGGGGCGCTGCCGACCCGGAGGCCCGCGGCGTCGGCGGCGGCCAGGACCGGGGCGGCCTCGGCGGTGCTCAGCGCGAGCGGCTTCTCGCCGTAGACGTGCTTGCCCGCGGCGAGCGCCCGGCGCGCGACGTCGGCGTGGGCGGCGGGGATCGTCAGGTTGAGGACGACGTCGACGTCCGGGGACGCCAGCAGCTCGTCGACACCGAGCGCCTGGACGCCCTGTTCGCCGGCGACGGCTGCTGCCCGGGCGGTGTCGAGGTCGGCGACCGCGGTGAGGCGCAGGTCCGGCAGCGACGGGAACTGCTCGAGGTACTGCCTGCTGATGTTCCCGACCCCGACCATCCCGACCCGCAGCGGAGCGGCGGCCCGAGGAGCGGCGGCACGAGCACCGGCGCCGCTCTCGACCCCGGCGCTCATCGGGCTGCCCACAGCAGGCCGCGCTCGATGATGGTGCGGACCGGCTGCGACTCGACGATCTCGATCCGGTGCCCGGGTGCCGAGACGAAGATGCGCCCCTCGCCCCACTGCCGTGTCCAGATCGCGGGCGCGGTCACGGGACGGTTCCACGCGTCCCAGGCACGGGCCTCCTGGGTGGTGGTGGCGAGGACGTCGTCGTACTCGTCGCTGAGCACCCAGTACTGCTCGCTGACCAGGTCGAAGTCGTCGATGCCCTGCATGATCGGGTGTTCGCGGCCGAGGTCGGTGACGTGCACGGTGTACGGGATGTAGTTGTCCGACTGCTCGCCCACCCGCTCGTCCGGGTGCTTGCCCGCGTGGTGGGCGAACTGGCCGCCGATCATGTGCAGGTAGTCGGCGTTGTCCCGGTACGAGTCCGCGATGCCGCCGTGCCAGCCGGCCATCCCGGTGCCGGCGAGGACCGCGCGCTGCAGGCCGTCGAACTCCTCCTTCGCGATGGTCGACATGGTGTTGACCTGCACGATGAGGTCGATCGTGTCCATCACGGCCGGGTCGGCGTAGACGGCGGTGCCCTCCTCGACGCGGACGTCGAACCCGTTCTCGCGGAGGAAGGGGATGAAGAGCTCGGTGGTCTCGACGGGCATGTGCCCGTCCCAACCGCCGCGGACGACGAGTGCCTGGCGTTGCATCGGTGCTGCTCCTGTGGTCGAGCGGACGGGTGAGGTCATCGGGTGGGGATCGGGGTCCAAGCGCTGCCGGCGGCGGCGCTCCGCTGCACGGCGTCCAGGACGTCCTGCACGTGCAGCCCGACGGCGAAGGACGGCTCGGGCTGCTGCCCGGTGGTGATCGCCGTGACGAAGTCGACGACCTCGTGGACGAAGGTGTGCTCGTAGCCGATCGGGTGTCCGGTCGGCCACCAGTTCGCCATGTACGGGTGCTCCGGCTCGGTGACGAGGACCCGGCGGAACCCCTGCTCCCCCGCGGGTGCGTCCGTGTCGTACACGCGGAGTTCGTTCAGGGCCTCGAGGTCGAAGGCGATCGCCCCGGTGGACCCGCTGATCTCGATCGTCAGGCCGTTCTTCCGCCCGGTCGCGTACCGGGTGGCCTCGAACGTGGCGACGGTCCCGCCCGGCCGGGCCGCGCCTCCCGTCAGTCGACCCGTGAACCAGGCGGCGTCGTCGACGGTGACCTGCCCGCGCTGGTCGGAGGCGGTGCCGGACAGGCCGACACCGTCGGCGAGCAGCGGGCGCTCGTGCACGAACGTCTCGAGCGTGCCGCTGACCGTGCCGAGCGTCGCGCCGGTGATGTGTTCGACGAGGTCCACGGCGTGCGCGCCGATGTCGCCGAGCGAGCCGGACCCGGCGAGCGCTGCGTCCAGCCGCCAGGTCATCGGGCCGTCGGCGTCGGTGAGCCAGTCCTGCAGGTACAGGGCGCGGGCGTGGCGGACCTCGCCGATGCGGCCGGCCTGGACGAGCTGGCGGGCGAACGCCAGGGCGGGGACGCGCCGGTAGCTGAAGCCGACCATCGAGCGGATCCCGCGCGCGGCGGCCGATTCGGCGGCGGCGACCATGGCCTCCGCCTCGGCGACGGTGTTGGCGAGCGGCTTCTCGCAGAGGACGTGCTTGCCGGCCGCCAGCGCTGCGATCGCGACCTCGACGTGCGAGGAGCCGGGCGAGCAGACGTCGACGACGTCGATGTCCGGGTCCTCGACGACACGGCGCCAGTCGGTCTCGGCGCGCTGCCAGCCGAAGCGGGCGCGGGCGGCCTCGGTGCGTTCCGGGTCGCGGCCGACGACGACGGTCATCTCGGGCTCGCGGTCGAGCGGGAAGAAGCGCGGGGCGACCCGCCAGGCCTGCGAGTGCGCGGCCCCCATGAAGCCGTGTCCCACCATCGCGACCCGCAACCGGTCCTCCGTCATCGCATGCTCCCTCGCATCGTGCGTCCGACGACGACGCTACGGACGCTCGGGTGGCCGGGACAAGCCGGACGGGAGGATCGGAAAACTTTCGTGGGACCGGTCGCGCCCGCGCGTGGCCGGGCCGGCCGCTCAGTCGCGGGTGGCGACGATGGTGAAGGTGGTCGGGATCCGGTCGCGGTCCGCGGCGGGCCACACCCAGTCGCCGCCCGCCGCCTGCTCCATCCGTGGGCTGAACCGCCACGGCAGCGTGCGGCCCTCGTCGAGTCGGCGGAGGCGCAGGCCGGCCCCGAGCAGGGCGTTGACGATCTCGGACAGCGGGTGCGGCCACTCGTAGGTCCGGGTCCTGGCCACTGTGCCGTCGCCCGCGTAGGTGCTGGCGTCGTCCCACTGCTGGGCGGTGCCGTCCGGGAAGTACCGGTGGCGGGTGACGAGCTCGTCGGCGGCCTCGTCGAGCGCGAACAGGGCCGGGTGGCCGTCGCGGATGAAGAAGACGCCGCCGGGTCGGAGCAGTCCGGCGACCTGTGCGGCCCACCGGTCGAGGTCCGCCAGCCAGCAGATCGTGCCGATGCTCGTGTAGACGACGTCGAAGTCCCCGGTGACCGCGGCCCGGGCGTCGAGGACGTCGGCCTCCACCCAGGTGACGTCGACGGCGGAGCGCTCGGCCAGGGCGGCGGCGGACACCAGCGCCGGGTGGGAGAAGTCGACGCCGGTGACGCGGGCGCCCTCGCGGGCGAGCGAGACGGTGTCGGTGCCGATGTGGCACTGCAGGTGGCACAGGTCGAGTCCGGCGAGCGAACCGCCCGGCAGCCACGGGGTGAGCACCGGGAGGTCCTGCCGGACGACGTCGGAACGGTGCGCCGGGTCGGCGTAGGCGTCGAGCCCGTAGGCGCCCTCGTGGATGGGCACGCGGTCGTCCCAGTTGGCGCGGTTCGTGTCGCGGGCGTGCTCCCAGTCGACGTCGACGTGGTCCATGCTCATGCGCCCGACCCTAGCGAGCCGTACGTCCCCGCCGCGACCCGGCCAGCGGTCGTGGCCGGTCCAGCCGTCGCGGCCGGTCCGGCGGTCGCGGCCGCCGTCAGACCAGGTCGGCCGCGACGTCCGCGGCGGTGATCCCGACGGTGTCCTCGACGAGCCGGACGACCACCGTGATGGTGTCCGGGCGCGGGCCGGGCTCGGCGTCCACGACGGAGCGGATGCGTTCGCCGACCGCGCGCACCGTCTCGGTCGCCGGCCGGGCCCCGTCGACCGCGACCTCGGCCGTGATCCGGACGGCCCCGTCGCCGCGGTGCACGTCCACCATCGTCCCCGGGTCGCGGATCTCGAGCTGCGCCGCGACGACGTCCGCCGCGACCTGCACGAGGGACTGCGCGGGGAACACGTGGCCGACGCCGTCCGTCGCGCGGGCGACGTCGGTCAAGCGGCGGGACAGCTCCTGGTCGTCGGTCACGGGTGCTCCTGGGGGACGTAGACGTCGTCGAAGGTGACGTCGATCTGCTCGATGACGAGTTCGGTGTGCCGGGTGAGGACGTCGGCCACCCGTCGACGGAGGCGCTCGGCGGTCTCGTCGGCGACCTGCCCGTACGCGATCGCCGCGGTCAGGTCGACCGTGATCGGTGTCCCCGGCGTCGAGACGTCGCCGGTCAGGGTGCAGCGTCCCATCACGATCCCGCCGGTGGTGTCGCCGGCGCGACGGACCAGGTTGCGGACCGCGGCCTCGGTGAGCGTGAGCCGGAGCCGGGGGTCCGGGTGGCTGACCGGGACGTCGCGGCCGGAGGTGATCTCGGCCCGGATGGTGGCGAGGAGGCCGTCGATCCAGGCGTCCTCGCGGGCGGGGTCGGGGTCCGTGTCGGCCCGGCGCTGCATGGCGCCGACCGACAGTTCGCGGAGGCGCTGCATGTTCGACAGGGCGAGGCGGCAGGCGGCCGAGGACTCGATGTCGGGGTCACGCGGGGTGCGGCCGCGGTCCAGGTACTCCGCGAGCTCGTCGAAGGTGTGGCCGTCGAGGTCGGCATCGGGCAGACCGTCGGCGGGCAGGGCGTCCGCGGGCAGGGTCTGGTCGTCGTCGCTCATCGCCACGCCTCCATCTCCCGGAGCAGGAACTGCCGTGCCCGAGCGAGGAGCCCTCGGACCGTCGAGACCGGCAGCTCCAGCGCCTCGCTGATCTCCTGGTAGCTGTACCCGGCCGTCTCCCGCAACAGCCAGCAGCGACGCTGGTCGGCAGGGAGCCGGTCCAGCGCAGCCCACATCGCGTCGAGCTGCAGCCGCGCCTCGACGATACGCTCCGGGCTCTGTGCCGGGTCGGCCGGCCGTTCGTACCCGTCGATGTCGTCGTGGTGCCGGCGTCGACGCAGGCGGTCGATGGCCTTGCGGGTGACGATCTGCATCATCCACGGCCGGAAGTGGGCGGGGGTGTCGAGGTCCGACAGGCGGCGCCACCCGGTGAGGAACGACTCCTGCACGACGTCGTCGGACTCGACGTTCGACCCGAGCATCTGCTCGGCGTAGACGCGCATCAGCGGACCGTGACGGCGGGCGAGGACCGCGAAGGACGGCACGTCGCCGTCGGCGGCACGCACGACGAGCGTCGAGTCCTCGGCGCGGCCGAGCGGGTCGTCGTCGGTCATCCGCACCTTCCGTGGTCCAGGACCGTCCGCGCTCCACGGACGGCGGCCGTCCGGGTCGACGGCCGCATCCGAGCATGCACCGTCATCCCCGGAAGCGCCCGCGCGCAGCCGGTTCGTGACGGAACGGCCCGTCGACTCGTCTCACTGGAGGACCGCACGACAGGAAGCAGACGATGCACGACCGATCGACCGCCGTTCTCCGGCTCGAGACGCCCCACGAAGCGCCCGACGAAGCACCCGACGCCGCGCCCCGCGACCCATCCCGCGGAGGCCCGACACCGGACGACGACCGCTGCCCGAGCCGCTTCGACCGCTGGCACTGCGGGTTGCAGCAGGGGCACGCCGGGCTCCACGTCGCCGAGGAGCAGCAGGGTCGGACCACCTGGAACGACGCCCTGGACGGCCGCGACCTCAGCGCTCTCTGACCCCGACGCGTGGTGCCGGACGGCGAACAGCGGGAGACGGTTCCCGAACGCCCGGGCCGCCCGATCGGGCCGTCGGGGGACAAGGGGCCAGCCGGTTGACGCACTTCCTGGAACGCTGCTGGAAGTCGTGACGGCGCCGTGACGAACGTCCTCTCCAGCCCGTCTCATCCGTGAACAGCACCCGCTGGGAACGCCCGGCGGGCCATTCGGAAGGAGACAGCAATGGCCGACACCACCACCCCCGACACCCTCGCCACCAGCGCGAAGAACACGGGCACCCACGCCGCCTCGGGCAAGACCGTCATCGACGACACCGTCGTCTCGAAGGTCGCCGGCATCGCCGCCCGCGAGGTCAACGGCGTGCACGGCCTCGGCGGCGGTGCCGCCCGTGCCATCGGCGCGATCCGCGACGCCATCGGCCAGCGCGACCTCGGTCAGGGCGTCAAGGTCGAGGTCGGCGAGAAGCAGGTCGCCGCCGACATCACGATCGTCGCCGAGTACCCGGTGAAGCTGCAGCAGGTCGCCGAGGGCGTCCGCTCGTCGGTCTCCCGCGCGCTCGAGCAGATCGTCGGCATGGAGGTCGCCGAGGTCAACGTCACCATCCAGGACGTCTACATCCCGGGTGACGACGACGACAACGACGAGAAGAAGGAATCGCGGGTCGAGTAGCCGCGCACGCGGGGCGGCACCACGACGGTGCCGCCCCGACCCTCACCGCGGTCGACCGACCGGGTGACGCGGGACCGGCCGACCGGCCGTGCTCGGAGCACCACCGACAAGGAGTACCCCCATGCGCAACCGCCTCATCGTCACCGGTGTGATCACCCTCATCGGCTTCTTCCTGGGCTCCCGGTCCAACCGACCGGTCGTGCAGAACGGGAAGAAGTCGAAGCGCGAGACCGCCCGCCGGATCTGGAACGACCCCCGCGCCCGCAAGGGACGCAAGAAGCTCGGCGAGAAGCTCGTCAAGGCCGCCCGCAACCGCCGCTGACCGCCCCCCCCCAAAAAAAAAAGCACAGCCCCGCACCACACCGCACCGAGAGACCAGCGAGAGGAACACCAGTGGCCCGCGATCGTGAACCCGTCAGCACGTCGACCTCCGAGCAGCGTCGAGAAGACGCTGCCGCCTGGTCACCCACTGCCCGGTACCTGGCCGAGTTCTTCGGCACCTTCCTGCTCGTCCTGGGCGGTGTCGGCACGGCACTGTTTACCGCCGGGTTCCCGAGCACGACGGACAACCAGACCGGCGTCGGGTTCCTCGGCGTCGCGCTGGCGTTCGGACTCTCGGTCATGGCGGGCATCGCCGCCGTCGGCCACATCTCCGGCGGGCACTTCAACCCCGCGGTGACGCTCGGACTGCTCGCGGCCGGACGCACCGACGGCCGGCACGTCCCCGGGTACCTGGTGTCCCAGGTGCTGGGTGGACTCGCGGCGACGAGCGTGATCGCGGCCGTGCTGTCCGGCAAGCAGGGGGCGTTCGCCGCGGCGGTCGACTCCGGCTTCGCGTCGAACGGCTTCGGCGCCTCGAGCCCGGGCGGCTTCGGGCTCGGGTCCGTGCTGCTCGCCGAGGCCGTGCTCACCGGTGTCTTCGTCGCCGTCATCCTGTCGGTGACGGCGAAGCAGGAGTACCAGGCGCTCGCCCCGACCGGCATCGGCCTGACGCTCACCCTGATCCACCTGGTGAGCATCCCGATCAGCAACACCTCGGTGAACCCGGCGCGGTCGATCGCGACCGCGGTCTACGGCGGGGCGGTGCCGCTCGGGCAGCTGTGGGCGTTCATCGTCGCGCCGATCGTCGGTGGTGTCGTCGCCGGCATCGTCGTCCGCCTCGTGCGTCGGCGCGACCGGCACTGACGGCTCGGTCCGCGACCGGCACTGACGGCTCGGTCCGCATGCGGATGACGGGAGGCGGTCGCCGGTCCGGTGGGCCGCCTCCCGTCGTCAGCGACCTGCGTCGGGACACCCGCACGAGCGTCGGAGGACGAGCTCGCCGGGGAACAGTTCGTGCGCGTGGTCGCGATCGGTCGCCAGCAGCCGCGTGACCGCGCTCCGCGCCATCTCGTCGACCGGCTGCCGGAAGGTGGTCAGGCCCGGCCAGGCGTACTCCGCTTCCGAGGAGCCGTCGAAGGACGCGATCGCGATGTCCTCCGGCACCCGGATGCCGCGCTCGTGGAAGGCCCGCAGCACGCCCACCGCGGTCCGGTCGGACGCGACGAAGAACGCCCGCGGCGCACGACCGGGGTCCGCTGCCCGGTCGTCGACGATCCGGTGCCCGGCATCCCGACCGCCCGGGCGGGTGACCTCGGCCGCGACGAACGGCCCGGCCGGCACCCCGGCGGCGGCGCAGGCCTGCAGCCACCCGATGTACCGCGGCTCGCTCGGGTCGTCCTGACCGACGAACCCGACGGATCCGTGGCCGTGCTCGAGCAGGTGCGTCGTCGTCGCGACCGCCCCCGCGCGGAGGTCGGTGCCGAGGCTCGCGACCCCGCGCTCGCGGGTGGCGACGTTGAGGGCGATCCACGGCAGGCCGACACGGTCGAGGGCCGTGCTGTCGAGCGGGGTGTCCCCTGCCAGCACGAGCACGCCGTCGATCTGGCGCGCGGCGAACTCGCGGAACCGGGCGAGCACCTCGTCGGGGTGGAAGGACGTGGCCGTCGTGTACAGGGCGTACCCGCGGTCGCGGGCAGCAGCCTCCAGGGTGCTGGCGTACTCACCGAAGAACGGGTTGGTGAAGACGGGGTCGCTGCTGCTCGGCACGAGGAAGGCGAGCGTGTCGGCCGAGCCGGAGCGCAGGGCGCGTGCGGCCTGGTTCGGCCGGTAGCCGAGCTGTTCGACGGCGGCCAGGACCCGTTCCGCCGTCGTGGCGGCGACCGGCGCCGTGCCGTTCAGGGTGTAGCTGACGACCGCGTCGCTCACCCCGGCGAGCCGGGCGACGTCCCGTCGGGTCGCCTTCCGCGGCGTCGGCGTCCCGCCCGTCATGCCCTGCTGCTCCGCACGGAGGCCAGCCTAGGGCGGCGCGCACGCGGTCGCGCCGCCCGACCGGTCACGCTCCGGACGATGCGCTCCGGACCGGCAGCGGCGACCCGACCGGCACCGGGGCGTCCCCGAAGTCGGGGATCGGCAGCCGTGCGCCGTCCTGCAGGGCGGACTGGAACGCGATCAGTCCGGGCAGCGTGTACCGCGCCGCGACCCAGGCGTTGACGGTGGGCAGCGTGCCGCCGGCGACCGCGCGGACGAAGTCGTCGACCAGGAACCGGTGACTGCCCTCGTGGCCGTCCGGGGCGACGTCGAACTCGGACGGCAGGCGCTCGGCCTCCGCCTGGTGGACCTCCGCGTGCCCGGAGCTGAAGGCTTCGCGGAGGGACGGCGCGATGTCCGCCAGCAGCGGGTCGTCCAGGCCGATCGCGGGCTCCGAGGCGAGCAGGTCGGAAACGTCCTGCACCCCGTCCTTGTCCTGCCAGACCGAGGTCTCCGCGAGCTGTTCGAAGCTGCCCTCGGTGCCGAACCAGCGGAACCGGCTCTCGCGGATCGGGGACGGGTAGCCGACGCGACGGAACTCGTTGATGCGCATGGACCCGCCGCCGTCGAGCTCGAACAGGGCGGTCATGTTCGAGAAGTCGTTGTCGAACATGCTGACCTGCTTGTCGAACACCCCGTCGTCGCGGTCGTCGCGGACACCGATGCAGCTGACGCTCGTCGCGTGCCGGGGCATGGCACCCAGGACGCCCCCGATCGCGTGCGTCGGGTACCACATCGGCGGGTAGCTGGCAGTGGCCTTCCAGTCGTCGCCGCCGCTGAACCTGTACGCGTCGTAGAACCCGAGGTCCATGTCGTGCAGGTAGTCGCCCTCGGCGTAGAACACCCGGCCGAACGCACCCTGCTCGACCTTCTGCCGCGCGAAGACCGTCGCCGGGTTGTACTGGCTGGTCTCACCCATCATGTAGGTCAGCCCGGTCGCGGTGACCAGGTCGATGACCTCGGCGATCTCCTGCTGCGTCACGGCCATCGGCACCGCGGAGTACACGTGCTTGCCGGCCTGCAGCGCCCGGGCGACGATCGGCCCGTGCGTCCAGCGCTGGGTGAAGACGGCGACGGCGTCGATCGCGGGGTCGTCGAGCATCGCGTCGAGGTCGGCGTACGTGCCGGCGAGGCCGAGGTCGTCGACCAGTCGCTGCGCGCGGCCCTCGATGACGTCGGTGGCGTACACGGCCGAGATGCCGGGGTGCAGCTGGAACAGTGCGGCGAAGTGGGACGAGAACTGGCCGGCACCGACCATGCCGAGGGTGAACGTCATGTGCTGTCCTCCTGTGCGTCGTTGCACACCGCCGGGTCCGGCGGAGCGTCCGGCCAGTGTGGCGGTACGGGTTTACTCGTGTCAACCCGTGGTGTGTTCTGGTTTACGAACCAGCGGTCGCACGGTGTTACCCGGGTAACGTCACCGCTGCCCGCGCCCGGTCCATCACCGCGCGGATCACGTCGGTCTTCGCGTCCGCGTAGTCGTTCATGTCGTCCCACGTCCCGCTGAGCAGGGCCCGCTTCGTCGCCTCGTACAGTGCCCGGTCGTCCGGGTCGTTCCGCAGCCGGTCGCGCAGCAGCAGGTAGTCCTCGACCGCGGTCGCGCCTCGCTCGTAGACGTGCACGTGGACGTCCCGCGTCGGCGTCCGCACCAGCCGGTGGCCGGGCTCCCGCACCCGCAGCTCGTAGCCGGAACCCAGCAGCGGGTCGAGGTACGCGGACTCGTCGGTGATGTCCGGCACGACGACGACCAGGTCGACGATCGGCTTGGCGGCGAGCCCCGGCACCGAGGTCGACCCGATGTGCTCGACCCGCACGTCGAGCGGTCCGACCGCGCGGAGGATCCGCTCCCGGTGCTCCGCGAACGTCACCGCCCAGGCCGGGTCGTGCTCGTGCAGTCCGACACGCAGTGCCTCGGGTCCGCCCACGATCTCGACGGTGGTCACGTCACGGGGCTCGTCGGCCAGCACGTGATCACGGACGGGAGGCTCGTCCCCCGCCCCGACACCGGGTGCGGCCGTCGAATCGCGGACCACGAGCGTCGTGGCGAGCTCGACCCGGACCGGCTCGTCCGGCGCGCCACCCGCGGGCTCGTCGACGCCGGCACCGGCGTGCTGGCGCAGCGCCATCCGGGTCGCCCGCTCCGCCATCTCCTGCAGGGGCTGCCGGATCGTCGTCAGCGCGGGCCGCGCCCACCGTGCCGGAGCGACGTCGTCGAACCCGACGACGGACAGGTCCTCCGGCACCCGCAGCCCGAACGACCGCGCGGCGTCGAGCACGCCGAGGGCCTGCAGGTCGTTGCCGGTGACGATCGCCGTCGGCCGGGGGTGGAGCGCCAGCAGTTCGCGAGCCGCGCGTTCGCCGTCCTCCCGGCTGAACCGGGCGACGACGACGGACGGATCGGGCGTGCCGGACGGGGCGGGCGCGCCGGACGGGACGGACATGGCGGCCGGGTCGGACATGGCGGCCGGGACGGGCGTGGCGGCGGCGGGGCGGGCCTCCAGTCCGGCTGCGGCGAGCGCCGCACGGTGCCCGGCCAACCGGTCGACCGCGCAGGCCATGTCGAGCGGCCCGGCGATCGCCGCGATGCGGGTGTGGCCGAGGTCCAGCAGGTGCTCGGTCGCGGCCGCGCCCCCGGCGGTGTTGGTCGCACCCACGACGGGGACGTCGGCGGGCGGGTCGCCGACCGGGTCGACGACCGTGAACGGGATGCCGCGGGCGCGGAGCTGGTCGCGACGGCCCGCGGTGAGGGCGGAGAACTGCAGCACGATCGCCGCGGGTCGGCGGTGCAGGACGCCGGTGATCCAGTCCTCGCCGACGGCGTGGTCCGGGCCGAGGGCGGAGAGGGACAGGGCGTACCCGTGCTCGCGGGCGACGGACTCGACCCCGCGGACGATCTCGATCGACCACTCGCTGGCCAGGTCCTCGACGACGAGTTCGACGAGCGAGCCGGGGCCGGGCGGGGTGTCCCGCTGGGCGTAGCCGGAGCCGGCGAGCAGGCGTTCCACGCGCTCCCGGGTCGGCCCGGAGACGCCGGGCCGACCGTTCAGGACCTTCGACACGGTGGCCGGGGACACCGATGCCCGGCGCGCGAGGGCCTCGAGCGTGGGGCGGGAGCCGGACTGTTCCGCGGGGTCGGTGGACATGTGCCGAGTATCCCAGGGCGGGTCGGGCTGCCGGCGGCTGCGCAGCGGATCTGTGGACGAGTGCCGGTGCCGGGTCACTCCACTCGGCCAGCGAACCGGTACCGGAACCCGGTACCGTCGTCGGCCGTCACCACGACGTCGTAGTAGCCCCACGCGTCGAGCGGCCACCGCACCGCGTCCGAGTGCCGTCCGGCGAGCACGACGGTCTCGTGGTGCTCGACGAAGTCGTTCGCGGTGAGGGTGAACCGCACCGGCTTCCGCCCGCCGTTGCCGAGTCGCAGGAGCAGTCCGGCGTCGCGACCGGTGCGCGGCGTCGCCGTGACCTCCGGCAGTGCCAGGTCCCGGTCGGAACCGGCGACGACCTTCCCGGCGAACCGGCGGAGGAAGCGGTCCGGACCGTAGACGCTGAAGTCGTAGGCACCGTCGTGCGCTGCGGTGTCCCACTCGTAGGTGGCGGTCGAGCGGGCGGCGACGGTGTGCGGGCTGGACACGAACGGCAGCCCGGTGTTCGGGAAGACCTGGTGCGAGACACCCTGCCGTCCGTCGTTGCGCATCGTCAGCGTCACGAGGCCGCGGGTCCGGTCGACGGCGACGTCCGCGGACTGCCGGTAGGGCAGCGACCGGTGCCGCGTCGAGGTGCCGGGCTCCTGCGTCGGCCGACGCTGGGCACCGACGGCCGGCTCGGTGACCTTCGGCTTGCCACGGTCGGCGTCGGCCGCGGCGACGAGCTTCTGCGTCTCGCTGAGCGGCGGGACCTCGGCCGGGGTGGGGATCGAGAAGTCCGGGTTCGCGAAGTCGAAGCACGAGGTCAGGTCGCCCGAGATGGTCCGGCGCCAGGCGGAGATGTTCGGCTCGTGGACGCCGGTCCAGGTCTCGAGGAAGCGGATCACCGACGTGTGGTCGAACACCTGCGAGTCGACCCATCCGCCGCGGGACCACGGCGAGACGACGGTCAGCGGCACGCGGGTGCCGTAGCCGACGGGCAGTCCGGCGACGTACTCGTCGGGGGTCCCGGGTTCGGCGAGCGGCGGCAGCACGTGGTCGAAGTAGCCGTCGTTCTCGTCGTAGTTGATGAGCAGGACGGTGCTGGCCCAGGTGTCCGGGTTGCTCATCAGCGCCTGGATGACCGCGTTCGTGTAGTGGGCGCCGTAGTCGGGGCTCGCGGCGGGGTGTTCGCTCCAGCCGTAGGGCGCGACGACGAACGAGACGGCGGGCAGCGTGTTCGCGGCGGCGTCACGGCCGAAGTCGCTGAGCAGGTGCTGCACGTCGAGCCCCTTGCCCGAGTCCGGCAGCCACCCGTCGTGCAGCCCACCGCGGTCGGCCAGGTCGTGCACCGCGGGGTCCTTCGAGGCGAGGGCGTCGTGGTACTGCTGGAACAGCCAGAGCGGGTTGTCGCCGTAGTCGCCGACGTAGGGGTGGGAGCCGTCGTCGCCGACCTCGGCGTTCGCGTAGGTCTTCCACGTCACCCCGGCCTGCTGCAGCCGCTCCGGGTAGGTCGTCCAGTGGTACACGGGCAGGTAGTCGTCGGGGTTGTCGGTCGCCGGGCCGCCGAGTCCGCCCTGCGGGTTGATCGTGCCGGACCACTGGAACAGCCGGTTCGGGGTCGTCGGTCCGATGAGCGAGCAGTGGTAGTGGTCGGCGACGGTGAACGCCGAGGCCAGCGCGTGGTGGAACGGCAGGTCCTCGCCGGTGAAGTAGCCCATCGTCTGCCCGCTCTTCGCGGTGACCCAGCGGTTCCACGCACCGCCGTTCCACGCGGTGTGCCCGCCACCCCACGAGTGGTCGAGTCCGCCGGCGTTCTGGGCGTCGTGGTTCGCGGAGTCGAGCGGGAACGGCAGCAGGACGCCCCCGTCGGTGCGGGTGGGGTCGGGCTGGGCGAAGACGTCGGTCCCGCCGGGCAGTTCGACGGCCTGCTTGTCGCCGAAGCCGCGGACGCCGGGGAAGGTGCCGTAGTAGTGGTCGAAGGACCGGTTCTCCTGCATGAGCACGACGACGTGCTGCACGTCCTTGATCGATCCGTGCCGACCGTGTCGCGGAGTCGCAGCCTGCGCGGTGGCGGAGGACGGGCCTCCCGTCAGTGACCCGGCGGCGACGCCCGCGGCGATCGCGGCCGCACCGCCGAGCAGCACCGTCCGGCGGCTGACGCCGTGTCGGACGGCGGCGGGGTGCGTGGCGCCGGGAGCGAGCGGCGGTGCCGCGCCCAGGGTGACGTCGGGTGCGTGCTGCTCGGGCTTCGGCCGGCTCATCGGGGCTCCTTCGTCGTGGCGGATGCGGTCCCGGCGTCGTGGACGCGGTTCCGGCAGGAGCTTCGGCGCGCGGGGTGAACGGAGCGCCCCGCGCGCTCGTCCGGTTCGCGGCGTCGGGTCGAACAGCGGGTGGCCATCCGATGACCGTCCTCACAGTGTCGGAGGGGCGATCGGGGGTTGCGGACGCCCCTCGCACGGGATATGTTCTGGCTGACAACAAATCCGCTCGACGACGATCGGCAGACCCTCATGGCAGTGCAGCCCACCCGCGACGACAAGTTCTCCTTCGGTCTCTGGACCATCGGTTACAACGGCTCGGACCCCTTCGGCGGCCCGACGCGCCCCCAGCTCGACGTGGTCGAGGCGGTCGAGAAGCTCGACGAGCTCGGCGCCTACGGCCTCACCTTCCACGACGACGACCTGTTCGCGTTCGGCTCGACCGACGCCGAGCGGCAGACCCAGATCGACCGCCTCAAGGGCGCGCTCGAGTCGACCGGCGTCGTCGTCCCGATGGTGACCACGAACCTCTTCTCCGCCCCGGTCTTCAAGGACGGCGGCTTCACCTCGAACGACCGCGACGTCCGCCGCTTCGCCCTCCGCAAGGTGCTCCGCAACGTCGACCTCGCCGCCGAGCTCGGCGCCGAGACCTTCGTCATGTGGGGTGGCCGCGAAGGCGCCGAGTACGACGCCGCCAAGGACGTCCAGGCCGCGCTCGAGCGCTACCGCGAGGCCGTCAACCTCCTCGCCCAGTACGTCACCGACAAGGGCTACGGCATCAAGTTCGCCATCGAGCCCAAGCCGAACGAGCCCCGCGGCGACATCCTGCTGCCGACACTCGGCCACGCCATCGCGTTCATCGACACCCTCGAGCGCCCCGAGCTCTTCGGCGTGAACCCCGAGGTCGGCCACGAGCAGATGGCGGGCCTGAACTTCACCGCCGGCATCGCCCAGGCGCTGTACTCGGGCAAGCTCTTCCACATCGACCTCAACGGTCAGCGCGGCATCAAGTACGACCAGGACCTCGTCTTCGGTCACGGTGACCTGCAGAACGCGTTCTCGCTCGTCGACCTGCTCGAGCACGGCGCACCGCAGGGTGGCCGCGCCTACGACGGCCCCCGGCACTTCGACTACAAGCCGAGCCGCACCGAGGACATCACGGGCGTCTGGGACTCGGCCGCCGCGAACATGCGCATGTACCTGCTCCTCAAGGAGCGCGCGCAGGCCTTCCGCGCCGACCCCGAGGTCCAGGCAGCGCTCGAGGCCGCCAAGGTCTCCGAGCTCGCCAAGCCGACGCTGAACCCGGGCGAGAGCTACGACGCGTTCCTCGCCGACACCTCGGCGTACGAGGACTTCGACACCGACGCCTACTTCGGCGGCAAGGGCTTCGGCTTCGTCCGGCTGCAGCAGCTCGCCGTCGAGCACCTGATGGGCGCTCGTGGCTGAGATCGCCTCCAGCGCGACCGACCCCGGCGGCGAGGACCTCCTCGTCGCCGGGGTCGACTCGTCCACGCAGTCCTGCAAGGTCGTCGTCCGCCGCGCCTCGACCGGCCAGGTCGTCCGCTCCGGCCGTGCCACGCACCCCGACGGCACCGAGGTCGACCCCGCCGCCTGGTGGGACGCCCTCGGCACCGCGGTCGCCGACGCCGGCGGCCTGGACGACGTCGCCGCGATCGGCATCGGCGGGCAGCAGCACGGCATGGTCGTGCTCGACGCCGACGGTCGCGTGATCCGCCCGGCACTGCTCTGGAACGACGTCCGCAGTGCGGCCGCCGCTGCCGAGATGGTCGAGGAACTCGGCCGGGAGGCATGGGTCGCCCGCACGGGTCTGGTCCCGGTGGCCTCGTTCACCGCCACGAAGCTGCGCTGGCTCCGCGACGCCGAGCCCTCGCACGCGGCCCGCGTGGCCGCCGTCGCGCTGCCGCACGACTGGCTGTCCTGGCGCCTCCGCGGCTACGGCCCGGCGGACGAGAGCCCGCTCGGCCCGGACCTGGACGCGCTCGCGACCGACGGTTCCGACGCCAGCGGCACCGCCTACTGGGACCCGGCCCGCCGCGAGTACGACCCGGAGCTGTTCGCGCTCGCGCTCGGCCGCCCGCTCCGGGTCGCCGGGACCGCCGAAGACGGGGACGCCGTCGTCGTGCCGCGCGTGGTGGAGCCGGCCGAGGCGATGGGGACCCTCGAGCAGGACGTCGACCTGCCGGGCGGTGCACGGGCCTCCCGTGGGCTCGTCGTCGCAGCGGGCGCCGGGGACAACGCCGGTGCCGCGCTCGGCCTCGGCCTGGCCGCTGGCGACGTCGCGGTGTCCCTCGGCACGAGCGGCACCGTGTTCGGCGTGACCGACACCGCGATCGAGGACCCGTCCGGCACCGTCGCCGGGTTCGCGGACGCCACGGGCTCCCGACTGCCGATCGTCACCACGCTGAACGCCGCGCGGGTGCTCGAGGTGATCGGCGGCCTGCTCGGCGTCGACCACGCCGAGCTCGGTCGACTGGCGCTGCAGGCCCCGGCCGGCGCCGACGGCCTCGTCCTGGTGCCGTACTTCGTCGGCGAGCGCACCCCGAACCGGCCGGACGCCACCGCGTCGCTGCTCGGCATGACGCCCGGCACGACGGACCGGGCGCACCTGGCCCGTGCCGCGGTGGAGGGCATGCTCTGCGCCCTCGCCGACGGCCTGGCCGCGGTCGAGCGCACCGGCGTCACCGTGGAGCGACTGCTGCTCATCGGTGGGGCCGCGCAGAACGAGGCCGTCCGTGTCGTCGCGGCGCAGGTCTTCGGCCGCGAGGTCCTGGTGCCCGAACCCGGCGAGTACGTCGCCGCGGGTGCTGCGCGGCAGGCGGCGTGGGTCGTCACCGGGGAGCTCCCCGGCTGGTCGATCCCGACGACGTCGATCCCGGCGGACCCGCACCCCGAGGTGCTCGAGCGCTACCGCGCCGCCGTCGGCTGACCGCACGACGCACCGTCGGCTGACCGCAAGACGCAACGTCGGCGGCGAACCGCAACGCGATCGCGTTGCGGTTCGCCGCCGACGTTGCGTTCTGCGGTCGCCGATCAGGCGGGCTTCGACCGCACGTGCGCCCGCTCCCCCTGCGGCCCGTACAGGCAGAGCACCTCGGTCACCTGGTCCGAGACGTTGCCGACCCAGTGCGGGGTGTGGGTGTCGAACTCGGCGACCTCACCCGGGCCGAGGTCGAACACCTCGTCGCCGAGCGCCAGTCGGAGCCGGCCGGAGAGCACGTAGAGCCACTCGTAGCCCTCGTGCGTCTTCAGCGTCGTGTCCGAGCCGTGGTCGTTCGGTTCGATGAGCTGCTTGAACGACCGCACTCCCCCGGTCCGCTTCGTCAGCGGGATCACCACGCGGCGACCGTGCCGCTCCGGCTTGAGGTGCACCCGCGGGTCGCCGGTCGCCGGCGCCCCGACCAGGTCGTCGAGCGGCACCTGGTACGCGCGTGCCAGTGGCAGCAGCAGTTCCAGGGTGGGCTTCCGCTGCCCCGACTCCAGGCGGGACAGGGTGCTGATCGAGATCCCGGTCCGCTCTGCGAGTGCCGCGAGGGTGACGTCGCGTCGGGTGCGGAGCGCCCGGAGGCGCGGGCCGACCGCGTCGACGACGTCGGCCGTCGTCGGTTCGGTGGGGCGTGCCTCCCGGCCGGGTGTCATGCGCCGAGCTTGCCACACCGGCAACAGCACTTGCCGCTTTCATCACGGGCGACCGAGGATCACCGCATGTCTCAACACTTCGACGTCATCGTCGTCGGCGGCGGTCCCGCCGGCCTGTCCGCCGCCCTCATCCTCGGGCGCTCGCGCCGCTCCGTCCTGGTCGTCGACGCGGGTGAGCCCCGCAACGCACCCGCCGAGGGCGTCCACAACCTGCTGGGCCAGGAGGGCACCGCACCCCGCGAGCTGGTCCGGATCGGGCGCCAGGAGGTCGCCCGCTACGGGGTCACCGTGACGGACGGGAGGATCGTGGCCGCGTCCGCCACACCCGTCACCGCCGACGACCCGGTCGGTTTCCGGCTGACCCTGGCCTCTGGCGAGGTCGTCGCCGCCCGCCGCGTGGTCGTGGCCGGCGGGGCGGTCGACGTCCTGCCCGACGTCCCGGGGCTGGCGGAGCAGTGGGGCCGCGGGGTCGTGCACTGCCCGTTCTGCCACGGGTGGGAGGTCCGCGACCGCCGGATCGGGGTCCTCGTCACGATGGCGGCGGCCGCGCACCAGGTACAGCTGTTCCGCGCGCTGAGCGACGACGTCACGGCGTTCGTGGCGGATCCCGACCTGCTCGACGACACCGTGCTGGCCGGTTTCGCAGCCCGCGACATCCGGGTGGTCCGGACCCCGATCGTCCGTGTGCTCTCCGACGGCGACGCGCTGTCCGGAGTGGAGCTCGCGGACGGGACCGTCGTCGGGCTCGATGCCCTGGCGGCTGCGAGCCGGGTCGAGGCCCGGGTCGAGTGGGCCGCCCGACTCGGGCTGACACCGGTGGACCAGGAGGTCAACGGCACGGTGATCGGCCGGGTGCTGGCGGTCGACGCGGTCGGACGGACCGACGTGCCCGGCGTGTACGCGGCGGGCAACGCGGCGAACGCGATGCACACCGTGGTCGTCGCGGCAGCGGCGGGGTCGCAGACCGGGGCGGCCGTGCACGGCGACCTGCTGCAGGCGGACGTCGCGGCCGCGGTCCGGGGGCGCGCAGCGGAAGGAGTCGATGCGCCCTTCCCGGTCAGGTGAGGGCGCCGAGCGCGACACCCGCGGCAGCAGCGGCCACCGACACCACGAGCATCCCGAGCCCGTTGACCGCGGCGGCCGTGGTGCGGCCGCTGCGGGCCAGGCGGACGGTCTCGAAGCTGGCGGTGCTGAACGTCGTGTAGCCGCCCAGGAGCCCGGTGCCGAGGACCGCGACCGGCACGACGCCGAGGTGCCCGGCGGCGCCGGTGACGACGCCCAGGAGGAACGAACCGGTGACGTTGATCGTCAGCGTCCCGACCGGGATCCGGAACTCCCGCCCCCGGTTGACCGCCCCGTCCAGGACGAAGCGCAGCGCCGCACCGAGACCGCCGGCAGCCGCGACGCCGAGGAAGACCACCGCGCTCATGCCCGCGCTCCGTTCGACCGGATCCGGCCCGCGACGGCGATGCCGACACCGGTCGCCACGGCACCGGTGAGCACCGTCAGCAGCGAGTACCCGGTCCCGTCGAGCCCGCGGCCGTCGCGGAACAGGACCGCGGTGCTCGTCGCGAGGGTGCTGTACGTGGTGAAGCCGCCGAGGACTCCGGTGCCGAGCAGGAGCCGCATCGTCCGGCGGCGGCCCGCATCAGCTCCCCGGCGGGCGAGGTGCTCGAGCAGCAGCCCCAGCAGGAGCGCACCGGAGACGTTGATCCAGAAGATCGCCCACGACACTCCGTGCTGCGCCGGGAACGCCGTGCTGATCGCTTCGCGCGCGGCGGTGCCGATCGCACCCCCGACCGCCACGAGGCCGAGGTAGCGCCACCGCAGGTGCACCGGTCGCGGTGTCGCGGACGTGGACGCATCGGTGGACGCATCGTCGATGTCGGGGTCGGTCCCCACGGGTTCGGACATGGCTCTCCCTACCTCAGGCGCGTCGGAACGCGACCAGCTGAGATAGGGACTGTTGTCGACGGACGTCGAGGTTGGGTCCGGCAAGCCCCACTGCCGGGTCGGATGACGACACCAGTATGCACCTCCGACCGGGCACCGCGCGATCGTGTGCCGACCGGCCGTCACCGCATCGGGGTGAGCGTGCTCGCGAGGAGCAGGTCCTTCGCGGGGCCCCGTGCGTGCCAGCGGACGGTCCACCGCTCGGGCGTCCCGGCGAGCAGGCCCGTGTAGTCGTCGGGGTCGCAGGCGTGCTCGACGCGAGCTCCCCACACCCAGTCGTGGAAGGGGCGACCGTCGGCGAAGCAGACCCGCCACCGGCCGTCCGGGGCATCGGGACCGCCGCGGGCCGGGCCGCCGCCGGTGACCGCGGCCGCGCCGCGCCGGACCGCCAGTGTCCGCCACACCGGGGTCGTGCGGTCACCGAGGACCATCGTGCCGGTCTCGTGCCAGCGCACGGTGTCGTCGTCGACCGCGTTGAGCTCGGTCGTACCCGTGACGGTGCCGCGCAGGTCGGCGAGCCGGTCGTGCACCGTCCGCTCGAGCACCCACTGCCCGAGCAGGTCGGTGGGTGCGAGTGCGCCGGTCACTCGACCCGGTAGCCGGCCTGGGCGGCCAGCAGCGGCGCGAGCGTGAACAGCTGCTCGCCGCCGATCGTCGCACCGCGCAGGCCGTCCAGCCGCTCCAGGCGGTCGAGGTCCGCGTCCCGCAGGTCGACGTCCTCGATGCGGGTGTTCGTGCCCGCGAACTCCCGCACGGTACTGCCCGGGAACGACACCCGCAGCAGTCGGGCGTCCGCGATGTCGATCTCGTCGATGACGCAGTCGCGGAAGACCACGTCGGTGAGCGTCGAGGCGCGGAGGTTGACGAACCCGAGCTTCAGTCCGACGAACTCGACGCCGGCGAGGGAGCTGTCGTGCAGTTCGGCCGAGCCGACCCGGCCGCCGGCGATCCGGACCTCCCGCCAGGCACCGCTGACGGCGCGGAGCACGGGGGCGTCGAGGACCTCGACGACGCTGTCGCGGATCCGGAAGCCACGGAGTTCGGCGTCGCCGGCGCGGAGGGTCTCGATGACGCACTCCTCGACCTCCAGGTCGGGCAGCCGCTCACCGGACAGCTCGAGGACGCCGATGCGCTTGCCCTCGATGCGGTCGCCGGTCAGGACGTCGCCGGGGCCGGGCGTCCAGTCCTCCAGGTCCGTCGGTTCGGTGAGCGTGATGCGGGGCGCCGTGACGCCGGTCTTCCGTGCCATGCCCCCAGTCTGGCGCGCGGCACCGACGAGCGGGGACGCGCCTCAGCGCCCGGCGTTGTAGTGGTTCGCGACCTGCGTGGCGGAGAGCACCGAGCTGTACACGGCGGCGAACCGCATCGAGCCGGCGAAGTAGTAGGCACCCGCCCCCGGCCACCCGGTGATCGTGTCGTAGCCGACGCGGAAGTACCCGTTCGCGGTCTCCGGGGTGGTGAAGGCGGCGTTCGAGGCGACGAGTGCTCCGTCGGCGTAGAGCCGCATCCCCGTCGAGGCGGACATCGTCGCGACGACGTGGTGCCAGGCTCCGTCGCTGTAGGCCTTGGGCGACGTGACGACCTGCGTCGTGTTGTTGTAGGTACCGAAGACGAGCTGCCCGCTGGTGTTGAGGTACACCTGGCGGTCGTGCTGCCCGGAGACGGTGACCTGGTTGCTGCCGAACCCGATGAGCAGGCCGCCGGCGACCGTGGTGCGGAACCAGACCTCCTCGCTGAAGGTGGTCGGGTTGCGGTACATGGTCGGGGTGGAGACGAAGCTCGACGAGCCGTCCAGCACGTACGCGCCGCCGGTGTCGCGGGGGCAGGCCTTGGGGGTCGTCGTCGCCGTGGTCATCGACCCCTGGTACGTGCCGTTCGCGGCCTTGCCGGAGTCGTCGACGGCGGTCTTCGCGTTGGAGGCTTCGGTGAGCTGGTAGGTGAACAGTGCGTTGGCGTTGTCCACGTCGACCGCACTCGCGCAGGTGAAGTAGCTGGCGGTACCGGCGCTGTTCGACCCGTTCGTCACCTTCGCGCTGAAGGCGGACCGGGTCGGCGCGAACTGGTTCAACACGATGACGACGGCGAGCGCGACGACGAGCAGGACGGCGATGACCTTGCCGTCACGGAGTCGGTGCAGGTTCACGCGGCACGCACCGCCTCGACGCGGCCGAACGCCAGGCAGAACAGCAGCGGCAGCAGGCAGGCGGCGATGAGCGCGGCCCAGCCCATCGGGTCGAGGTCGATGCTCGACATCAGCTGGTACTGCCCGTGGTGGGAGAGTTCGTGGATGGTGACCCGACCGACCTCGCCGTCGACCAGGTGCACGGTGTTGCCGCCGACGGCGTCGATGCGGACGGGGAACATGCCGGAGGAGACGACGGTCGCCTCGACGGTGCCCTTCGCGGATGCGTTCGAGATCGTCGTGACGTTGACGAACGGCTTGAGCAGGAACGCGGCGTACGACACGGTGAGCGCGCTGCCGGCGATGCGCAGGCTGCCGCGCGTGATCCGGTCGGTGAAGGCGCTGGTCAGGGCCCAGATGAGGAGCGTGCCGATCAGGAGGATCGGGGCGGCCCGGAAGAGCCAGCCCAGGTGCGGGACGAGCAGGACCGGCGAGCCGACCAGGTTCTCCTGGGTGAGCGTCCACGGGTCCTCGGCACCGTTCACGTCACCGCGGGCGTGGATGCCGCCGTCGGGGTCGATCGCGACGACGCGGTGCGTGTAGGTGACGTCGGGGTTCGCCGGGGTCCAGTAGGACACGATGTCGCCGATCCGGAGGGACGACGCCTGCACCGGCATGTCGAGGACGAGCGTGCCGACGGGGGCGGCTTCACCCATCGACGGGGTCTCGACGACGAACCAGCGGCCGCCGTTGGTGAGGAAGAGGACGGCGGCGGTGAGGAGCAGCGCCGCGATCGTGGCGACCGACCAGGCCATGACGGTCTCGGAGCGGCTGACCGGGCGTCCGCCGAGGAACGGCCGCGGCAGGGTCCCGCTGAGCGGGATGGCCGGGGTGAGGCTCATGTGCTGCTCCGTCCTGGTCGGTCGTGGTCACGGGGAATGGCGACGCTCGACCGGAGGGGGGTCGGTCGAGCGTCGCCGGTCAGGGGTACTGCTGATCAGGCCGTGAAGGTCCAGGTCATCGGCACCGCGGCGGCGAGGCCCTGGTAGGTGTTGCCGGCCGAGGAGTCGAGCGTGACCGCGAAGTTGAAGGGGACGCTCGCACCGGCGGCGGGAGCGGTCGGCAAGGTGATCGCGGCGCCGCCCTTGAAGCTGGCGAGGGTGCCGGAGAAGACGGTGGCGGAGCCCGAGGTGACGACGAGGTTCATCTTCGCGCACAGGTCGGTCGCGGTGCCGTTCGACGTGCCGTTCGCGCTCTGCGTGCAGGCGGCGCCCGGGGTCAGGGTGAAGGTGCTGGCGGCTGCGGTGCCGGTGTTCTTGATGGTGATCGGGGTGTTGACCGTGTTGCCCGGGGTCATCGTCGTGCTGCCACCGAACTTGTTGATGGTGGAGCAGGTCGCGGCGTTGGTCGAGACCGAGCCGCCATCGGTGCTGAGGCAGGTGACCGACGCGTTGGCGTTCTGCTCCTGCATGATCAGCGTGCCGCTGGCAGCGGTGTTGCTGCTGTTGGTGATGCTCGCGGCGAACCCGGACAGGGTGCCGGTGAGCGAGAGGGAGAGGAGCACGGCGGCGAAGATGCCCGCGAGGAGCGCCACGGGTGCGAAACGGATGCGCTTCAGCGGGGAGGTGCGGAGCTGGTTGGACACGGGGTACCTCGATGTTCGTGGGGGGCTGGTTCGCAACCTCCGTTCGGCCGATTGCTCAATGATTAAGATAGTCACCGGTTCAACAAGACGGAACCGCCGCGCGGCCCCCAGAGCGGGGGACACGACGGACGGGAGGCGCACCGGCGCCCGGCAGACACGCGTCGGCCCGGTAACCTCCCGCAACGAGAGAGATCTGGAGACCAGCCCGTGAGCGAGCAGGACGAGCACGACGCGATGGACCTGATGACCGCGTTCGACGCCGTCGTGCGCGCCAACGCGAGCCTGGTGGGGCAGCTCAGCGCCCGCGCCGGCGTGCACGAGAGCGGCCTCCGTGCACTCGTGCTCATCAGCGACACCGGCTACTCCACCCCCACCGAGGTCGCCGGGTTCCTCGGCCTGACCTCCGGGGCCGTGACGAACATGGTCGACCGGCTCTCGACGGCGGGACTCCTCGAGCGCACGCCGAACCCGACCGACCGGCGCGGATCACTGCTGCGTCTGCGTCCAGCGGGCGAGGCCGTCGTCGCGGACTACCGGGAGCGCTACGCCGCCATGCTCCGCGCGGTCGACTCCGGCCACCGTGGGGACCTGCACGCGGTCCTCAACGACCTGGCCACGGGGCTGTTCGAGCAGGCCGCCACCGCCGGCCCTGCCCCGGCGGACGCCCCGGACTGACCCCGCCGCCGGACAGCAGCAGCGTTGGCGTCACCGGCGACGAACGTGCACCCGAAGGTCGATCGTCGCGGTGCGCTCCGATCGCGGCGCCGGTCAGGTGCGCGTCATCGCAGTCCCACTGAGACACGGGGGGTGCCGATTCCGAAACCATCCGAAGATAAAGAACGCGGTGAGCACTGCCCCCGGGATTGCGATCACTATCGCCCAGTTGGAGCCAATCAATAACAGCACTAGACCAGTGATTGCAACAATTGGCCCCGCGACCAGGCCAATTGACCAAAATGCGGACCGCCGTCGATGATCCATATGCTCGTGGTGCCGTCCGTCGTGCGGAGGTCCAGCAGCTGACCCGTCACGGGGTCGCTGAGCACCGACGCGGTCCCGACACCGGCGGCGGTTCGTGCGGTGATCACCGGCACCCCGTTCTGGTCGTTGGTTCCATATGTGTACTGGTACGCCGTGCCGCCGTCGGTGGCCTGGGAGAGCAGCTTGTTCATGTCGGCACCGGCGTAGGTGTAGCTCGTCTTGACGCCATCTTTCATCGACGCGGTCCCCGGTGCCACCGGTCTGCTTATGACTTGAAGTGCCTAACGACCAGAATCAAAGCAACGTTGGCCAACGTCGCAATTGTCAAAACCAGAATAAAAAACAATCAACTTAATCGAATGGCGACGCAGCGGCCTGACACCGCCCTCGGAACTCAACGCCATCGTCGTCGCCCGCTTCGACGGCACCGGAACCTTCTTTGTCCTGGCCGCCCTACGCCGACTTCTTCGTCGTCGCGTGAACCGGTGATGCCGCCCATGATCGAACAGCACCTCCCCGGGCTCCGGCCAGAGCGCCACGAAACGTGGCGCCGACTGCGCCGCTTGCAGGGCGCAGTGGCCGTCACCCCTGACGCGGCACCGGCACCGGCACCGGCACCGGGCGATATCGCCCTGCCGGTCGAACTTCCAATCGTGGTCACGCTCGTCGACCACGACCTGTGAGCAAGTCGATGCGACCGGACGTCAGTGCCGGCGTACCGCGGTGTTTCATGCCGTGAACCGGCCCGTTAGCACAACGATGCCCCGATTCTCAGAACGAGTCGGGGCATCGTCATCAGCAACAGCTATGCACCATTGCTGGCAAACCAGCGTGTGCGTCAGGGCTTACCGCTGCTTATTCCTTCGATGGTTTCTTGCCGCGTCAATGAACATATATCCAGCGGCAAGTAGGAGCAAGATGCCAAGAATCCACATCGGCGCACCACGGAAGGAATTTTGAAGTGGACCAAGCAAGGCTACTGCGCCAATGATGGTGAACACAACGCCAATCGATATTTCAAGCTTCACGCTGTTGGTGTTTTTCATTGCCAAGGAGCCTTTCCGGTGGATGCGTATGAACCTGCGATCTCGCCAGCAGCGAAACATCCGCCCACTGCAACGAGCGCGGCACCACCTGTCAAACTTGCGGTGACGCCGGCGCAAGTGGCACTAACTGCAGTGCCGACGATCTCTCCAGTAACGGCCTGGGCTACCTGCTTTGAGTCGCCAGTGCCAACGGCTTGGTCCAGCTGTTGGCCGGTGATCACGCCACCAATGACTTCGTCCAAATACTTCACCCCAGCAACACGCCCAGTCGAGTCGGACAAGTTGATTGGATTACCACCAGCATACGAGTAGCGGTTAGCGTTCGACGGACTGAGCGGCGCGTCGAGGGTGTCACGTTCAGTCCAGGTGCCGGTTTTTGCGGTTTGCCAGCGGTACCCGAACTTGGTCAGTCCGTTGCTGGTGCTGCTGGAACGGATTCCGCCCTTGAACCCATAGGGGTTCTGCTGCCACTGCGCACTGGTGTCGCCGTAGGAGACGGTCTCGCCGCCGTACGGGGAGTACGACACGACATACGCCTTCGCACCCTTGTCCGTGATCGCGGCGGCGGGGTTACCGATGCCGTCGATGACCCACATGCTCGTGGTCCCGTCCGTGGTCCGAAGATCCAGCGGACGGCCGCTTGCCGGGTCACTCAACACGGACGCGGTCCCGACACCAGCGACGATACGCGCGGTGATCACGGGGACACCGTTGCGGTCGGACGTTCCATACGTGTACTGGTACGCCTTGCCGCCGTCGGTGGCCTGGGAGAGCAGCTTGTTCATGTCGGCGCCGGCGTAGGTGTAGCTGGTCTTGACGCCGTCCTTTGTGGAGGCGGTCATCTGCTGCGCACCGTTGTATGTGAAGGTCTCCCCCGGAGCGGCGGTCATGTTGCCCGTGCCGTCGTACTGGTAGCCGGCGGTGGTGATCTGACCGACGGCGTTGAAGCTGAACTTTGTGTCGGTCTTCACATCACCCGACGCAACGTCGGTGGCGAGAGCGCGGGTGCGGTTGCCAGCGTCGTCGTACGTGAACTTCCAGTTGGTCGGCTTGGAGCCGCCGGTCTGGGTCACCGAGGTGAGCCGGTCCGTCGGGGCGTCGTCGTCGGACTTGTATCCGTACTCCGTGACCAGGCCGGAGTCGGCCTGGTTGGTGGTGTTGTCCTTGGACCACTGCAGCTTGTCGCGGTCGTTTGCCTCGTTCGCGGCGCAGGTGCCGCCCGCAGTGGTGTCCGCGATGTAGCAGTACGTGGTGTCAACGATCGGGTTCGACCGGTTCTCGTCGCCCCACGCTTGGATGCGTGTGATCTTGCCGGACTTGTCGTAGGTCGTCTTCTGGTGCGCTTCCCACACCTCCGGATCCTTCGACGTGTCCGGGTTGGGAGTTGCGTTGAGCCATACGTCCGTGCGGCGGCCGCTGTTCTTATCGGTCTTGTACAGCTGCTTCGCGGTGCCGGCGCCACTCGGGTACGTCGTCGTGGTCAGCGCACCGGACGAGTCGTAGTCGTGCGTGACAGTGCCCTGCGCGTCCGTGACCGTGACGGTGTTCCCGGCGAGGTCGTAGCCGTACGACACCTGCCCGCCCCCGGCAGAGTTCACCGTGCTGACGATCCGGTTCTGCTGGTCGTAGCCGTTGGTGATCGTGCCGGTCGCTGAAGCCTGACCGGTCTGGTTGCCGTTCGCGTCGTACGTGTTCGTCACGGTGGCGGTGCCGTCACTGAATGACGTCGTGGTGCCCCGGTCGTCGTTGTCGTAGCCGAACGTGGTCGTGTTGCCACGGCCGTCCGTCTCGGTCTTCACCCGACCGAACGCGTCGTAGGTGTAGTCCTTCACCCCGACGCTGGTGCCGGTCGGCGGCGTGATCTTCGACAGCTGCTTGTTCGCGTCGTAGGTGTACTTCGTCGGGTTGCCGGAGTTGCCCGGCGCGGTCGCCTGCTTCACGGTGCCGTCACCGTTGTAGTCGATCGTCGCCTTCGACCCGGCGACCGAGCCCGACTGGGACGACGTCTGGTTGCCGTAGTCGTCGTACTCCATGCTCGAGCTCGAGCTGGAGCTGCTCGTGACCTTCGAGGGCAGGTACGCCGCGGCGGACGAGGACGAGCCGTACTCCGCTGACGACGACGAACCGGAGCCCGACTGGGATGCCGTCAGGGACTGGCTGTCGTTCTTGTCGTACTTGTTCGAGGTCGTGCCGGTGCTGTCGGCGCCGGCCGCGCCGACCTGGGAGGTGGCGACACCGTTGTTGGCCGAGTTGTACGACTTCGACCGCTCGCGGTTGATCGGGTCGACGGTCTTGGTGACCAGGTCCTTGCTGTCCAGCGTGTACGTGGTGTGCTTCGCGTTCGCGACCGTCGCGCTCTGGTCCGAGCGGGGGTCCGCGACCTGGGTGGAGGTGTCGCTGACGTAGGACAGCCGGGTCACTGCGGTTCCGGGCGAACCGGCCGTCGTGTTCGACTGGGAGACCTTCGTCACCCGGTCGTTGCCGTCGTAGGTGAACGACGTGACGCCGCCGTTCGGTGCAGTGATCGAGGTGAGGTCGCCGCTCGTGTACCCGAACGTCGTCTTCTTGCCGGTCGCGTCGGTGTAGGTGGTGATGTCCCCGGTGGCGTTCTTCGTCCACGAGACCGACCGCGACGAGCTGCCGCTGGTTTGCGTGAACGTCTGCACACCGTTCGCGTAGGACGACTGCAACGTCTTGGCGCCATCAGAACCGGCGGTGGAGACGATGGAGGTGAACGCGAAGGTCTTGGTGCTGTCGTACGTGAAGCGGACCGTGTTGCTGTTGCGGTCCTCGATCGACTTCGGCAAGCCGGCGAGGTTGAAGTGGATGATCTGGTTCGTCGTCCACCCCTTCAGCTGGTATTCGTCTGTCGCACTGAGGGTGCGGGTGAGGGTTTGCTGCAGCCCGGCCGGGGTTGTGAAGGCGCCGGTGCCGGCACGTGTGAACTGCCACGCGGTGCCCTGTGCGTCGAGGTACACGACACCGAGCGCGTTCGCCGTGAGGGTACCTGCGCTGGCGAGGCTGTACTGCCACCGGTTGGCGTCCATCGTCGCGGTGTTCGCCTCGTGCGTGGACCGAGAGTTGTAGGCGGCGCCGATCGGCGCCGACGACGTCGCACCCGGCAGGCTCATTGCTGCGGTCGAGACCATCAGGTTGCCCGTACCGACATCGACAGAAGCGGAGGTCTGGTCAGAGACGGTGAACGGCAACCGAGTCGCGGACGTGCGCTGGCCCGTCTGGTTCGTGTCTGCCGGGCCGCCGGGCAGGGAGTTGTAGGTGCCCTGCAGGTCGACGACGAAGTTCAAGGTGCCCGCACCCTGGTTCTTGATGCGGATGTTGCCGTTGGAACCGACCGGAGCGATGACGGTGGTCGTCTGTATCGACCCTTCCTCGCTGTACAGCGACTGGATCCCCGGCTCAGCCGCACCATCCGCCCAGACCTTCGCCGAAGCGGCACGAGTGTCCTGATTGACGGCGGTGACGGTCATCGCAACTGCGGAGAGGCCGGCTTCGACCGTCGGCACTCCTGCGCGTGCGCCGGCGACCTGCACCGCGATGGAGCTCCCCGAGGGGATGCTTGTGCCGGTACGAGTGTCCGCCAGCCGGCCGGTCTGCGGGGTGAATCCGCCACCCGGGTTGTTCTGAACGAAGTAGCCCTGGATGCTGACGACGAGGTCCAACGTCGCACCGCCGCTGGTGTTGTCGACCGTCAGCTTGCCGGCGTCCCCAAGGGACACCTGCGACGAGAACGACGTGTTGCCCGGGTCGGACGAGTACGAAAGCCGGCCAGAACTACCGGCGCCGGTCGAGGGGAAGACGCGGATCGCGCCGCCATGCTCCGCGCGGTCGACTCCGGCCACCGTGGGGACCTGCACGCGGTCCTCAACGACCTGGCCACGGGGTTGTTCGAGCAGGCCGCGACGGCCGGCCCGGCACCGGTGGACTCCCCGGACTGACTCCACCGCCGGACAGCAGCGGCGTCGGCGTACCGTTCCGGGGGAGCACACACCGACCCGCTCACCGAGAGGACACGTTGACTGCCGCATTCACCGGCGTGGGTTTCGAACCGATCCCCACGGCGATCGTCGCAGTGTTGGCTGCTGTGATCATCGCCGTGACCATCATCAGGAGCCGCCGCAGATGAGCGGGAGACGAGCGACAAGCCGGTGACGATGGTCCGGGTCGCGATCGAGCAGTTCATCCGGCTCACGCCGAACCTGCACAGCCGCCGGCGTGGAGGTCGAGATGCCTGACGCCATCGGGGCATGGCTGGCCGGAGCGGCCCTGCTCTGCGCCGGCCTGACGTTCGCCCTCTGGCCGCGTCGGGTCGCGGAGTTCCTGAAGGACGTCGGCGGAAGAACCACCACACTCGCTCGTATGCCCGAGCAGCGACGGACCGCCGGGATCAGGGTGGTCTTCGTGAGCATGCTCGTCCTGGGCGTTGCAGCGAACGCGTCGTAGATCGGCTACCGACGCGTGCTGTTCCACAGCCAGCCGAAACTGTTGCGAGGAGCTCGGAGCTGTCCATTTCGATCATTGGGGCGTTTCCAACGCACTGTCGACCACATGAGAAAGCCTGTGCGCGCTCACTCCGCCGCCGACTCCTTCAGGAGATCATCGCTGACGGCGCATGAACACAACTACTCCACAGACCACAACGAGGATCGCCACCCCGGCAAACCAGAGAACTGGAGGGATTGAGTTGCCTTGATTGGGGTTCACGGCGGCAAGCATGGCGCCGAGTACTACTGATTTTGTCATCATTCCTCAACAGTCGAGGGCTGCTTCGTCGGACGTGCCGAAGTAGCTTCTCCAGGTCTTGTGCAGCGCACTGTTGCTGTCGGCGCAGCAAACAGGCCAAGAACCCCTCAAAGTGATGCACGCAGCTCTGCAGTCCCCGTGACGGCGCTGTGCATCCACTTGAACGGTATCGGTAGTGAGACTCCAGCTTCGACTGACGCACCCGCATCGCAACGGTCGATAGGCTTCAGAGATGCTCACTGCAGGGGATTGATCGGGAGCCGCGCTCGTCTCTGAGCGCGCGGCCTTCCGATCCACTTCATCAGCACGCCCCCAGGGCGTGCTCGTGCCCCTGGAGTCCCACGCTCATGTCCACACGGACTGCGCGTCTTCGTGACGCGCTCGCAACACCACATGTCCTCCCGACCTTCTCCGCCGCACTGACCGGCCGCGCGGCGTACGCACTCGTCCTCCTCCCGCTCCTCTACGCCGTCTCCGATGCCACCGGCTCGATCGCACAGGCAGGCGTCGCGGTCGCCCTCTACGGCGCCGGCGCGAGCCTCCTGGCCCCTGCCCGCGCATGGCTCATCGACCGGCACGGTGCCCGCCCGGTCCTCGGGGCCCTCGTGCTCCTCTTCGGCGGGGCGGTCGCCGCGCTGGCGATCACATCGCTGGCGGACGGTCCGAACGCGCTGCTCATGGTCCTCGCCGTTGCCGCGGGCGCGGTCGCTCCGCCGATCGGACCGACCATGCGCGTCGCCTGGGGAGCGCTCGTCCCGGAAGGGGACCTGCTGCGCAAGGGACTGAGCTTCGATGCCGTCGTCGAGGAACTGCTCTACCTCGTCGGTCCGGCCGTCGCCGGGCTGGCGCTCGCGGTGGTCGACCCGGGACTCGCACTGTTCGTCCCGGCCGTGCTCGTCGTCGTCGGCGGTCTGCTGTTCGTCGCGACTCCCACCGTCGGAGCGATGGGCGGGCGTCCTCGTGGCGAGACCGTCGAACGTCGTCGTTCCCTGCTCGCAGAACGTCGGTTCGTCGCCGTCCTGTTGCCGGCGCTCGTCGCGGGCAGCATCTCCGGCAGTCTCAGCGTCGCCGTGCCGGCGGTCCTGTCCGACCACGGGGGTGCAGCTGCGGCCGGTGTGGCGCTCGGGCTGTTCGCGGGCGGGAGTGCCGTCGGTGGACTGGTCTACGGCGCGGTGAAGGTGCCCGGTTCCCCCGCGCGGCAACTCGTCGCACTCGCGCTCGGGCTGCTGACGCTCTCGTCACTCATCGCGGTGGTCACCGGTGCCGTGGCGGTCAGCGTCGTGGTCGCGGCCGCCGGCGTCTTCTTCTCCCCCGTCATGATCGTCGCGTACATGGCCGCGCACACTGCCGGTGGTGAGCACCGTCAGAACGCGGCGACCACCTGGGTCAACACGAGCCACAACGTCGGCGGCGCGATCGGCAGCGCACTGGCGGGGGTCCTCATCGCGGCCGCGGGCACGCCGTTCGCCGTCGCGGTGATGGCGACGGTCGCGCTCCTGCTGCTCGTCGTCTCCGGAGTGCTCGCCCGGCGACGATGATCGCGCTCCACTGACCCGGGCGGATCGAGCGGGGACCGGGTGACGAGGACGAGCGCACGGGTCACCCCCTGAGCACGGCGGCCGGGGCGACGTCCACGTTCACCCGGCCGCCCGGTCGGACCGGACCGCCACCCTCCGGGGCCAGAGCTGCTCGACGCGGCCCGCCGCCTGCACGCACTGGTCGACGGCCTGGCCGTGCACCTCCTCCTCCGTGCGGGCGAAGGAGACTGGGCCGTCGAGACACTGCGCGAGGAACTGCAGCGACTGCGCGCCTGACGAGATCGGTCGCTCAGTCGGTCGCCGGCCTGCTGAACAGGTTGACGACGTTGCCGTCGGGATCACGGACGAGCGCGGAGCGGTTGCCCCAGGGCATCGTCGTCGGTTCGAGCACGACGTCGTCGCTGCCGAGCTGCAGCCTGGCGAACTCACCGTCGACGTCGGCGACCTCGAACTCGATGATCACCGACCTGTTGGCAGCGGGAGTGACGGCGCCGTCGAGCATCGCGACGGTGGCGGTGCTGGCGATCGCGAGGTCCGCGCCGGGGCCGCTGAACTGCGCGAAGACCGGGGCGGGGCGCTCGGCCTGCTGGCCCGTGACCCGTTCGTAGAAGGCGACGAGGCCGTCGAGGTCGTCGGTGACGATGCGGACGGATGTGAACGACACGGGGATCCTCCAAGGGAGTGGGTGAGTCGGAGACACCAGCCTCACCGGTGGTCGCGACACCGTCCTGTCGGTGTTCCGCGGGATCCGTCGGCTGCGGATCAGTCGTCGACGACCGAGCGGAGTCGTCCGTACTGGATCGCGAGGTCCTCGGGCCGGACGGTGCGGACCGGGGGCCGTTCACCGGTGACCGTCACCGACAGCATCCGGTCGCCGCGGAACGCCCGCACGCCGTCCCGCAGCCGACACCAGGCGATGAGGTACCACTGGCCGTCCTTCGCGATCGACCCCAGCGGTTCGACGTCCCGGGTGGACTCCGCACCACTGGCGTCCTGGTAGCGCAGCCGCACGACACGATCGGCGCGCAGCGCCTCGGCGAACTCGGCCGGCACGACCGGCTCGTCTCCGCTCTCGAGGAAGTGCACCCGGGAGGCGACGGCGTTGACCCGTCCCGCGTCCCGGTCCGGCATGACCGCGAGCACCTTCCGGGCGGCGGTCCGGGCGGGTTGCCGGAACGGGCTGTGCTGCAGCGCGCTGAGTCCGATCACCACCGCGAGGGCTTCGTCGAGCGTGAAACCCGCGGGGCCGAGCGTGGCTGCGGCATCGATGACGTACCCACCGGTCCGGCCGGGCTCCGCCCAGATCGGCAGACCGGACTGCTGCAGTGCGGCGAGGTCCCGCTCGATGGTCCGCACGGACACGTCGAACCGTTCTGCGAGACGACGCGCGCTCCGCGGCCGCGGTGACACTGCCCGCAGCTCCTCCACGACACCGTAGAGACGATCGGTGCGGTTCACCGTCCCATCATCCGCCAGGTCGGCCCGGTGCGGTGCAGACCACGCCACCTCGTTCCGCTGCGGGGACAGACCGTCAGGTCGGGGACGGCCCCGTACTCCCTGACGCGGACAGAGGAACGGGCGCCACGGTCGACGACCGTGACGCCCGTTGCTCCGCGCAGACGCGC
This sequence comes from Curtobacterium herbarum, assembly GCF_016907335.1. Lineage (NCBI taxonomy): Bacteria > Bacillati > Actinomycetota > Actinomycetes > Micrococcales > Microbacteriaceae > Curtobacterium > Curtobacterium herbarum. The sequence goes on from NZ_JAFBBT010000001.1 coordinate 3,231,683, forward strand.
AGGCGGTCAGATGCCCGCCGTGCTCCGGATCCACGAGGACGCCTGTGCGAGCAGCGCGTAGTTCGACCCGGCCCGGGTGTTCGCCCCCGGGTCGGCGCTGTCACCGGTGGAGCACACGCCGACGACCTTGCCGTTGACGATGAGCGGCCCGCCGGAGTCGCCGTGGTTCGAGGCTCCCGAGACGCCGGTCACGTGCTGCGCCCGGCCGCCGAACGCGTCGGTGCTCGCCCCGGTCAGGGACACGGACGCCTGGTACAGCCCGTCGGACTGCACGGCGTTCGCACGGAGGCCGTAGCCCTGGATCGTGCCGGTGCCGCTCGACTTCGCGGTCGCGGCCAGGTCCAGCTGCGTGTACGACGACAGGGCGTACGCGGTGCGCAGGTGCACGAGGGCGACGTCGCCGGTGGGGGCGGCGCTGATCCGGTCGACGGCGACGGGGGTGCCGCGGTTGGCCGTCGAGTTCGAGTGGTAGACGTTCATCGCCCCGATGCCGTCGATGCAGTGCCGGGCGGTGAGGACCCAGGACGCGCTGATCTGCTCGCCGGTGCACGAGCTGGCGTAGCCCGCGGGGATCGTGCCTCCCGTCGCCTGCAGCTGGACGATCGACGCCGTCGCCGGGGCCTTCTCGCCGCCGACGACCCTGGTGGACGCGGTGAGCGCCGAGGCGGGCGCGGCGGCGAACAGGCCGGCGGCGATGACGGTGGCCACGGCTGCGGCCGCGATGGACTTCTGCATGTCGACTCCTCTGTCGGTGAAGCACAAGACAGTTGCGCACTGCAACTGACTCGTATCCTCACCCGCGACAGCGGGTCGCACCAGTCCGCTCTTCAGCGGACCCGGGCGCCCGACCGCCCAACCGCCCAGCCGGCCCGACCGGCCGAACCGGCCCTCAGCCCCGCAACGGCGGCGACGCCGGCACGCCGTGCTCGTCCGCGAACCCGGCCACGAGGTCACGCATGGCGTCCTCGGCACTGTGCCGCGCCTCCCACCCGAGCACGTCGCGCGCCCGGTCGGTGCGCATGATCGGCACCCCGGCGGCGATGTCCACCCAGCCGGCGTCGGTGGGCTGCAGGCGCAGCCGCCAGGTCAGCGTGACGAGCCCGCGGACCAGGCCGAGCGGGACGCGGACCGCGCCGAGCATCCCGAACACACGCGCCATCCGCGGCGGTGTGAGCACGGGGGTGGCGGCGATGTTGAACGCCCCGGCGGCCCGCCGGTCGATCGCCCGCCAGTAGGCGTCGGCCAGGTCGTCGGCGTGCACGGCCTGGAACACGAACGGGTACGGCAGCGGCAGCACCGCCCAGCGGATCCAGCGCACGATCCGCATCGGCACCAGGTGCCCGAGGAACAGTCCGCGGATCTCGGCGGCGGCGTCCCGCTGGAAGACCAGCCCGGGGCGCAGCCGGGTCACGACGACGTCCGGGTGCTCACGTTCGAAGCCGTCCATGGCCCGCTCGTTCTCGGCCTTGTGGATCGAGTAGGTCGCCGTCGGGATGCCGTCGGTCGGCCAGGACTCGTCGACCGGGGTGCGCTTGCCGTCGGCGTCGACCCCGCGGTAGGCGCCGACCGAGGACGCGACGACGACCTGCGGCACGCCCGCGGCCGCGACGGCAGCCAGGACGTTCGCGGTGCCGCGGACGTCGGTGCGGTGCTGCGCGTGGATGTCGTGCGTCGGCTGCAGCGCCCACGCCAGGTGGACGACGGCGTCGGCACCGCGGAAGACGGCCGTCAGCCGGTCGATCGCGTCCGGGGCGCCGACGTCGACCGCGTGCCAGAGCGCACTGTCGTACGGCTGGGCGCGCAGGTCGGGCTGTCGACGCGCGACGCCGACCAGGTCGACGCCGGCGTCCCGAAGACGACGGAGCAGCGCTGTCCCGACGTTCCCGGTGGCGCCGACGACGACCACCCGGGTCATGCTGCGGCCGGTGATCCCGCGGGCAGTGCCGGGTCGAGGACGACCTTGATGCAGTCGTCCTCCTTCTTCTGGAAGACCTCGTACATGTGCGGGGCGTCCTCGAGCGAGACCCGGTGCGTGGTCAGGTCGAGGGTGCCGAGCGGGTCGGACGGGTCCTCGACGAGCGGCATCAGGTCGTCGATCCAGCGCTTCACGTTGCACTGGCCCTCGCGGATGGTGATCTGCTTGTCGAACATCGTCATCATCGGCATCGGGTCGGCCATGCCGCCGTAGACGCCGCTGAGCGAGACGGTGCCACCGCGGCGGACCAGGTCGATCGCGGTGTGCACGGCGTCGAGGCGGTCGACACCGGCGGTCTCGATGGCCTTCTGCGCCAGCTTGTCGGGCAGCAGACCCGCGGCGCGCTGGGCGAGGTCGGCGACGGGGTTGCCGTGCGCCTCCATGCCGACACCGTCGACGACGGCGTCCGGGCCGCGGCCGTCGGTCAGGTCGACGAGCTCGGCGACCAGGTCCTTCGACATGTCGAACGTCTCGATGCCGTACTTCGCGGCGAGGTCACGACGCGCCGGCACCGGGTCGACGGCGAGCACGCGGTAACCGAGGTGCTTGCCGATGCGGGCGGCGAACTGCCCGACCGGGCCGAGACCGAGCACCGTGAGCGTCCCGCCCTCGGGCACGTTCGCGTACTGCACGCCCTGCCATGCGGTCGGCAGGATGTCGCTCATGAAGAGCCACTGGTCGTCGGCACCGGTGTCGGGCACCTTGATGGGCCCGTAGTCGGCGTGCGGCACGCGGAGGTACTCGGCCTGACCACCGGGGACCTGGCCGTAGAGCTTCGTGAAGCCGAACAGGGAGGCGCCGCTGCCGTACGCGGTGACCTGGGTGGTCTCGCACTGCGACTGCAGGCCGCGCTGGCACATGTAGCAGTGGCCGCAGGAGATGTTGAAGGGGACGACGACGCGGTCGCCGACCTTGAGGTTCGTGACGGCCGAGCCGACCTCCTCGACGATGCCCATCGGCTCGTGGCCCAGGACGTCGCCCTTGTCGATGTACGGGCCGAGGACGCGGTACAGGTGCAGGTCGGAGCCGCAGATCGCCGTGGAGGTGATCCGGACGATCGCGTCCGTCGGCTCCTGGATGGTCGGGTCGGGAACGGTCTCGACGGACACCTTCTCGGTGCCCTGCCAGGTCAGTGCGCGCATGCGTGCGCTCCTCTCGTCGCGGTCGCGGCCGGACGGGAGGCCCGGCGCGCGTGGTCCCATCGGTACGCCTCCGCCTCGTGGGGAGCTCCCAGCGTGGGTCGGTGCGCGCTGCGCACCGACCGACGGCGCACCGGACGCGCCGGGGCGCGGTTCAGCGTGCCGGGTCGGAGGCGACGGGCGTGTCGGGCGTGGGGCGGGCCTCCCGGGCGGGACCTGCCGTCTGGACGTCGCGGGCGGCCCGTTCGTCCCGTGCTGCCCGTTCGTCGCGACCCCGTTCGCCGGCGACCACGACACCGAGCGCGACCGCGTACAGCACCGCGCCGATCCACAGGGCTGCCGAGGCGGACCGGACCTGGTCGGCGGGGATGCCGGGCACCCCGGCGGTGTCCATCAGCGCGGCCTCGACGCAGAGGACGGCGGTCGACAGCACCGCGACGCTCACCCGGAGCCACCGCGGGCTGCGACGGATGCCGGCCGAGACGCCGACCACCCCCGCGGTCAGGAGCAGCCCGGCGAGCAGGAACCCGATCATCACGACCGAGTGCAGCGCCGGGTCGCGGGTCGAGTCGGCCGCGGTGGTGCCGGTGTAGAGCAGCCAGGACCCACCCACGGCGAGGACCGCGGCGACCACCGGGAACGCGAGTGCCCGGGTCAGCGGGTTGCGGCCCAGGCGACCGAGGCGCTGCAGCGGGACGGGTTCGAGCGTGCGGCGGGCGAGCGTCACGGGCGAGCCGAGGACGAGCAGCACCGGGGCGACCATGCCGATGACGACGTGCCCGAGGACGTGGGTGGTGAGGTCGTGACCGCCGGCGTGGCCGAGCGGACCGACCAGGACCGCGGCGACGGCGAGCAGGCCGGCGATCCAGGAGACCGTGCGGGCCAGGGGCCAGGCGGTGTGCCCACGACGCCGCTGTCCGGCGGTGCCGGCGATGTACACCGCGCCCGCCACGGTGAGGGCGATGAGGGTGAAGGTCCCGAGCGTGCCGCCGTGAGAGTGCACCGATGAGCTCCTGTCGTGTTCCGACCATCCTGTCGGAGACCGGCGCGCGGTGTTCGGTGCCACCGGGTGCGACGACTGGTCAGCCGCGCAATCGGTCCCGTTCCACCGCCGGTAGGTGCTCGGTGGCGGTCTCGAGCGCCGGACGGCCGAGGAACCGGCCCTGGCGCTCGAGGAACCCGATCAGCTCCGCCTCGGACGCCCGCTTGCCGGTCTCGCGCAGCACCCAGCCGAGGGCGGACTGCACGACGTCCCCGCGCTCCCGGACGAGCCGGCCGACGACGGCGAGCGGGACCTCGGCGTCGCCCTGCTTCGCGAACGCCAGCGTCGCCACGACCGCGGCCCGCCGGACGAGTGCCACGTCGGACTTCGCGAGCGCGAACAGCGGGCCCGTCGAGCCGCCGAGCAGCGGGGCACCGACCAGGTCCTCGGCGGCCAGGTCGACCAGCGCCGGGTCGTCGATCCGCTCGGCCCGGAGCGCCGACAGGTACTCGTCGGTCAGGTCGGGGTCGGGGCTGTGGTGTGCCGCCTGCAGCTCGCGCGCTGCCTGCAGGAGCAGCACCACGGCGACGAGTCGGCCGCCGGGGTCCTCGCTCCAGAGCAGCGCCGACCGCTCCCCCGGGTCCAGGTCGGCGAAGCGTCGGGCGACCCGGCGTGCGGCACCGACGTCGCCCGGCGTCCGGGCGAACGCGACGAGGACGTCCTCGGCGGTGGAGCGTGACATCGCCACCACCCTACGGCCGGGGCACGGCGAGACCGTCCGGCGTCAGCGGAACGCGAGGATCGTCAGCGGGTCCTTGAGCGTGCCGTTGACCCGCGTCTCGACGTGCACGTGCGGACCCGTCGACTGCCCGGTGTTCCCCGACTTGCCGAGCTGCGTGCCCAGCGAGACAACCTGGTCTTTCTTCACCGCGATCGAGCTCATGTGTGCCGTCAACACCGTGGTCAGGCCGTAGGTCACGACGACGTAGTTGCCGTAGCTGGCGTGGTTGCGCACCACCGTCGTCACCCGCCCGGTCCCCGAGGCGTAGACCGGCGTGCCGACCTTCACCGGCGCGTCGGTGCCCTGGTGGTAGCGGGGCACGTGTCCGGCGCCGCGGTCGTCGCCGTAGCGTCCGGTGATCGTCGTGCCGGCGACCGGCCACTGCAGTCCGGTGACCTTCCTCGTCGACCAGGAGCGGGTGTCCGCCTTGCCGTAGAGGACGACGTTGCTGTCGAGCTGGACGAGCAACGCCCCGCCGCCCTTGTTGGACGTGTTCGAGGCCCAGAGCGCCTTGCCGCCACCCTTCGGGTACACGACGAGGTTGCCGTCGGCCTGCACCGCAGCGGTCGCGCCGGGGTGCCGGAAGGTGCCGGACGACCAGGGCGCGGTGCTGTTGACGTACTGCACGAGGTTGCCGTCGGCCTGCATCGTGAACGTCTGGTGGCGACCGGCCCCGGAGCGCAGCACGGTGCCGGGCAGGATCGTCGTCCCGGCGGGCACCCGGTTCTGGAACGTCTGCAGCTTCCACGTGGTCGCGTTCGACGTGTTCAGCAGGGTGAGGGTGCCGTCGACGCCGACGCGCAGCCCCTTCGTCGGGGAGCTCGTCGGGCCCCACTGCGCCAGCAGCTTGCCGTTCTTGATGATCGACAGCGGCCCCTCCTTCTGCACGACCGCGGCGGCACCGTACTGGTTCGCGGTGTTCGACGCCCAGAGCACGACGTTGCCGATGCCGTACTCGACGAGGTTGCCGTCGGCCTGCATCACCAGGCGGAACTGCCCGTTCGGTGAGGTCACCTGGTCACCGTCCCGCAGCCAGGTGCCCGCCGGGGCGGTCCGGGTGTAGGTGGTCGCTGCGTGCGCCGGCGCGGCGACCGCGACGAGTCCCGCGGCCGCGATCGCGACGGCGGTGACGGCCGCGGCGAAGCGTGCTCGTGCCCTGATCATGGTGGTCGTCCCTGCTCGTGGTGGGCCCACCGCGGGCGCCGAGCGCCAGCGCGGTGCGTGTCCTGTGCGGCGCGTCCCTGCACACACCGACGGTCAAGGGTCGCAGCCGGAACCGTCCCCGGCTAGCCCCCGGACCGGGGACGTGCGCGGCGGACGTCCGTCTGCTCCCGACGCGGCCGTCTCGGGGGCGTTCGTCCTGCCGCGATGGTTTACACGATCGAAACAGATTGTGTACACGCAGTGGCTGGCATCCGTGATTGTATGCAATCAAGCCCGCTCCTGAGCGCGATCCCACGAGGAACGCCACGCCACACACCGCATCAGGAACCCCATGTCCCCGATCAGTCCCCGTCGCCGCCGCACCCTCATCGCCCTGCCGGCGGTCGTCATCGCCGCCACGCTCGCCCTGACCGCGTGCGTGCCCGTCCAACGCTCGAAGGCCGGCGGCACGACCGCCGGCACCGTCACCACCGCACCGATCGGCGACCGCCAGGTCCGCGAGGGCGGTGACCTCGTGATGGCCCTCTCCGCGGAGCCGGACCGTCTCGACCCCACGACCTCGTCGTCGCTGTACACCCGGTACGTCATGGAGACGATGTGCCAGAAGCTGTACGACATCGACGACGAGGGCGCGATCGTCCCGATGCTCGCGACGGCGCTGCCCACGGTGTCCGACGGCGGGAAGACGGTCACGTTCCCCGTCAAGACCGGCGTCCGGTTCGCCGACGGCACCCCGTTCGACGCGGCGGCCGTGGTGACGACGCTCGAGCGGAACCTCACCAAGGCCGACTCCAGCCGGAAGAGCGAGATGGGGCCGGTGTCCGACGTCACGGCGGTCGACGACCACACCGTGCGGCTGCACTACGACACCCCGTTCGCACCGATCACCGCGGCGCTCGCGGACCGTGCCGGCATGGTGATGTCGCCGACGGCGCTCGAGCGGGAGGGCGAGGGGTTCGGGGACGCTCCGGTGTGCGTCGGGCCGTACAAGTTCGTCAAGCGCGTGCCGCAGACCTCGATCCAGGTCGAGAAGGACCCGGAGTACTACGACCCGGCGAGCGCCCACTTCGACACGATCACGTACCGGATCATCACCGACGCCAGCATCCGCGCGGCGAACCTGAAGTCCGGGGACGTACAGGTCGCGGACACGATCTCCACCCAGGACGTCGACGACCTGCGGAAGCGGAAGGACCTGACCGTCCTGCGCACCGGGTCGCTCGGGTACCAGGGCATCACGGTGAACATCGGCAACCAGGACGGCGTCGGCACGGAGCCGCGGCAGATCGACACCCCGCTGGCGAAGCGTGCGGACGTCCGGCGAGCACTGTCCATGTCGATCAACCGCGCCGAGCTCGTGCAGAGCGTGTTCCACGGCTGGGCGGACGTCGCGTGCTCCCCGGTGCCGGACACGAGCATCTTCGCGAGCGACGCCAGCAAGGCCTGCCCCGCCTACGACCCGGACGCCGCGAAGGAGATCCTGCGGAAGGCCGGCGTGCAGCAGCCGTTCCCGATCGAGATGGAGGTGACGAACACCCCCGACACGGTCCGGTTCGCCCAGGCCCTGCAGGCGCAGGCCCGTGCCGGTGGCTTCGCGATCACGATCACCCCGGTGGAGTACACGACGCTGCTCGACGACCAGACCCGTGGCGACTTCCAGGCGCTGCAGCTCGGCTGGTCGGGCCGCGTGGACCCGCACGGCAACATCGGCGGGTTCCTGGCGACCGGCGGCGGCAACAACTACGCCGGCTACAGCGACCCCGACGTCGACGACCTGATCGACCGCGCCGCGCAGGCGACCGACGCCAAGGAGCGCGCCGACCTGTACGGGCAGATGACCGAGCTCGTGCAGCGCGACGACCCGATCATCTACCTCTACCGGACCCGCAGCATCACCGGTCTCCGGAACGACGTCGCGGGCGTCTCGACGTACGCGGACGGCGTGGTCCGGCTCAGCCAGGCCGCGTTCGTGGAAGGGACCGAGAAGTGATCCGCTACGTGACGACCCGCCTGTGGCAGGCGGCGCTCACCCTCGTGCTCGCGTCGATCGTGGTGTTCGTCGGCGTCCGGCAGCTGCCGGGCGACCCGGCGCTCGCACTCGCCGGGGAGGAGGCGAGCCCCGCCCGCCTCGCCGCGGTCCGGGCCTCGCTCGGCCTCGACGACTCGATCGTCGTGCAGTACTGGCGGTTCGTCGTCAACGCGCTGCAGGGCGACCTCGGCCGCTCGACCCGCACCGGCACCCCCGTCACCGAGCTCCTCGGCGCGACGCTCCCGGTCACGCTGTGGCTGGCGCTCTACGCGATCGTCGTCGCGGTGCTGGTCGGCGTCGCCCTCGGCACCCTCGCCGAGCGGTACCGGGGCGGGTGGCCGGAGTGGATCGCGAACGCCGCGGCGCTCGTCGGGCTGTCGGTGCCGAACTTCTGGCTCGGGATCCTGGCGATCGTGTGGCTCGCGGCCGGCCTCGGGTGGTTCCCCGCCTCGGGCTACGTCCCGATGACGACGAACCCGCTGAGCGCGCTCTACCACCTGACGCTCCCGGCGCTGATCCTCGGCACGTCCCTGGCGGCCGTGATCATGCGGCAGACACGGGCGTCGATGATCGAGACGATGAAGACCGACTTCGTCCGGACCGCCAGGGCCAAGGGCCTCTCCCGCGGTCGGGTGCTGTTCCGGTACGGGCTGCGGAACTCGATGATCGTGGTCGTCACCATCGTCGGGCTGCAGCTCGGCGGGCTCATCTCGGGCGCCGTCGTCACCGAACGCATCTTCGCGCTGCCCGGCTTCGGGAAGCTCACGCTCGACTCGGTGTTCACCCGGGACTACCCGGTGATCCAGGCCGTCGTCCTCGTCATCACGCTCGGCTACGTGCTCATCAACTTCGCCGTCGACGTGCTCTACTCCGTCATCAACCCGAAGATCCGCGTGGGAGGGACCAAGTGACCACGCTCACCCCGACCGAAGCCGCCGCGTTCGACCTCGGCTCCAGCCGCGGCCGTGTCTGGCGGCAGGTCCGATCGAACCGCCTCGGCATGACCGGGGGCGTCATGCTCGCGGTCGTCGTCCTCGCAGCGCTCACCGCGCCGCTCGTCGCCCCGCACGACCCCACCGAGACGCACTTCGACCTGCCGTTCCAGGTGCCGTTCACGGTCGGGTTCGGCCTGGGCACCGACGACCTGGGGCGCGACATCCTGTCCCGCACCCTCTACGGCGTGCAGGTCTCGCTGATCGTCGGCGCGCTGTCCGTCCTGGTGTCCGTCGTCGTCGGCACGCCGCTCGGCCTGCTCGCCGGGTACTGGAAGTGGCTCGACGCGATCATCTCCCGCCTGACCGACGTGGCACTCGCGTTCCCGTTCCTCATCATCGCGGTCGGCCTCGCCGCCATCAGCGGCCCGAGCCTGACGAACGCGGTCATCGCGATCGGCGTCTCGCACGTCCCGGCGATGATCCGCATCGTCCGCGGTGAGACGCTCCGCATCACGAGCGCCGACTTCGTCACGAGCGCGAAGACCCTCGACGCCGGCGGCGCCCGCATCATCGCCCAGCACGTGCTGCCGAACTGCGTGTCGGCGATCATCGTGCAGGCGACGGTGATCATGCCGGTCGCCGTGATCGGCGAGGCGCTGCTGTCCTTCCTCGGACTCGGCATCCAGCCGCCCACGCCCAGCCTCGGCATCATGCTCTCGGACGCCCAGCAGTACCTCGGGCAGGCGCCGTGGGCCGCCGTGGTGCCGGGGGTCGCGATCGCCGTCATCTGCCTCGGCTTCAACCTGTTCGGGGACGCCCTGCGCGACGCCCTCGACCCCACCGCCTCCGACCGGAAGTGACACCGTGAGCACCAACCCCGCCTTCGTCGAACCGAGTGTCGAGACCACCCGGCCGGACCTGCTGGGCACGTTCGGCATGGCCGCGTCCACGCACTGGATCGCGACCGCCACCGCGCAGTCCGTCCTCGAGCGCGGTGGCAACGCCTTCGACGCCGCCGTCGCCGGCGCGTTCGTCCTGCACGTCGTGGAACCGCACCTGAACGGCCCCGGTGGCGACATGACCGGGATCTTCGCCACCGCGGACGACCCGACGCCCCGGGTCCTCATGGGGCAGGGGCCGGCTCCGGCCGGCGCGACGCCGGAGCACTTCCGTGCCGAGGGCCTCGACCTGGTCCCCGGCGCGGGCGCGCTCGCCGCGGCCGTCCCGGGAGCCGTCGACGCCTGGCTCCTGCTGCTCCGCGACCACGGCACCTGGGAACTCGTCGACGTCCTCGCGCCGGCCGTCGGCTACGCCCGCGACGGGCACCCGATCGCGCCGCGCGTGGCCGCGACGATCGCGACGGTGCAGAGCCTGTTCCGCGACCACTGGCCGTCCTCCGCCGACCGCTGGATGCCGGGAGGCTCGGTGCCGGTCGCCGGGGACGTCGTCCGGAACGAGACGTGGGCTTCCGTGCTCGAGCGGCTCGTCGACGCCGGCTCCGTGCACGACGGGGCGGCCGCCGACGGCCGCGTCGCCCGCATCGACGCCGCCCGGGACGCCTGGGCGACCGGGTTCGTCGCCGAGGCGATCGACCGCTTCGTGCGGACCCCGCACCGCCACGCCTCGGGGACCGACCACGCCGGGGTCATCCGGGCCGAGGACCTGGCCGCGTTCCGGGCCTCGTACGAACCGGCGACGACGGCCGAGTTCCGCGGCTGCACGATCGCGAAGACCGGGCCGTGGGGGCAGGGGCCGGCGCTGCTCCAGACGCTGCGGCTGCTCGACCCGCTCGACGACGCCTTGCTCGACCCGTCCACCGTCGCCGGTGCGCACACGATCGTCGAGGCGCAGAAGCTCGCCCTCGCCGACCGCGAGGCGTACTACGGCGACGGCGTCGTCCCGATGGCCGAGCTGCTCTCCGACGCGTACTCGGACGAGCGCCGCGCCCTCATCGGCGAGCGCGCCTCGCACGAGCTCCGTCCGGGGTCGGTGTCCGTCGCCGCCGGGGCGCTCCCGCCGCTCCGCGAGACGTACACACCGAGGGGCGAACCCGTCGCCGGCGTCGGGGAGCCGACCGTGCCCGGCGCACGTGGGACCGCGGTCGCGGCCCCCGCGGAGGACGACGCCCTGACCGAGGACCGCGGCGAGCCGATCGTGATGGCGACCGGTGAGACCCGGGGCGACACGGTCCACATCGATGTCGTCGACCGCTGGGGCAACATCGTCAGCGCCACCCCGTCCGGCGGTTGGCTGCAGTCCTCGCCGACGGTCCCGGAGCTCGGCTTCTGCCTCGGCACCCGCCTGCAGATGGTCTGGCTCGAGGAGGGCACCGCGTCGACGCTGCGCCCCGGCCAGCGCCCGCGGACGACGCTCACGCCGACCCTGGTGCTCCGCGACGGCGCACCCGTCATGGCGCTCGGCTCCCCGGGTGGCGACCAACAGGACCAGTGGCAGCTGCTGTTCCTGCTCCGGACGATCGTCGGCGGGTACACACCCCAGCAGGCCATCGACGCTCCCGCGCTGCACACCACGTCGTTCCCGGGCTCGTTCTGGCCCCGGACCTGGACGCCCGGTGGCCTGGTGGTCGAGGACCGCCTCGGCGACGAGGTGATCGCCGGCCTCGAGGCGCTCGGCCACGTCGTCACCCGCGCCGGCGACTGGTCGCTCGGCCGACTGTCCTGCGTGACGCGGGACCCCGCAACCGGCGTCCTCGGCGCCGCCGCCAACCCGAGAGGAGCCCAGGGACATGCCACGGGACGCTGACGCACCGATGACCGACCGGACGACGACCGACGGACGCGAGCCGAGCCTCCCGGCCGCCCCCGGTGACCCCCTGCTCTCCGTGCGCGACCTGCGGGTCGCGTTCGGCGGCACCGAGGTGCTGCACGGCGTCGACCTCGACGTCCGCCGCGGCGAGCGCGTCGCGATCGTCGGCCAGTCCGGTTCCGGCAAGTCGACGCTCATCGCGGCGGTGCTGCGGCTGCTGCCGGGCGCCGGGCACGTCACGGGCGGGTCGATCCGGCTCGGGGACCTCGACGTGACCGGGGCCGACGAGTCCGCGATGCGGCGGGTTCGCGGCGGCCGGATCGGGCTCGTGCCGCAGGACCCGTCGACGAACCTCAACCCGTCGATGCGCGTCGGGGCGCAGATCGCGGACACGCTCCGCGCCGGCGGGATGCGCGGGCGGGCCACGATCCGCGAGCGCGTCGTGGCGCTGATGACCGAGGCCGGGATCCCGGAGGCGAGCCGGCGTGCGGACCAGTTCCCACACGAGTTCTCCGGGGGCATGCGGCAGCGCATCCTCATCGCGGTCGCGCTGGCCCGCCAGCCGGAGCTGCTCATCGCGGACGAGCCGACGAGTGCACTCGACGTGACGGTGCAGCGGCAGATCCTCGACCACCTGCAGACGCTCGTCGACCAGCACGGCACGACGCTGCTGTTCGTCACGCACGACCTCGGGGTCGCGGCGGACCGGACCGACCGGGTGGTCGTCATGCTCGACGGCGAGGTCGTCGAGCAGGGCGCGCCGGGCGACATCCTGCGGAACCCGCAGCACGAGTACACGAAGCGGCTCATCGCGGCCGCACCGGCACTGTCCGGGCTGCCGCCCGAGCCGACCGTCACCGGTGAGCCGATCCTCGTCGTGTCGGACCTGGTCAAGGAGTACCGGATCCGCGGTCGTGGTGCCGGCACGCTCCGGGCGGCGGACGGGGTGTCGTTCGCGGTCCGCCGCGGGACCACCACCGCCGTCGTCGGGGAGTCCGGCTCGGGGAAGACGACCGTCGCACGCATCGTGCTCGGGCTCGAGGCACCGACGTCCGGCAGTGCCCTGGTCGACGGGCTCTCGATCGGCAGTGCCCGCGGGGCCGAGCGGCGGGGCGTCCGGCGACGGGTCCAGCCGGTGTTCCAGGACCCGTACGGGTCGCTCGACCCGACGTCCACCATCGAGCGGGTCATCGACGAACCGCTCCGGGTGTTCGGCATCGGCGACCGGGCCGCGCGCACCGAGCGGGTGGCGACCCTGCTCGACCAGGTCGCCCTGCCCCGGGCCGTCGCCCAGCTGCGGCCGAACGAGCTCTCCGGCGGCCAGCGACAGCGCGTCGCGATCGCCCGGGCGCTGGCGCTCGAACCGGAGCTGCTCATCCTCGACGAGGCGGTGTCCGCGCTCGACGTGCTCGTACAGGAGCAGATCCTCGCCCTGCTCGACGACCTGCAGGACCGACTCGGCTTGAGCTACCTGTTCATCACGCACGACCTCGGGGTGGTCCGGCGGATCGCGGACGACGTCGTGGTGATGCGGCGCGGACAGGTCGTCGAGCGGGGCTCGGTCGCGGCGGTGTTCGACGACCCGCAGCAGCAGTACACGAAGGACCTGCTCGACGCGATCCCGGGCCGCTCCCTCGCGGAGAGCGCGGTGTGACGAGCGTCCCGGCCGGTTGTGGGACGCTTGGCCCCGTGCTGAACGGTGCCGGTGTCCTCGACGCGATCCGCCGCGACATCGTCGCGGGTGACCTGCTGCCCGGCACCCGGGTGACCGAGGCGTTCCTGGCGGAGCGCTACGGCGTCTCCCGGGTGCCCGTGCGCGAGGCGCTCCGCGGGCTCGAGGGCGAGGGCTTCGTCGTGTCGCAGCCGAACGTGGGCTCGCGCATCGCGGCGATCCCCTTCGACGAGGCCGACGACCTGTTCGCGGTGCGTGAGTCGCTCGAGGTCGCCACCGCCAGGCGTGCGGCGACCCGTGCCCGGACGCTGTTCGACGGCGACGCCCTGCCCGAGGACTGGTGGCGGGTGCGTCGGGAGCTCGGCGAGGTCCTCGACGCCGGGGACGCCGCCGTGGAACACGACGAACTCGAGCTGCTCGTCGACCTCAACGAGCGCTTCCACCTGCTCGTCGCCGCGCTCTCCGGCAGCACCACGCTCGCCACGCTGCTGCGACAGCTCTCGCGGAAGATCGAGTGGCTCTACGCGATGGACACGTTCTCCCGCGGCGCCCGGCTCTGGCCCGAGCACCGACGGATCCTGTCCGCGATCGACGCCGGGGACGTCGAGACGGCGGTCGCGCGCATGGCAGCGCACGTCCAGCAGAGCCGCGTCGGGTACGCGGCACGGACCCCGGACCGCGCGCAGTGGCCTCGCGGTTGACGGACTGCACCAGGGTGCCGTCCGCCTGCACCGAGCGCGTCGGCTGACTCCCGGAGGCGCTGGCCGTCAGGCGGTCGCGGCGACGGACTTCATCCAGAACGGCGACCAGTGGTACCCGTCCGGGTCGTCGAACTGGCGCTGGTACATGAACGGGTAGTCGTCGGTGTCGCCGATCGTGCCGCCCGCCGCGGCCGCGCGGTCGACGAGCTCGTCCACGGCCTCCTGGCTGGGGAGGTCGAACGACACCGTCGTCTTCGAGGGGGTGTCCGGGCCACCGATGAGGTCCTCGGTGCCGCCGACGCTGGCGTACATCTCCCGACTGGCGAGCATGACGTACTGCTCGAGGGCGATCGCAAAGCAGGACACGGCGTCGCCGGACATCTCGGCGTTCTGCGTCCAGCCGAGCGCCGTGTAGAACGCGGTCGCACGCTCGACGCTCGCGACCGGACAGCTGATGAAGAGGGTCATGCGCGCAAGACTCCTGCTGCCGAGGTCCCCCGTCAAGGTCCTGGCAGGACCGGGGGTGGGACCTCATCTGCCGCGAGCCAACCCCGTCCCGGGACCCAGGTCGTTCCACCGTCACCGTCGAGGGCCGGTTCGATGAGGGATCGCACGAACCGTTCGGCATCACGGACGTCCGTGATGCCGCCGGCGGACGGCGTTGCGGCTGCAGTGTGGCGCACACCTTCTCCGCGACCTGGTCGGCGACGGGGAACAGCCGGTACTGCGGCGCCGGGAGGCTGCGTGGCAGCGCGAGTCGGTTGACCGGTGTCACCGTCTCGACCGTGCCGACCGGCGCTGGCCCGACGACGACGTCAGCCGGGACTTCACCTACCTTCCGACCCGTCTGTGCATCGAGGCACGAGAACAACAGCCTGCGGGTCTGCACGCCGGGCTGGTTCTCACCACGGCCGGTGTGACGGACGCCGATGAGATCGAAGCGGAGGTGGTCGTCGAGTTGCCGTCCTACGGCACGCTCGAGGGCTCGTTGCGCCTCGTCGAGGTGCCCGATCCGCGCGGCCAGATCGACGTCCTTCGTTGCTCGGGTGTGCGGCACCCGGGCCAGCATCGCGCCTCCGCCCTTGAGCAGCCAATCCGACGACTCACCGTCGGCGAAGACCCGCGCCAGGAACCGGTCCTGCCGCGCCTGGGCGATCTGTGCCGCGACGTCCTGGCTCGTGATGCCCTCCGCTCGGGCTCGTGTTGCGGCGGCCTTGATCGCCTGGGCGATCGCGGTCCAACTGGCGTACGCGGCGTCAGGCATCTGTGATCGGACGGTCGATCGACGCGCGAGCGAGCAGGTCGGCGGCGAACTCGCTCCCGTCACGGAACCCGGAGCCCCGAGCAAGGGGATCGAGGTACTGCGCGAGTTGCCGCGGACGACTGAACTTGCCCTGCTCGTGCGCCGACGCGAGGGTGTCGACCACCAGTGACCGATCGGTCGAGAGTCCGACGAGGTCCGCGATCGTGCGCTCGACAGTGAGTGTCGGCACGCTCTCTGCGAAGGTCACCTCGGCCGATGTCAGCGCCCGTACACGCAGCCGGGCTGGCAGCCGTGTGGCACGTCGAGTCGGCACGATGAAGTCCGACTGCTCCAGGGAGAAGTCACCGATGTTGTGCAGGACCGTGGCCGTCACCCCCGCCGCGACGACCGCCGGCACGTCCGCACCGGTAGCTGGCCGAGTCGCGCCGCCGAGTGCGAGCCACGTGGCGTAGATCGCCTCGTGCTCGAGTTCGGGCGCGCCGGCCATCCGGTACACACCCTGCGCGACCCGCACCAGGACGCCCGTCGACGTCAGCCGCGTCAGCGCGTTGCGACCGACGTCGACGGCCGCTGCCTGCGCTGTGGTCACCAGTCCCCACCGCTGTGTTGCGACTTCCGCGAGCCGCCCCGTCACCGCACCTGCCATGCAACGATTGTATTCAGAAATAAAGACAAATGTTGCTCATGCGTGCGCTGCGGTCCATCAGACCGTCGGCATGCCCGGGTAGCCGGTCGGGGTGATCCACACCAGCGACGACACCACTTCGCGCCCACTCGCCAGGGCGTTCCGGAGCGACCGGGTGTTGTCGGGGTGGATGTGCCCGCGCAGCACGTCCGAGGGGCCGGCCGGCAGCGCACGAGCGAGCTGCCGCAGGACGAGCGGCCCGTACCCGTGCCCGCGGTGCTCGGCGTCCAGGACGATCTCCTCGACCGTGAAGCCGGTGAAGCCGTCCACGTCGTCGCGCGTGGCAGCGACGACCCCGGCGGTACGCCCGGCGATCAGCACGTCGAACAGCAGCCCTTCCTCGTCCGCGTCGGCGAGCGAGTCCTGGTCGGCGGCGGTCGCCCACTGGTCCAGGTCCGGCACCGACCGCCGCAGTCCGTCGTAGGCGTCGGCGACCCGGACCGCGGCGCCGGCCGGCTCGGCCCGGACGAGTTCGACGTCCGCACCGGTGCTCGCGGCGCCGTCGGCCACCCGCGAGACCGGGGCCGCGACCACGAGCAGGTCCGGTACGGCGGTGAACTCCTCGGACACCGGCGCTGTCCGGTGGTCGCCGGGCAGGTGCACGCGGAGACACAGCGGGGCGAACTCCCGGGAGGCGGCGAGGACCTCGGCGAGTTCGGCGATGCCGGCGGCGTCCGGAGTCACGTCCGTGGCGATCACGTCGACGAAGGGCTTCGCGACGTCCCGCCCGCGGAACCGGATGCCCGTGATCGCCCAGTGCCCGGACGACAGCTCGAGGCGTCGGTTCGCCCACAGCAGTGGATCGGCGACCGGGAGTTGCACGGCATCGCGGACGGCCGCGCCCCACGAGGCGTCACCGACCAGGGCGAGCGCCGGCTCGGCCGACACCGCCAGGTCCTGACGCCAGGACGGGTTCCAGTCCCGCAGCTGCGCCGGGGACCAGGTCTCGAGTGCGGAGAGGACGGCTGCGTCGGTCATCGGACCCGACCCTACGGCCCGGTGACCGACGGACGCTAGAGCGTCGGCACGACCACCGCGCGGCCGCTCAGCTCGCCGGCCTCGAGCTTCCGGTAGGCCTCGAGCGCGTCGGCGAGGGCGAACCGCTCGATGTCCGGCTCGATCTGACCCGCGCGGTACATCGCGACGACGTCGTGCAGGTCCTCGATCGTGCCCCAGTAGGTGTTCGTGATGGTCGACTCGTACGGCGTCGAGAAGAAGTTCCACTCGGTGGTGCCGCCGGCGATCCCGACGACCGTGAACCGGCCGCCGACGGCCATCGACGCCTGCGCGAGCCTGACGGTCGGGGTCGCGCCGACGAAGTCGAACGCCGCATCGACACCCTTGCCGCCGGTGATCTCGCGGATCCGGTCGGCCTGGTCGGGGCCCCCGGGGACGGTGATCGCGCCGCGCTCGGCAGCGCGCGCCATCGCGTCCTCCTTCATGTCCGTCGCGATGACGGTGGCTCCGGTGAGGGCAGTGAGGATCTGGACGGCGATCTGCCCGAGGCCACCCAGCCCGACGACGAGCGCGTACTTGCCGCCGCCCGCCAGGTTCGGCAGGGAGTTCTTGATCGCGTGGTACGGCGTGAGGGCCGCGTCGCTGAGGGGTGCGGCGGCGATCGGGTCGGCGTCACCGAGCGGGACGAGGTTGCGGGCCGGAACGGTCACGTACTCCGCCATGCCGCCGTCGCGCCCCAGGCCGATGCCCATGTACGGATTGGTGGCGGCGTTCTCGCAGTAGGTGTCCTGCCCCTTGGAGCAGTACCGGCAGTGCCCGCAGCCGACCGGGCCGTAGACCAGGTAGGCGTCCCCCTCGGTGAACCCGGTGACGCCCTCCCCGACGGACTCGACCCAGCCGGAGTTCTCGTGGCCCAGGACGAACGCGGGCTGCTGCGCGCCGGGCTGGCCCTCCTAGAACTCGCGGTAGACGGCGACGTCGGAGTGGCAGGCACCGGCGCCGGCCACCTTGAGGAGCACTTCGCCCGGGCCGGGGGTGGGCTTCTCGACGTCGGTCAGGGCGGGGAAGGTCTGGTACTGCTCGAAGACGACTGCACGCATGCCGCAAAACTACACCTGTCGCCGAAGTCACCACCGGGGTGACGGCCGACCGACAGTCCGACCTGCGCGCCACCTGAGCCCGCGGGGTCACCAGGCTGCGTCTTCCCCGGGAACCGGTTGCGAGAACGAACGTTCTCCGATTGACTCGGCGCCGAGGGCCGCACCCGGCCCGCACCCCTGAACGAAAGGAGCGGCCATGCCCACGCGCACCGCACGCACCGCCTGGAACGGCGGCCTCGACGACGGTTCCGGCCAGGTCGAACTCTCCAGCTCGAAGGTCGGCACCTACGACGTGTCCTTCCCGAAGCGCGCCGCTGACGAGGCCGGCGGCACCACCAGCCCCGAGGAGCTCATCGCCGCAGCGCACTCGTCCTGCTACGCCATGCAGTTCTCCGCCGTCCTCGGCGAGGCCGGCGGCACCGTCGAGTCCCTCGACGTCAAGGCCGACGTCTCGCTCGGCCCGGACTCGGCCGGCGGCTTCAAGCTCACCGGCATCGTCCTCACCGTGCACGGCGAGGTCACCGGCATCGACGAGGCGACCTTCCTGAAGGCCGCCGACGAGGCCAAGGCGACCTGCCCGGTCAGCAAGGCGCTCACCGGCGTCGACATCGAACTGCACGCCACGTTCGAGCAGTGACGACCGCGCGGTGACCACCGCGCACCGCACTTACGGGAGGCTGCCCACCGGACCGGTGGGCAGCCTCCCGTCCGTCGTCCCCACCCGTGCCAGGCGGCGCACGACGACGCCAGGCACAATGGTCCGATGGCCGAACCGCTCCTCCCCGGCCCGCGGCCGGGCCGTCCACCCCGCCCGCGCCCGAAGGCCCGGAGCGTCGCCCAGCACGACATGCGGGACATCCGCGCGCGGCTGCGCGGCACGATCTACGAGCACGTCGCCCCGGACACCCGCTCACTGCGGGAGCAGTACTCCGCCCGGCAGATCGTCGACTTCTGCCTCGACCTGGCCGAGGTGATGCTCGCCTCCGGTGCCGACACCCGGAGCGTCGAGACCGCCGTGATCGCGGTGGCGACGAAGTGGAACCTCGCACCGCTCGACCTCGACTTCTCCGGCAGCGCCGTGACGATCCAGTACTCGCCGACCGAGGGCCCGCCGCTCGTCAAGGTCCGCAGCACGCGCTCCGACGGCGCCGACCTCGGACGACTGACGTGGGCGAACCAGATCGTGGACGACGTCATCCACGACGACCGGGACATGACGAGCGCGGTCAGCGCACTCGTGGCGGTGCTGCGGATGCCCCCGCGGTGGCCGATGTGGCTCGCCGACGTGGGGCTGTCGGTCCTCGGGACCTCGATCGCCCTGCAGGCGGGCGGCGGCTGGCGTGCCGGCGTCGGTGCGTTCGTCCTGATGCTCGGGATCATCGTCTCCGGCCGGTGGCTGACCGGCCGCGGCTACCCGCAGTTCTTCGTGTCGGGTGCGCAGGGGGCGGTGGCGTCGGTGATCGGCACGCTCGCGATCTGGGCCGGCGTGCTCACCCCGACGGGTGCTGCGACGATGGTGGCCGCCCTGGTGGTGCTGCTCCTGCCGCACGTGCAACTGGTCACCTGGGCGCAGGACGCGATCTCGGGGTTCCGGGCGATGGCGGTCGCCCGGGCGTTCACGATCGGCATGCTCATCGCGGCGATCGTCGTCGGGGTGCCGGCCGGCATCGCGGTGACGCACTGGCTCCGGCTCGAGGTCGAACCGTCCGGCATCGTCACCCAGACCCTGCCGCTCTGGGCGTCCCTGGCCCTGACGGTGGCGTCCGCGGGGGCGAACTGCTTCGTGCAGCAGGCCAGCGCGCGCGTGATCCCGGTCGCGATGGTGTTCTCGGCCGCGGCCGGTGCGGCGCTCTGGCAGCTCAAGGCGCTCGGCCTGCCGCTGCTCGGCGCCACCTTCGTCGCGGCCGTGCTGCTCGGCGCGCTCTCGACCTACGCGGCCGTCCGGATGCGCACGGCGGTCTCGGCGATCGCGGTGCCGGCGTTCTGCGGTGCGCTGCTGCCCGGTGTCGCCGTGTCGAACGCGCTGCTCAACGTGATGAGCGGGTCGTCGAGCTCGGTGCTGGACTTCGGGTCGGCGGTGACCGTGGCGCTCGCGATCGGGGCCGGGCTCGTGCTCGGTGGGCTCTTCGCGACCCCCGGGGCCCGGCGTGCACTGCGTCGCGGGCGCCGGATCGAGGTGCACTCGGTCCACAGCGACACCACCGCGCTGCCGGTCATCCGCGACTCCGGCTACGACCCGGGCAACGGCAGCGTCCCGCGCTGGTGAGCCGGCTGCGGTGCCGCCGAGCTTCGCGCTGGGCGTCAGACCGACCAGGTCTCGTCGTCGGACCAGGACACGTCGCCCCAGGTCGACAGCCGGCGCTGCGCAGTCGCCTCGTACCGTTCCATCCAGCCGCGCTCGAGCCGGGCGACGGCCCGGTCGAAGGCCGCCACCAGGTCGAGGTCGCTGCGCAGGAGCGCCTGCAGCTGCAGTCCCTCGTACAGGGCGATCAGCTGCTCGGCACCACGGCGCGGGTCCATCGTGTGCGGGGCACGGCCGACCGCGATGTCGCGCTCGAGCCCCCGCCGCACCTGCGAGAAGAACAGCTGGTAGCGGGACCGCAGGTAGCTCGACATGGCGTGCTGGGGGTTGCCGGCGACGCTGAGCAGCGCGACGAGCAGACGCATCAGGGCCGGGTCGTCGGCGTTCGAGGCGACGATCGCCCGGAGGAGCTCGACCGTGCTGCCGTCGCCGACCTCGCGGGTGACCTCGTCCATCCGGGCGCCGTTCCACCGGTCCACCGCGGCCAGGACGAGTCCGTCCCACGACGGGAAGTGCTGGTGCAGCTCGTGCGTCGAGATGTCGAGCCGCTCGGCGACGTGCTCAGCGCGTGCCTCGTGGAAGGGGACGTCACGGAGCAGGTCGACGGTGGCCGCCACGATCCGGATCCGCAGGTGCAGGGTCGCCGCAGCCGCAGCGGCAGCCATCGTGTCGGCGCTGGTGTCCTCGAGCATCGTGCCCTCCGTGTCCGGGACGCACGGTCAGGTCGTGGCCGTCGCGTCCAGGCGATGCGGACGTCCTGTCCGCACGTCGATCCTGGCGGAGATCGGGGGTGACGCGCATCCCCGGTCCGGGGGTCGGCAACATGGGGGACAAGTGCACGGACGTGCCGGGGTGGCTGCCTGGGCGTGTCCGCGGCCGGGTGTGTGACGATGCCGGGATGTCCCCGAACGACTCCACCGCCCAGGGCCTGGCGACCATGGCCTCCGCCGGGTTCGAGTTCGCGAGCACCCCGGAACAGGTGGCACACGACGTCCGCACCATGTGGGAGCACCTCGGTCGACCCGAGGGCGCCTTCGAGGCGGCCGCCGCGGCGATCGCGGCCCTGCCGCAACGACCCGAGGTGCCGGTCGCGCTGCAGGCCCGGCGCCGCGAGTTCGAGCAGGCCGTCGGCATCAACCCGGTCGAGGTGGAGTTGGCCGCGGCCCTCGCGGCCCGCGAACTGCTCGAGTCGATGGCGCGCACCTGCGGGACGCGCTGACCACGGGCCGGCGCGAGCCCGGCACACGACGGACGGGAGGCCCGTGGCTGCGCAGCCACGGGCCTCCCGTCCGTTCCGGCGTCACCGCCGGTCCCACCGACTACGGCGTCGGCATGCCGCCGTCGACGTGCAGCGTCTCGCCGACCACGTAGGACGACTCGCCGCTGGCGAGGAACACGAACGCCGGCGCGAGCTCCGCCGGCTGGCCCCAGCGTCCGAGGTAGGTCTGCTCGCCCGCGGACGGCAGGGCGTCGGACGGCTGCCCGCCGGCCGGCTGCAGCGGGGTCCAGATCGGGCCCGGTGCGACGGCGTTGACGCGGATGCCCTTCGGCGCGAGCTGCGCGGCGAGGCCCTTCGCCAGGTTGTTCACGGTCGCCTTGGTGGCCGCGTAGTGCACCAGGTGCGGGGACGGCGCGTAGGCCTGGATCGACGTCGTGTTGATGATCGTCGAGCCCGGCTTGAGGTGCGGCACGGCGGCCTTCGTGATGCGGAAGGTGGCGTACGCGTTCGTCTTGAACGTCTCGTCGAACTCATCGTCGGAGATCTCCGTGATGTCGTCGACGTTCTGCTGCTTGCCGGCGTTGTTCACCAGGATGTCGAGGCCACCGAGCCGCTCCACGGCGGAGGCGACGAGCTGCTCGCAGAACGCCAGGTCCTTGATGTCACCCGGCAGGGCGACGGCCTTGCGACCGGCGGCCTCGATGAGGGCGACGATGCGGTCGGCGTCCTCCTGCTCCTCGGGGAGGTAGCCGATCGCGACGTCGGCGCCTTCGCGGGCGTAGGCGATGGCGACGGCGGCGCCGATGCCGGAGTCACCACCGGTGATGAGCGCCTTGCGGCCCTCGAGTCGGCCGGAGCCACGGTAGGTGTCCTCGCCGTGGTCGGCCGGGACGTTCTCCGCCATCTCGGCGTCGGTGCCGGCACCCTCGAGGTACTGCTCGTCCGGCTTCTTGTCGGCGTAGAGCTTCGTCGGGTCCTGCATGGTGTACTGGTCGATCCGCTGGTCCGTCATGGCTGCGACGGTACGCACGGCCGCACGCGCCCCCGCTCAGGAGGCTGTCCCCCGCCGCGCAGTCCGGCTGCCCGGTCGGGGTACGGACGCGCGGCGGCTCAGACCGGCCGGTAGACGGCGATCGGCGGCTCAGACCGGCCGGTAGACGGCGATCGGCGGGGCGTCGTCGCCCTGGTCCTCGGCGTGGCCGGTCGGCGCCCAGGTCCGTCCGTCGTGGTCGATCGTGGCGGGCAGGTCGCCGTGCACGATCATCCGCACGGCCGGCTGGTCGCCGTCGATCAGGTCGACGCCGTGCGCCGCGTTGTCTCCGGTGCTGTCCACCACGTACTCAGCCATGCGGGTGACGGTACGCGAGGTGACCCCGCACGGCCGGGAGGCGCGGCACACGTCGTGGGGCGGACCTCCCGTTCCGGGGCGGGGGCCGCCGGTGGCGGGCGGGGCCCGCTGTGCCGACGCCGGTGCCGGTGGCCGCGGGAATGTCACGGTCCGATGACGGTGCGGACGCGTTTCGGTAACACCCGTCGCCCGGTCCGGGAGGGGCGGCTACGGTCGAGCGAGTGACTCCCAGGACTGTGATGACGATCGGCGCCGTTGCGCTCGCCCTCGTGGTGGGCAACGGCCAGTCGGTCGACCACTGGTCCGGCCAGGACGCCGACCGCGCCGCTGCCGCTGAGCCGACCGCGTCCGCCACCCGCACCGCCGATCCCGTGCCGACGTGGCGCCCGGTGTCGGCCGACGCGCTGCGGTCCGTCGACGCCGTCCAGCTACGGGCCGAGTCGATCGTCCTCAGCTCCGACGACCACACCGTCACGACCGTGTCCATGCGGGACGCCAAGCACACCGTGGGGGTCCTCGACCGCATCCTCGGCACCCCGGCTCGGACCCAGACCGCTGTCGGCGACGCCGGCAGGTGCGTCCCGGCCAGCACGACCTCGACGTGGGGCGGAGCCCTCCGCGTCGCCGCCCTGTCGGAGCCCGGCACTGCCGGCAACCGGGTCGAGATCCGGGTGCTCCGCGACCACGTCCGCTCCCGCCTCGGCGACGTCATCGAGCTGTCCGGCCCCGACGGGGTGCAGGTCGGCGACGACGTGTCGGAGCAGATCGACGACGCACCGAAGAGCGACCGGGAGTCCCTCGGGTCGGACGACGCCCAGGCGTGGCAGCTGCTGCTCCAGCGCGGGTGGTCCGACGACCACGCTGTCGATGGTGACGGCGACCACGGCGGCGCGGCCGACCACGAGCGTTCGACCGACCGTGACCGTCAGGCCGACGGCGCGGGGTCGGCCGGCGGCGCGCGGTCGTCCGACGGCGCCAACGGGGTCTCGGTCCTGACCGACGACTCCACCGTCACTGTGATCGGGTCGCCGATGCCGATCCGGCCCGCCCGCGGCTGCTGACGAACCGGCACGCCCGCTGCGGCTGCTGACGCCTCAGATCCGGATCGTCGCGATCACCGGGAAGTGGTCGCTCGCGAACCAGGTCTCCGGCCCGTCGTGGTCGATCCGCACCCGGTCGACCCCGGCGACGTCACGCGTGGACACCCAGTCGATGCGCTCCCCGGTCGCCACCGGCGGCGCCCACTCGTTGTAGGAGGCCGTGCGGTCCTCCGGGTCCCCCGCGACCGTCCACGCGTCGGAGTACCCGGCGTCGGCGAACACCCGCGACGCCGCACCCGACCCGGCCGGCTCGTTGCAGTCCCCCGCGAAGAGCACCGGACCGTCGACGACCGACAGCCGCTGCACGATGAGCGCGGCGCTGCGTGCGCGGACCTCGTCGCCGTGCGGGCCCTGCTCGTGGTCCATGTGGGTGGTCAGCAGGGTGAACGCGGGGCCGTCGGTGTCGAGGAACCGCACGTGGTTCGCGATCCGCGGGTACAGGCTGCCCCAGGTGTTCGACACCGGCTCGTCCGGGGTGTCCGACAGCCAGAACGAACCCGACTCGACCGGCCGGAAGCGGTCGCGCCGGTAGAACACCGCAGCGTGCTCGCCCGCGGTCCCGCCCTCGCGCCCCTGGCCGACGGCGTCGTGGTCGGGCAGGCCCGCGCGGAGGGCGTCCATCTGGTGGTCGAAGGCCTCCTGCACGCAGAGCAGGTCCGGGTCGTTGCGGCGGATGACGTCGAGGACGACGGGCAGTCGAGCGGGCCAGTCGTGCACCGGGTCCGGGTTCTTGATGTTGTAGGTCATGAGGGTGATCGGGCGTGCGGTGCTGGTCACCCGTCGAACCTACCCACACGCTCCCCGGAGCCTCCGCGGCCTTCGCCGGTGGGACCGACCAGGGTCCGCCGGAGCGTCAGCACACCGTCGCGCGCCCGGGACTTCGCCGTGCCGGTGGGGACCCCGAGCGCCAGCCCGAGCTCGGGCCCGGACAGGTCGGCCAGGTAGCGCAGGACGACCGCGCGCCGCTGTCGCTCCGGCAGCGACCCCAGTGCCCGGCGGAGTGCCAGCCGGTCGAGCACCGCCTCGGCACGGTCGAGCGAACTGTGGTCGACGGCCTCGTGGTCGCGGATGCCGAGGCGCCGGTCGCGCTCGCGGTCCGCCTGGGTCTTCCGCACCCGGTCGATGGCCCGACGGGTCGCGATGGTCCGGATCCAGGCGATCGCCGGGTGCGACGGGTCGTAGCGGGGTGCGAGCCGCCAGACCTCGAGCATCACCTCCTGCGTGACGTCCTCGGCGAGCCAGGCGTCGTGCAGCTGCCGCCGGGCGACCTGCAGCACGAGCGGCCGGAACCGTTCGTCGAGCTGACGGAAGGCCTGCCGGTCCCCCGCGGCGACCCGCAGCAGCAGGGCGCGCTCCTCGTCTCGTCGTCGGCACAGCTCGTCGTCCACACCGTGCAATGTGACATGTCAGCCTGGACGGCAGCGGCGAAGGGTGTGGCGGTGCCGCGCGGACGCGGTCGGCGTCAGTTGATGCAGACGCCGTCCTGGCCGTACTCGTGGACGGCGGTGGACGACGGGCTCGGCTCGGCGGGCTGCGGCGCGGCGGCCTCCTTCGACGGCTCGGCCGGGGAGGTCGTCTCGGTGCCCGGCTGGGCGGCGGCCTGCGGCGTCTTGCCGTCGGTGCCGAGCACCAGGGTGACCCCCTGCACGGCGGTGCTCTGGACCGGCACCGCGCCGGGCACGACGGCGACCAGGGCCTTGGCCTGCGCCTCCATGCCGGCCGGGTACTGCACCATGGTCGTCGCCGTGGTCTCCGACGAGCCGGGGGCGCCGACCTGGAACCCGCGTCCGGCGAGGACCGACGAGGCGGCGGCTGCGGCGCCCGTGACACCACTGCCGTTCGAGACCGTCACCGCGACGGACCCCGCGGCAGCCGCGGTCGCCTTCGTGTACGCCGGCGGCTCGCCGACCAGGCTCTGCACGAACGCGGGCATGCCGGCCGTGTCGACCTGGACGATCGACAGCGCCGACCCGTTCGGGTAGATGGTCGGGGTGCCGAGGATCGGGATCGTCGCGGACTTGATGTTCGACGGGCGCAGGTTGCTCATCTGCCGCGCCAGGGTCAGCATGTCGAGCCCCTGGTCGGTCTCCACCGAGCTGCCGATCGCGTCGATGACGTTCGTGGTCTTCACCGGGTTGAGCAGGGTGCCGGCGGAGAGGATCTTCCGCGCCTCCTGCGACAGGAAGTACTGCTGCCGCACCTGGCGGTCGAGGTCGCCGTTCGGCAGACCGTGCCGCTGGCGGACGAACGACAGCGCCTGCGAGGGGCTCAGCTCCGAGACGCCGGCCGGCAGGTCCACGCCGGAGTAGTCGTCCTTGACGGCCTGGTTCAGGCAGACGTTCACCGGCCCGAGCTGCTTGACGATCTCGTAGAAGCCGAGCAGCGAGACGCGCACGTAGTGGTCGATCGTCAGCCCGCTGAGGCCCTGGATCGTCGCGATCAGCTTCTTCGCACCACCGGAGTCACCACCGCCGTTCATCGTGCCGTACGAGAAGGCGCTGTTCAGCTTGCCCTTGCCGACGCCCGGGATGTCGACGTACGAGTCGCGGGGGAACGAGATCATCGTCGCGCTCCGACCGTCCGCGGCGATGTGCAGCACGATCATGGTGTCGGTGTTGGTCGCACCGCCGTCGGACTCGGTGTTCAGCTCGGCCATCTGCTCCGGCGTCGCGTTGTCCGGGCGGTGGTCGTCGCCGACGAGCAGGATGTTCATCGCCTGGCCGTCGACGTCGTCCTTCGCGGGCGGTGCGCTGCCGATGGCGTCCACCTTCGTGACGCTGCTGGCCAGGCGGTTGTACGCGTACGCCGCGTACCCGCCGCTCAGCAGCACGGCCATGGTGAGGACACCGGCGACCGCGGGGAGGACGACTCCCCAGTGGCGCTTGCGGCGTCCGTGGCGGGGCGGCACGGCGCGATCGGCCCGGCGCGGCCTGGTCTCCTCGGGTGCGTTCGTCACGGGGAGAACCATAACCGTGGAGCGCGCAGATGACATGGATTCCGCCTGGACGACCTGTACGCCCTCCGGGAGGCCCGGTGCCGCAACACGCGCACCGCCTCCCGTCCGCGCATGGTCGCCCCGTACTGTCGGTGGGGTGTTCCTGACCGTCGTCGCCGTCTGTTGCGCCGCGGTGGCGGTCCCCCTGCTGGTGAACGGCGTCCGGGCCGCCCGACGGGGCGCGCGGAGCCTGACCCGGCTGCTCACGCTCGTCGCCGGCCTGGCCGTCCTGGCGCTGGGCGTCCTCGTCGCGGTGCTCGCGGCGGTCGGCACGACGGTGAGCACGGCGCTGCTCCTGCTGGTCCTGGCCCTGGCCGGGTACCTGGCGCTGGTGTTCCTCGTCTTCCTCGGCGCTGCCCTGACCTGCGGCCTCGTCCGGGTCACGGAGCAGGCCGAGTCGCTCGTGGTCCTCGGCTGCGGGCTCGTGCACGGCGCGGTCTCACCGATGCTGCGCTCCCGGCTGGACCGCACGCTCGAGGTGTTCCACCGCTCCGTCGCCGCCGGCCGCACCCCGGTCGTCGTCGCCTCCGGGGGTCAGGGTGAGGACGAGGACCGCACCGAGGCCGACGCGATGGCGGAGTACCTGGTCGCCCGAGGGGTGCCGGCCGAGCTCGTCCACCGCGAGGGCCGGTCGACGAACACCCGCGAGAACCTCCGCTTCTCGCAGGAGGTCCTGCGCGACGCGGGGGCGGGCGGCCGGACGCTCGTCGTCACGAACGACTACCACGTGGTGCGCACGGCGATGACGGCGCGACGGACCGGCCTCGACGCCCGCGTGCTCGGGGCACCGACGGCTCGGCAGTCGGTGCCGAGTGCGTTCCTCCGCGAGTTCGCGGCCGTGCTCGTGATGCACGGGTGGTGGCACCTCGGGGCGCTGGCCGCGATCGTGGTGCTGTGGGGCGTCGGGCTGGCGACCGGGGCGCTCCCGGCCTGACGCCGCTCAGCTCCGCTCGGTGCCGGCTGCTCAGCTCCGCTCGGTGCCGGCCGCTCAGCTCCGCTCGGTGCCGGCTGCTCAGCTCCGCTCGGGCAGCAGGTGCACGGCCTCCATGGCCAGTTCGGCGGCGATCGGGTCCGTCGCGCGCACGGCGTCACGGAGGTCGGCGATCCGCGGCGCGACGACGTCGACCGGCACGACCTCGGCGATCTCCGGCACGCGCAGCTTGAACGACAGCCCGTCGGTCGTCGCCCGGCACAACTGCGCGAGCGAGGCGTTGCCGCACGCGTCCGCCCACATCGCGTAGACGTCGGCGCCGTCGTGCGCCAGGGCTGCCTGCTCCCCCTTGCCGAGGCGCGTGAGCACCTGGTCGAGCGTCGCCACGACCGTGCGTCGCTCGGCGTCGCTGAAGCGCGGGACCGCCAGCCGGACGACGCCGCCGTAGATCACGCCGAGGGTCTGGTACGCGTCGAGCAGCTCGCCCTTGGTGGGTGCGGCGACCCGGGTGTACCGGTTCGGGGCCATCTCGATGAGTCCGGCGCGGGCCAGTTCGGCGAGCGCTTCGCGGATCGGGGTGCGGGACACACCGAGCCAGGCGATCAGGTCGTCGTCGTTGAGCCGTTCGCCGGGCTCCAGCGTGCCGTCCATGATCGCGTCCCGGATCTTGTCCTGGACGGTGTCGCGGAGGAGCTTGCGCTCGGCGGCGGGCTGCGTGGAGGGTACGGGCATGCGCTCAGCGTGTCACATGTCACGGGGTCGGCGCGAGAGCCGCGATGGCCACCAGGCCCGGCGGCCGAGGTCGAGCACGAGCGCGGGGACGAGCAACGAGCGGACCACCACGGTGTCGAGCAGCACGCCGAACGCGACGACGAAGGCGATCTGCACGAGGAACAGGATCGGGATCACGCCGAGGGCCGCGAAGGTGGCGGCGAGCACCACGCCCGCGGACGTGATCACCCCGCCGGTGGCCCCGAGCCCGCGCAGGACACCCTCGCGCGGGCCGTGGCGGAGCGTCTCCTCCCGCACGCGGGTCATGAGGAAGATGTTGTAGTCGACGCCGAGCGCCACCAGGAAGACGAACGAGAACAGCGGCACCGACGGATCGGCTCCGGGGAAGTGGAACAGGTGGTCGAAGACGAGCGCGCCGACGCCGAGCGCGGCCGCGAACGACACGATGACGCTGCCGATGAGGACGAGCGGCGTGACGACGCTCCGGAGCAGCAGCATGAGGATGAGCAGGATCACGACCAGGACGACGGGGATGATCAGCGTCCGGTCGCGGATGCCGGTGTCGTTCGTGTCGATCGCGGTCGCGGTGACCCCACCGACACGGGCACCGGGGTCGACGCGTTCGACCGCCGTCCGGAGGTCGCGGACGGTGCGCTCGGCCGCGGCCGAGTCGGCGGGGTCGGCGAGGGTCGCCTCGAGGAGCACCTGGCCCCGTGACACGGTCGGTTCGACAGCCGGGGCGCCGGGCGTCGTGCTCGTGGTGGCGTCCGTGCCGACGGTCGTGGTGCCGGAGGGCGCGTCCTTCGCGGCCGCGGTGACGCCGTCGACCCCGGTCACACCGGTGACGGCGGCGGCGAGCCGGTCGATCCGGTCGGCGTCCCCGAGCACGAGCGCCGGGCTGCCGGAACCACCGGGGAAGTGGTCGGCCAGGACGTCCTGGCCGTCGCGGGCCTGCGACTGCCCGATCACCAGGTCGCTCTGCGGGACCCCGTCGGCGCGCAGGCCGAGCAGACCGGTGCCCATCGCCAGCAGCCCGACGGTGCAGACCACCCAGACCACGCGGGAGCGCCGCCCGACGAGCCGGCCCACCCGTGCCCAGAGTCCGCGGGCGTCCGGGCCGGTGAGCACCGGGTGGGCGCTGCCGAACGCGGGGCGCAGCGGCCAGAACGCGGCTCGACGGAAGCAGAGGAGCAGCGCGGGCAGCAGGGTGAGGGCGGCGAGCACGCTGAACGCGATGCCGATCGCCGCGACCGGGCCGAGCGCCTTGTTCGAGTTGAGGTCCGACAGCAGCAGGCACAGCACGCCGACGATGACCGTGCCGCCCGAGGCGATGATCGGCTCGAGGCTGCCGCGGAGTGCGGCCTTCGTGGCGTCCCACCCGGTGCGGTGGTCACGGAGGGCCTCGCGGTACCGGGACGTGTAGAGGAGTGCGTAGTCGGTCGCGGCCCCGATCACCAGGATCGAGAGGATGCCCTGCACCTGCCCGTTCACGGTGACGACCCCGGCCTTCGCCAGCGCCCAGACGACGAGGATCGAGGCGGTCAGGGCGAACACGGCGGTGGCGAGCACCAGGAACGGCAGCAGTGGTGAGCGGTAGACCACGATGAGGATGACGAGCACCGCGACGAGCGCGACCCCGAGCAGCAGGCCGTCGATGCCCGCGAACGCCTCGGTCAGGTCGGCGGTGAAGCCCGCCGGCCCGGTCACGTACCCGCGGAGCCCGTCCGGCAGGGCGCCCTCGACGTCCGTCCGGATCGCGGCGACCGCGTCCCCGGTCTCGGCCGAGGCGGTCAGCGTGGCGACGACCTCGACCGCGTCGCCGTCCTCGCTCGGGATGACCGGGCTGACCTGGTCGACGTCGTCCCGGTCCCCCAGGGCCGCGGCGATCCGTCCGGCCGCGGCGGTGTCGGTGGACGTCAGCCCGCCGTCCCGCTCGAGCACGACGATGGCCGGTGCCCCGCTGGCGTCCCGGAAGTCGCTGCTGCGGTCCTGCACCGCGGTGGCGTCGGCAGAGGCCGGCAGGAACGAGGTCTGGTCGTTCGTGGAGACCTCGGCGATCCGACCGAAGAACGGGCCGCCGACCGAGGCGACGACCAGCCAGACGAGGATGACGAGCGCGGGGATCGCGATGCGGAGGGAACGGGGCACGACGGCGAGCGTACACCGATCGTCAGCATGCTGAACACTTTTCCGGAGGCCGGGACCGGTGGACTGCTCCACCGTAGACTCGGGGCATGGAGGACCAGTCCGCGCAGTGGCCGATCGGACGCCTGCTCGCCGCCGCGTCCCGTGCCGTGGAACGCGAGTGGGACGAACGCCTCCGGGCCATCGGGCTGCAGCACGCCGCCCTCATCGCGCTCGACATCGCGTTGCGCACCGGGCCGACCGGCGCCGACGTCATCGCCCGGACCGCGCGTGTCCAGCCGCAGACGATGTCCCGCACCCTCGAGCGCCTGGAGCGCGACGGGATGATCGAGCGCAGCCCGCACCCGGAGGACGGCCGTCGGCGACTCGTCACGGTCACCGACCACGGGCGGCGGATGTGGGAGACCGCGCGGCACATCGAGCGCGAGGTGCTGCCGGACGACCCGGAGCTCCGCGCCCGGCTCAGCGCGATCGTGGCCGGCGTGCAGCGGTCCGCTCCCCACGAGGTACTTGCACCTGATATGTGAGATGTGTCACCCTGGATGAGTCGGTGCCTCGGCCGGCCTGTCCCCAGGGAGTCCCATGTCCGGCCGTCGAGCCCTCGCCCCGAACGACCGTCGACGCCCACTCCGCACCGCCCTGCTCGTCGCCACCGGGCTGCTCACCGTCGTGACGATCGTCCTCGCCGTCGTGGTGAGCGCCTTCGTCAGCGGACTGGCGGACCGCTACGACGCCGGGCGGACGGTCATCGAGTCCGCGTTCCCGGATGCCGGTCGGCCCGCACCCGCCGGAGACGCCGAGGACGCCGTCACCGTGCTGCTCATCGGCTCGGACTCCCGCGCCCGACTCGACCCGGGGCACGACCGCACCGACGGCGGCCGGTCGGACGTGCTGATGCTCGCGCACGTGTCGGGTGACCGGCGGCACGTCTCCCTGGTCTCGGTCCTCCGCGACTCCTGGGTCGACGTCCCCGGTCACGGCACCGCGAAGATCAACGCCGCGTACTCGTGGGGCGGCGTCCCCCTGACGGTGCAGACCGTCGAGCAGCTCCTCGACGTCCGGATCGACCACGTCGCCGAGATCGACTTCGCGGGCTTCGCCGGCATGACCGATGCACTGGGCGGTGTCACCGTCGAGTCCTCGACCGCGTTCGACGCCCGGGGACACCACTTCCGGGTCGGACCGAACCACCTCGACGGGGCGGCGGCGCTCGCCTTCGTCCGGGAGCGGTACGCCTTCGCCGACGCCGACCACACCAGGGTGCGGAACCAGCAGGCGTTCCTGCGCGCCCTCGTCCAGCGGGTCCTGTCCGAGGACACCCTGACGAGCCCGGGGCGGATCCGGCAGTTCGTGTCCTCGAGCAGCGAGTACCTCTCGGTGGACCCCGGCCTGGACTTCTCGACACTCGTCGGACTGGGGTGGTCGCTCCGTGACTTCCGCGTGCAGGACCTCGACACCGTGACCCTGCCGACGGCCGGTGGCGGCACGAGCGACGACGGGCAGTCCTACGTCCGGGTCGACCAGTCCGCTGTCGCCAGCCTGTCGATCGCGCTGCGGTCCGACGACCTGTCCGGCTGGATCGCGACGCACCCGTCCGGGTGATCCGCGCCTCCCGGTCGCCGCACGGCTGCCGGCCGGCCCCGTGACTCCGGGTGTCCCCCTTCCACCCGGACGACGAAGCGCCCCACGACCGAGGTCGTGGGGCGCTTCCGATCGGCGCGAGACGCGGTGCGTCAGGCCGGGAGCTGCAGGGTCTGTCCTGCGTAGATGAGGTTCGCGTCGTCGACGGTCGACGTGTTCGCCGCCCACAGCTGCTTCCAGCCGCCCTCGACGCCGAGCTTCGTCGCGATGGTGTCGAGCGTGTCGCCCGAGGCCACCGTGTAGGTCTTGCCACTGGTCGGGACCGCGGCCGGCTTGGTCGCGGTCGCCGACGGGGCCGGCGTGCTCGCGACGGCCTTCGGGGCCGTGGCCTTCGGCGCCGCCGCCTGCGGTGCCGGGGCAGCCTGACGGGTCGGTGCCGCCGGGGCAGCCACCTGCGGAGCCGGGGCCGCCTGCTGGGCGACCGGGGCCGGCGCGGCGCCGGTCGTGCCGCTCAGACCGAGCTTCGCGGAGCACGCGGGCCAGGCGCCCCAGCCCTGCGAGGCGAGGACGTTCTCGGCCACGGCGATCTGCGTCTCGCGGCTCGCGCCGGCCGGGCTGCCCGTGCCGCCGTTGGCGGTCCAGGTGCTCTGCGTGAACTGCAGTCCGCCGTAGTAGCCGTTGCCGGTGTTCGCGGCCCAGTTGCCGCTCGACTCGCAGGCCGCCAGGGCGTCCCAGGTCGAGCCGTCGGCCGCGCTGGCCGGTGCAGCCGCGAGACCGACGCCCGTGGCGGCGATGCCGGCGAAGGCGAGTCCGCCGACGAGGGCGCGAGTTCGGGTGTGGTTCTTCATGTCGTTGCTCCACCGGGGTCGCCTCGTCGTTCCCGACGCCGGCTGCCCACCCCGACCGATCGCGGTCAGTCTGATGGTGTCGCCGGGGGCAGCCTCCGCGCCGGCGTCACGGTGGGCCACCATAGGAAACTCGCGCCCGTTATCAAACTGAGACCAACGGTTCTACCCAGCAGTGCTATGTACCCCTTCTGGACCCTGTACGCATCGATGCCCATGAGCACGGCGATCGGCCGTCCCCCGGCCTCCGACCTTCCGAATTCCCTGACAATCGCGGATCCGGGTGACCGATCGGCGGACGGGAGGCGCGGGGCGGGCCCGCACCGCGCCTCCCGTTCGTCAGTCCCGCGACAGCAGGGTGACGGCCTCGAGGTGCCCCGTCTGCGGGAACATGTCGAGCACGCGGACCCGGCGCAGCCGGAACGACGGCATCACCGCGAGGTCGCGGGCGAGCGTCACCGGGTTGCAGCTGGAGTAGACGACGTGCCGGACCTCGGAGGCCTCCAACCACCCGGCGAGCTCCGCACCGATACCGCGCCGCGGCGGGTTGACGACGACGAGTTCCGGGGCGGTACCGGGGCGGGCGCGCAGCGCGTGGGCGGTGGCGTCGGCGGCGGCGAAGCGGACGTCGGTCAGGCCGGCCTCGCGGGCGGACTGCTTCGCAGACACGATCGCCTCGCGGCTGGTCTCGATGCCGGTGACCGATCGACCCGGACGTGCGGCGTGCAGCGCGAACCCGCCGACGCCGCAGTACAGGTCCCACATCGAGGCCGGGTCGACCTCGTCGATCCACGCCGACGCCTGCGCGTACAGCTGGGTGGCCACGGACGTGTTCGTCTGGAAGAAGCTCTGCGGGCGCAGGTGCATGGTCACCGGGCCCAGGCGCATCGGCAGGGTCTGCTGCTCGGTGAGGACGACCTCCCGGTCCCCCTCGGTCACGGCCTTGTGCTCGGGCAGCAGGTTCGCCGTGACCACGACGGCCTGCGGCAGGACCCGACGGAGGTCGTCGAGCCGGTCACGCAGGCGCGGCAGCTGCCCCTCGCTGCGGAGCACGAACCGGACCATCAGCTCGCCGTCCGGTGACTCGGTGACGAGCACGTACTTCAGCTCGCCGCGGCGCTGCCGGACGTCGTACGGCATGAACCCGGCGGACGCGATGAAGTCGGCCAGGACCGGCAGCGCGTGCTGGATGCCGGGCGTGCAGATGCCGCAGTGGCGCAGGTCGACCCCGCGCTGCCGCTCGTCGAGGATCCCGACGGTGGGCTGCTGCACCGTGCCGCCGACGACCATCTTCGCCTTGTTGCGGTAGCCGGACTCCGGGCTGGTGATCGCCGGCAGCCACTCGACCGCCCCCGGACCACCCGCCGCGTCGACGGCGTCGTGCAGGAGTTCCCGGGTGCGGAGCTCCTTGTCGAGGACCTGGTCTCCGTATGGCTGACCCATCAGGGTGCACGACCGGCAGACCCCGCGGTCGAAGTAGTCGCACTGCATGGCCGAGTCAGGATACGTCAGCGGCGGGCGGCGTCCCGGGTGGTGGTCCGGATGCGGTGCACCGAGGTCGTCGCGGTGATGAACAGGTCGCGGCCGTCGTCGCCGCCGAAGCACAGGTTCGCGACGGTCTCGGGCACCGGGACCACGCCGATCCGGGTACCGTCCGGCTCGTGGACGAACACGCCGACCGCCGCCGAGGTCCAGATCCGCCCGTCCTCGTCCACCCGGAGGCCGTCGGGCACGCCCTCGCCCGGGGCGAAGCGGACCAGGTCGCGGCCGTTCTTCACCCGCACCCCGGGGACGCCGGGCGCGGCCGGGGCGTCGGTGACGACGTCGTAGGCGCGGATCACCGGGCGGTCGCCGTCCGAGCTCGCGACGTACAGCACCCGCTCGTCGGGCGAGAACGCCAGACCGTTCGGCTCGTCGACGTCGAGGACGACCGGGCGCAGGTCCTCGCCGTCCGGGCCGCAGCGGAACACCCAGTGGTCGCCGTACTCCCGCTCGCCGGGGTGTCCCTCGCGCGGCTGCGTGATGCCGTAGGCCGGGTCGGTGAACCAGACGCTGCCGTCCCGTGCGACGACGACGTCGTTCGGGGAGTTGTAGGCGACCGCACCCCACCGCGTCGTGATCGGTGTGACGACGCCGTCCCGGTCACGCTCGACCCGCCGTCGTCCGTGCGAGCACTGCACCACCGAGCCGTCGTGGTCGAGCGTCCGGCCGTTGGTGAACTCGACCCCGTCGGCGTACACCGAGACCGTGCCGTCCGACGCTGCCCACTGCAGGACGCGGTCCCCGGGGATGTCCGACCAGCGGAGCGTCCGGGTCGCCGGGACCCAGCACGGCCCCTCGGCCCAGGTGCTGCCGGTGTGCAGGGTCTCGAGCGCGGTGGGGTCGGGGACGAGGTCGGTGAGGCGCGGCACGGGTTCTCCTTCGAACGTGCGTCCACGCTAGTGCGCGACCGCGACCGCGACCGCGACCGCGACCCCGACCCCGACGGGCACGGGCACGGGCACGGGCACGAGCGACGGCTGGGTGGGTCAGGCCGCCGCGGCAGCCGCCTCGCCGCGTCGACGCACGGCCTTCTCGATCGCGGAGATCCCGAGGCCGAGCAGGATCGAGGCCACGACCGCGAGCACGGTCACCAGGAACGGCTGCTCCCGACTCCAGTGCCCGGTGGCCGCGGCGATCCCGACGCAGTACGCCGCCCAGACGACGTCGGCGAGCGCGCAGCTGAGCAGGAACCGCCGGACGTCGAGCCCGCTGTCGGCGCCGACCAGGTTCGTCGTCAGCCGGCCCATCGGGATGAAGCGTCCGAGGACCGCGATGCGACCCGGGGCCGCGCGGTACCGCTCGTCGATCGACTCCCGGGCCTTCCGGACCTTGGGCCGGGCGAACCAGGACTTCGAGCCGAGGTCGACCGACCGGGCCAGCTGGTAGAGCGCGAGGTCCCCGAGCACCATGCCGATCGTGGCCGCGACGACCAGGAGCAGGACCGGCAGGAGTCCACCGTCACCGCCCACCAGGAGCGTGCCGATCGCGACGACCATCGCCTGGCTGGGCAGGAAGACCGCGATGCTGCCGACGGCGAGCACGAGGCCGACGACCAGGAACGCCCACGGGGTGCCGACGAGCTGCAGCACCACCTGTTCTGCTGCGTCCACTGCGCACCCTCCACGGCACGAGCCTGACGCGCCGCTGTCGATCATCTCAGGTCCGGCGCCGCCCGGTGCGCCGGTTGCGGTGTCCGGCGGTCAGTGCTGCGACACCGGTGAGAGGACGAGCTCGTCGATCCGGACGTGCGCCGGGGCGTCGAGCACGAAGCCGATCGCCCGGCCGACGTCCTCCGGCGTGAGCATCACCGCGCGGGCCGCCGCGTCCGGCACGTTCGGGCGCTGCTCGAGGAAGTCGGTCGCGACGTCGCCCGGGCACAGGTGCGTGGCGCGGACGCCGTGCCGCGCCTCCTGCTGGTTGAGCGTGCGGACGACCGGACCGAGCGCCGTCTTGCTCGCCGAGTACGCCACCCCGGCGCCCGGCTGCGACGACCACCCGGCGTACGAGGACACGACCACGACGACCCCGCCGGAGCGCCGGAGCGCGGGGAGCGCCGCGTCGACGACCTGCACCACCGCGGTCAGGTTGGTGTCGATCACGGCGCGGAGGTCCGTCATCGACTGGTCGTCCCACCGCCGCCGCGGGGAGTTCAGCCCGGCCGACAGCACCAGCCCGTCGATCCGGCCGTGTCGCTCGAGGACGGTGTCGCGGGCCGCGGTGACGGCCTCCGGGTCGGTGGCGTCGAGGGGCAGGACGTCCGCGGTGCCGCCCGTGGCGCGGATGCCGGTGGCGACCGCGTCGAGACGGTCGGTGCGTCGGCCGCTGAGGACGAGCCTCCAGCCCGACCGTGCCGCCACCTGCGCGGCGGCGGCACCCATGCCGCTGCCACCGCCGGTCACCCACAGGACCCGCTCGTCCACCGCCTGCTCCTCTGCCGTGCGCTCGTCCGTCATGGGTGGGACAGTAGACGCGTCGGCGTCGACGGACGCCCCGAAGGAGCGATCGATGCACCTCGACCTCAGCGACCGGGTGGTGGTCGTCACCGGCGCCGCCCGCGGGATCGGCCGGACCATCGCGGAGCGGTTCCGCCGGGAGGGCGCGCACGTGGTCGCGCTCGACCTGGCCGCGGCGCTCGCGGACCGCGCGACGGACGACCAGCCGGGAGGCCCGCCCAGCGTCCCCGACGCGGCCCACGTTGTCGGTGCCCACGCTGTCGGTGCCCACGCTGTCGGTGCCCACGCTGTCGGTGCCCACGCGGTCGCGGCTCACCCGCTCGAGGTGCTCGCCTGCGACGTCACCGACCCGGCGTCGGTGCGTGCCGCCGTCGACGAGGTCGTCGCCCGGCACGGCACGGTGGACGTCCTCGTCAACAACGCCGGCATCAACGTCGAGGGCCGGGTGGCGGACCTGGAGTGGGACGCCTGGCGGCGGTGCATGGACGTGAACCTCGGCGGCACCTTCCTCATGAGCCAGGCGGTGGCGCCCGTGATGCAGCGGGCAGGGCGCGGCCGGATCATCAACGCGGCGTCCTTCGCGGCGATCGTGCCGAGCGTGGGCAGTGCGGCGTACGCGGCGTCGAAGGCGGCCGTCGTGCAGTTCACCCGGGTCCTCGCGTCGGAACTCGGGCCGTGGGGCATCACGGTCAACGCCTACGCGCCGGGCATGGTGCCGACCGCGATGAACGGCTTCGCGACGATGCCGACCGCGGACCAGGACCGACTGCTCGACACCCTGTCGATCCGGCGGTGGGAGACGCCCGACGACGTGGCCGACGTGCTGCTCTTCCTGGCGAGCGACCTGTCGGGGTACGTCACGGGGACGCTGCTCGACGTGTCCGGCGGCAAGCTCGCGACCCAGATCCCGTCGCGGGCGTACGAGGACTGAGCCAGGGCCGGACAACCACGGCCGCGAGCGGGCAGAGTCGGCAGCAGTCTGGACCACCGCGACGGACCCTGTCCGCTCGCACAGGATCTGCCCATGCGGCTCTCCGTAGGCTGTGAGGTGCCAAGAGAGCCGGACTGCAGCCCGACCCCCGAGGAGGTGCCCCTGTGTTCACCGTCCTCATCGCGTTCGGCGTCATCGCACTCGTCGTCCCCGCGCTCACTCCCCTGCTGGGGCGTCGCGTCTTCTTCGTCGCCGCCCTCGCACCCGCCGCCGCCGCGGTCCTCACGCTGACCCAGACCGCTCCGGCGCTCGGAGCCGGCGTCACGGAACGCGTCCGCTGGATCCCGCAACTCGCGCTCGACCTGGCCTTCCGGGTGGACGCCCTGTCGTGGGTGCTCGCCCTCGTGGTCACCGTGGTCGGCGCACTCGTGCTGGTCTACTGCGCGTCGTACTTCCCCGACGACGAACCGGGTCTCGGTCGCTTCGCCGGCGTCCTGACCGCGTTCGCCGGGTCGATGTACGGCCTGGTGATCGCCGACGACGTCATCGTGCTCTTCGTCCTGTGGGAGGCCACGACGGTCTTCTCCTACCTGCTCATCGGGCACGACGCGATGAAGCGGGCGAGCCGGGCCGCCGCCATGCAGGCGCTCGTCGTCACCACGGCCGGCGGACTCGCGATGCTGGCCGGGCTCGTCGTGATCTCGGTCGCCGCCGGCACCACCTCGCTCTCCGGCATCATCGCCGCACCGCCGACCGGCACGGCGGTCACGGTGTCCGTGATCCTCGTCCTGGTCGGCGCGCTGACGAAGTCCGCCATCGTGCCGTTCCACTTCTGGCTGCCCGCCGCGATGGCCGCGCCGACCCCGGTGAGCGCCTACCTGCACGCCGCCGCGATGGTGAAGGCCGGCATCTACCTGGTCGCCCGCCTGGCCCCCGCGTTCGCGCTGCTCGACGGCTGGCGCGAGACGATCACCGTGCTCGGGGTCCTCGGCATGCTCGTCGGCGGGTACCGGGCGCTCCGGCAGACCGACCTCAAGCTGCTGCTCGCCTACGGCACCGTCGCCCAGCTCGGGTTCCTCGTGCTCACCGCGGGCTGGGGCGTGCCGGAGATCGCCCTCGGCGGGGTCGTCCTGCTCGTCGCCCACGCCACGTTCAAGTCCACGCTGTTCCTGGTCGTCGGCACGGTCGACCACGTCAGCGGCACCCGGGATCTCTGGAAGCTCAGCGGTGTCGGTCGACGGCTGCCCGGGCTGGCGGTCGTCGCGGTGCTCGCGCTCGCCTCGATGGCCGGCATCCCGCCGCTGATCGGCTTCGTCGCGAAGGAAGCCGTGCTCGGCGGCTTCCTCGAGGAACTGCACGGTGCGGACGCCGGCTGGGCCTGGGTCGCACTCGTCGGCGTGACGATCGGATCGGTCCTGACCGTGGCGTACTCGTGCCGGTTCTTCTGGGGCACCTTCGCCCGGAAGTCCGGGGTCGCCCAGACCGAGCCGCACGCGCTGCACGGGCTCTGGGTCGTCCCCACCGTGCTCGGTGTCGCGGGGCTCGTCCTCGGGCTCGCCACCCCGTTCGTCGCGCACGGCTTCGAGTCCGCCGCCACCGCCGCACGACACGGCAGCGGCGAGGTCGGGCACCTGGCGCTCTGGCACGGGTTCGAGCCGGCGCTCGGCATCTCCGCCCTGACCCTGGTCGGTGGTGGCGTCCTGTTCCTGCTCCGCACCCGGGTCGAGGCCGTCCAGCACCGCCTGGCCGGGTCGCCGTCCGCGTCCGCCAACTACCGGCGGCTGATGCGCGGACTCGACCGGTTCGCGACCTGGCTGACCGCCAGCCTGCAGCGCGGTTCGCTGCCCTACTACCTGACCGTGATCCTGTCGGTGTTCGTCGCCGGCGCCCTGGCGAACCTCGTCGTCGGCGGTCCGTGGGCGTTCCACATCCGCTTCGCCGACACCTGGGGCCAGCTGCCCGTCGTCGTCGTGATGGCGATGGCCGCGATCGCCGTCCTCGCCGCGAAGACCCGGTTCGCCGCTGCCGTCCTGGTCGGCGTGACCGGCTACGGCACCGCGATCCTGTTCCTGCTGCACGGCGCGGTCGACCTCGCCCTCACCCAGCTCGTCGTCGAGACCGTCACGCTCATCGCGTTCGTCCTGGTGCTGCGCCGACTGCCCCCGCGGATCGGCACCGCGAACCCGTCGCGCTTCCGGGTGCTCCGGGCACTGTTCGCCGCCCTCGCCGGGCTGACCCTGGCGATCGTCGTCGTCGTCGCCGCGTCCGCCCGGACCGCCGAGCCGCTCTGGCCCGACCTGCCGGCGCTGACCAGCTCCTTCGGGCACGGCCTGAACGTCGTCAACGTCGCCCTCGTCGACCTGCGCGGCTGGGACACCCTCGGCGAGCTGACCGTGGTCGTGGCCGCAGCGACCGGTGTCGCGAGCCTGATCTTCGTGCGGTCCCGCGAGGACACCCTGCCCCGGCTCCGGGACATGCCGTCCGCGGTGGCCAGCGGCGACGACCGGGCCGACGGCGAGCCGCGGGCCTGGCTGCCCACGAGCGCCGCGATCCCGACCGGCCGCTCGGCGCTGCTCGACATCGTCGTCCGCCTGCTGTTCCACGGCCTCGTCGTGCTGTCGGTGTACCTGCTGTTCGCCGGACACAACTCGGCCGGCGGCGGCTTCGCCGGCGGGCTCGTCGCCGGCATCGCCCTCGCCGCCCGCTACCTGGCCGGTGGTCCGGCGGAACTCGGGGCCGCGGCACCGATCCGCGCCGGTCGACTGCTCGGGCTCGGGGTCGCCACCGCCGGCATCACCGCCATCACGCCGATGTTCTTCGGCAAGGACGCGCTGTACTCCGAGTTCTTCGAGGCGACCGTCCCCGTCCTCGGCCACGTCGAGTTCGTCACCGCCACGTTCTTCGACATCGGCGTGTACCTGGTCGTCGTCGGACTCGTGCTCGACGTGCTCCGCTCGCTCGGGGCCGAGGTCGACCGCCAGCGCCTCGAGGACCGCCGCGTCCCCACCGCCGACACCTTGGAGGGACCCGCATGACCGTCACCCTCGTCCTCGTCATCGCGATGGCCGTGCTGTTCTCGTGCGGCGTCTACCTGCTCCTCGAACGCTCCCTGACCCGGATGCTGCTCGGGTTCCTGCTGCTCGGCAACGCCCTGAACCTGCTGCTCCTGACGATGTCCGGCGCCGCGGGCGACCCGCCGATCGGCACGACCGCGGACGGGATCACCGACCCGCTGCCCCAGGCGTTCGCCCTGACCGCGATCGTCATCACCTTCGCGGTCAGCGCGTTCCTGCTGGCCCTGATCCACCGCTCGTGGCGGCTGTCCCGCGCCGACGAGGTCCAGGTCGACGAGGCCGACGTCGCGATCCGCACCGACCGGCACGACCCGGCCGACGACGACCCCGAGCTCGCCGAGGACGACAGCCCGACGCGGCACGACCCGAAGTCCCCCGAGGACGCGGACGACCCGCACGAGACCACCCCGCACGAGACCGAGAGCAGGCCCCGCACGTGACCTTCCTCGTCCCGCTCCTGGTCCTCGTCCCGCTGCTCGGCGCGGCCGTCGCGCTCGGCCTGCTCCGCCACCAGCAGCTGCAGCGCGCCATCACGGTCGCGGTGCTGGTCATCGCGGTCGCGGTCGCCGTCACCCTGATGGTCCTGGTCGACCGGCACGGCACGATCGTCGTGCAGGTCGGCGGCTGGCAGGCCCCGTACGGCATCTCGCTCGTCGTCGACCGGCTGAGCGCCCTGCTCCTCACCGTGTCGAGCTCGGTGCTGCTCGTCGTCCTGCTGTTCTCGATCGGCCAGGGCCTGGCCGACGACGACGAGGACGCCCCGGTCACGATCTTCTACCCGACCTACCTGGTCCTGGCGGCGGGCGTGCTCGACTCGTTCATCGCCGGCGACCTGTTCAACCTCTACGTCGCGTTCGAGATGCTGCTGGTGGCGAGCTACGTGCTCATCACCGTCGGCGGCAGCGTGCAGCGTGTCCGCGCCGGCACGACGTACATCGTCACGAGCCTCATCGCGTCGTCGATCTTCCTCGCCGCCATCGGCCTGGTCTACGGCGCGACCGGCACCGTGAACATCGCGCAGATCAGCCAGCGGGTGGCGGAGCTGCCGGACCACGTCCAGCTGCTGCTGCACACCATGCTGCTCATCGGCTTCGGCATCAAGGCCGCCGTGTTCCCGCTGGCGTTCTGGCTGCCCGACTCGTACCCGACCGCCCCGGCACCGGTCACCGCGGTGTTCGCGGGTCTGCTCACGAAGGTCGGCATCTACGCGATCATCCGGCTCGAGACGATCATCTTCCCCGGACCGCAGCTCAACGGGGTCCTGCTCG
This sequence comes from Curtobacterium herbarum, assembly GCF_016907335.1. Taxonomy (NCBI): domain Bacteria; kingdom Bacillati; phylum Actinomycetota; class Actinomycetes; order Micrococcales; family Microbacteriaceae; genus Curtobacterium; species Curtobacterium herbarum. The sequence goes on from NZ_JAFBBT010000001.1 coordinate 3,274,299, forward strand.
TCGTCGCCGTCCTGACGATGGTGGTCGGGGTGCTCGGCGCGGTGTCGCAGACCGACGTGAAACGGCTGCTGTCCTTCACGCTCATCAGCCACATCGGGTTCATGGTGATGGGCATCGGCCTCGGCTCGGTGGTCGGCACCGCGGCCGCGGTGTTCTACACGGTGCACCACATCGTCGTGCAGACCACGCTGTTCCTGGTCTCCGGCCTGATGGAACGGGTCGGCGGCACCACGTCCACCCGCTCGCTGGGCGGCCTCCTGAAGGCGGCACCCCTGCTCGCGGCGCTCTACCTGATCCCGGCGTTCAACCTCGGCGGCATCCCACCGTTCTCCGGGTTCATCGGCAAGCTCGGGCTGTTCCGCGCCGCGGCCGAGGACGGCTCCCCCCTGGCCTACGTGACGATCGGTGCCGGGGTCGTGACGAGCCTCCTGACCCTGTACGCGCTGATGCGCGTCTGGGACGCGGCGTTCTGGCGGCCCAAGCCGGCCGCCGAGGCCGCCGCCCCGCACGCCAGCGTCGCCGAGCCGCACGAGCACCTGCGCGCCCCGGAACCCGCGCCGGTCACGGTCCCCGAGACGGACACCGAGGGCCGGCCAGGAGGCCCGTCCGACGCGGGTGCACCGGCTGCGGTCGTCCGCGCCCCGGCCGGCGACGGCTCGGTCGCGACGCTCGACGACCCGACGCGGTCGGACGCCCACGACCACGGCAGCGCGCCGACGAACGAGGAGGCGCGGGCGAAGCTGCCGCCGATGCTCGTCGCGGTGACCACCGTCGCCGTGCTCGGTTCGGTGGCGCTGACGGTCCTGGCCGGGCCGCTGTACGGCTACGCGACGCGGGCGGCAGAGTCGCTCGAGTCCCCCGACCGGTACGTGCAGGCCGTCCTCGGCGGTGCGACCCGATGAGCGACGTCAGGCGGTTCACGAACGCCCGCCGGATGGCGCTGGCGTGGCGGTACGACGTGCCGCTCGTCCTCGGGCTCACCGTGCTGTGGGCACTGCTCTGGGGCAGCTGGACCCCGCTGACGCTGCTGTGCGGTGTCGTCGTCGCCCTGCTCGTCACCCAGTCGCTGCCGTTGCCGCCGGTCCCGCTGTCCGCCCGGTTCTCGGTCGTGCACGTCGTCCGGTTCCTGCTCGTCTGGGCCGGGTACGTCGTCGTCGCGTCCTTCCGGGTCGCCTGGGTCGCGATCCGGCCGCGCGGGGTCCGGAAGAGCTCGATCGTCCTGGTCCAGCTGCACACCACCTCGGAGATGACCTTCACGCTGTCCACCATCGCGATCTCGCTCGTCCCCGGCTCCTACGTCATCGACGAGGACCTGCGCCGCCGACGTCTGCTGCTGCACGTGCTCGACACCGAGCGGACCGAGCAGGTGGACGACGCCCGCCGCGAGGCCCTGCGCATCGAGGCACTCGTGATCCGCGCGATCGGTTCGGCGCAGGACGTCTCCGAGCTGTCCGAGCCGCTGCCCGAGGTCGTCCGGTGAGCGCCGCCGTGATCGTCCTGGCCGTCGGGATCGCCCTGGTCCTGGCGTTGCTCGGTGCCACCCTCGTGCTGGCGGTCGGGCGGATCGTCCGCGGTCCGACGATCCTCGACCGGATGATCGGGTCGGACATGGTGCTCACCACCGTCCTGCTCGTCATCGCCGCAGCCATCGTCGTCCGCCAGGACCCGAGCGCCGTGCCGGTCCTGGTCGTGATCGCCGCGACGAGCGTCTTCGCGACCGTCGCCGTCGCCCGCGCCGTCACCCCGTCGACCGACCCGGACGACGAGGGCATGGACGCCACCACACCCGAGCACGCCGTGCAGGCCGCCGACGAGGCCACGGCCGACGGTCAGGCGGACGACGCGCACGCCACCGACGACGGCCACACCGCAGGAGGCCAGCGATGACCGAGATGACCGACGTGCTGCAGGCGTTCCTCGACGACGCCGGCATCCGGGCGTGGATCGCCCTCGGCCTGCTGCTCGTCGGCGCCGCGCTGTCACTCGGTGCGGCGATCGGCATCGTCCGCTTCCCCGACCCGCTGGTCCGACTGCACGCGATGTCGAAGCCGCAGGTGCTCGGGCTGGCCTGCTGTCTGGCGGCCGTCGTCGTCGCGGTGTGGACCTGGTCCGTGCTGTGGATGGTGATCCCGGCGATGGTGTTCCAGCTCGCGCTCGTGCCGGTGTCGACGCACATGATCGCCCGCGCGGGACTCCGCTCGGGCGACTACCGGCACGAGGACCTGCTGGTCGACGACACGGAGTGACGCCGGAGCGGGACGGTCGTCTCAGTCCTCGTCGGCGTCGTCGACGTCGTTCTGGCGTCTGATGAACGCATCCATGTTCGGCACCGTGAAACTGACGTACCCGCGGCGCTCCGAGAAGATGATGCCCTTGTCGATCAGGGACTGACGCACCGGGCTCAGCGAGGAGGCAGGCTTCTCGAGCGCTGCAGCGATCGATGCGGTACTCGCGGTGTTGCCGCTGACCGCCACGATGGCGTTGAGGTACCGCCGTTCCAAAGGAGTCGTCCGGTCCCATCGTGCTGGGAAGAACCCCTGGTCGAGATCGGCGTTGCCCTCCTCGATCCCTGCCATGGCGGACATCGCGTCGATGACACGATCGGGAGCGAGCTCCCAGACGGCCTTCCCGTACGTCTGCAGGAAGAACGGGTACCCGTTGGCGGCGCCGAGGAGCTCATCGAGCGCTCCGCTCGTGAAGCGAGCGCCGAGGTCCTCCGCCGGCTTGGTCAGCGCGGCTGCAGCGGCTGCCGCAGGAAGCGCGCCGACCTCCCGGATCGTGAACCGTTCGGCGTACGACCGGGCCTCGGCGAGGGTCCGCCGGAGCGTCGAGAGGCCTGCACCGATGATGTAGAAGGGCCAATCCTGTTGACCGGCGCGATGCTGCACTGCGAGGAGGGCCGTCAGCAGGTCCTGGTCGAGGTCCTGCATCTCGTCGATGAAGATCGCGAACGCGCTCTGGTTCTTCTGCAATGGCACGACGAGGTCCGCGATGAGTTCTTCGAGGTCGACCTCGATGAGTCCAGAGTTCGCTCGATGGAGCGAGGCGTCCACGCCGAGCGTCACTCCTGTGCCGCCGATCGTCGCGGAGAACGAAGTGATGCTCGCCAGTGCTTCGCGCACCTCTGCTGTGGCGTGCTTGAAGCGGGCCATCTTCCGACCAGCCATCGCGATGCCGCGGGCGAGGGAGTGGCGAGCGATGACCTTCCCGGGCTCGCCTGGCCGTGCTTCGAGTTGCACCGTCACCCATCCCGCTCGTTCGACGATGTGCTGCAACCTCGACAGCAGCACGGTCTTCCCGACACCCCGGAGTCCGTAGAGGATCAGCCCACCGTCGTTCCGACGACGGTGGCTGTGTGCGACCATCAAGTCGACGAGATCGATCTCGGCCTGTCTGCCCACGAGTTCCGGTGGGCGGATCCCCGCACCGGGTCGATAGGGGTTGATGAGCGGGTCCATCGTCGGATTCTACCGAAGTATCGGAGCGTATAGCGAAAACGCTATAAACCCCCGGCGGCCTGAGCTGGACGGGCGCGCCCCCACTCAGCGCAGCGCGTCGCGGCGGGACAGCACCAGGTTGGCCGCACCCGCCAGCACGACGACGGCGGCCGAGAACGCCGGGAACGCCATCGCGGCCGGGGTGCCGGCACGCTCGGCGACCTCGCCGACGACCGCACTGGCGATCGACTGCCCGACGATGACCGCCGAGCCGAGGATCGTCATCGTCGTCGCCGAGCGGCCCACCGGCGAGCGGTCGGACCCCAGGCTGTACTGGGTGACGAGGGTCGGACCGATGCCGATGCCCATCACGGCGAGGACGATCCCCACCGCCAGCACGGAGCTCGCGCTGGCGAAGACGATCGCCGACCCGAGCAGCACGACGCCGAAGAGCAGCCACCGCCAGCCGAGCCGGAAGGCCCGGGGGAACGCCGCCGAACCGAGCGCGAGCCCGGCCGAGCCGATGCCCATCAGTCCGTAGAGGAGCCCGGCCCGCGAGGACCCGCCGTGGTCCGCCATGAACGCGGTCAGTGCCGTCAGCGTCGAGCCGAAGAAGAACCCGATGCCGAGGATGCCGACGACGACCACCACGAGTCGGGGCCGCAGGAGCTGCCGGGCCGGCGCCGGACGCGGATCGGACGCGTGCCCGAGGGTGAGCCGGCCGGTCGGGTGCAGGGCGAACGCGGTGACGAAGACGAACGTCAGGACCGAGGCACCGGCGACGGCGACCCACGGCGCGATGGCGCTCGCCAGGACGCCGACCAGGAACGGTCCGACGATGAAGACGGTCTCGTCGGCGGCGGACTCGTACGCCATCGTGCCGCTGAGCACCCGCTCGTGCCGCTTCGGTTCCATCCGGTTCCGGATGATGGCGACGAGGCGGGTGCGGGACATCGGCGCGACCTGCGGGGCACTCGCCCCGATGAGGAACGACATCGCCAGGACGGCCAGGTCGGGAGCGCTGCTCTGCACGACGAACGGCAGCGCACCGAGCAGCACGGCGTTGGCCAGGCCGACGGGCACGAGCACGGCGCGCTGCCCGTACTTGTCGGCGGCGGCACCGACGAGCGGCCCGAACAGCGCGGAGCCGATGCCGACCGAGGCGGAGTTGATGCCACCGAGGGCGACCGAGTCACGTGCGGCGACGACGAGCGTCAGCACGCCGACGACCATCATCGCGAACGGCAGTCGCGCCACGAAGGCGATGGGGAAGTAGGACCGCCCGGCGAGGGCGATCAGGGACGCGCTGGAGGAACGCGGTTGGAGCATGGTGGGGGTGTGCCTTCTCGGCCCGCCCTGATCGAGCGGACCCATCGGGTGCCGCCGCTGTCCGCCGGGGTGCCGGCGTCCGGTAGATACACGGTTGTTGCTGGTTTGCGTGTCCAGGGTACCTGCCGGACGCACGGCGCATCCAGGGACCGGCGCCGGGCCTCCCGTCAGGAGGGAGTCAGCCGCGACGACCAGCTCGGGCAGCGAACGCGTCGAGGGCCGCGAGGACCTCGTCGCTCCGGTACACGCGTGACCGGAGCGAGTACTCGGACTTCGCCCGCAGCACTCCCGCTGCCACCAGGGTGTCGAGGGCGCGGTAGACGTTCACGGCCGGCCCGAGGGCGACGGCGAGCGTGCCGGCGGTGACGACGGGCTGTCGGGCGATGACCTCGAGGACGCGCCAGACGGCGGAGTCACTGCGGGACCGGACCGTGGCCCGCCAGCGCTCCTGCACGGCGTGCACGTCGTCGACCAGGACGGACGCGTTCTGCACGGCACGGAAGCACGCTTCGGCCGTGGCTGTGACGATCGCCTCGACGTCGCCAGCGCGGTAGGCGTCGAGCGCAGCGTGGTAGCCCGCGGTGTCGGTGAGCAGCCCGGCGGACACGGGGATGGTCACGTTCCGCGTCACGCCGGTCCCTCGGAACATCGCCTGCATGAGTGCCCGTCCGGTCCTGCCGTTGCCGTCCGTGAACGGGTGGACCGTCTCGAACTGGGCGTGCACGACGGCGATCTGGACGAGCCGTGGCAGGTCCGTCCGACGCGCGAAGCGCATGACGTCGTCGATGAGCCCCGGCACGCGTTCGGCTCGGGGCGCGACGAAGTCGGCACCGTCGGGAGAGTCGGCGGACCGGCCGATCCAGACCGGCTCGTCTCGCCAGGCGCCGGCGTCGTGGTTCGGGTCGCCGTCGAGCAACGCGGCGTGCATCGACAGGACGGTCTCCGTCGTCAGCTCGTCGGCCAGGTCCAGTGCAGCTTGCATCGCCCGGGTGTTCGCGACGATCTGGGCGGCGTTCTGCCGGGAGGTGTCCCCGAGCTCGGCGGTGAAGACCGCGCGCGCACTGGCGGTCAGGTGCTCGATCTGCGACGAGGCGGCCGCTTCAGAACGCATCAGCAGCGGCGCGAAGGCAGCGATCTCGCCGCCGAGCCCGGCATCGAAGCGGACCAGCGCCTCTGTTGCCTCGTCGACCACTGCGGCGGTCGCGGAGGACACCGTCGGGTCGAGGTCCGCGATGAACGGGGGGACGGCGGCGCGGTAGGTGTGCCCGACGGTGGCCCTCCGGCTGACGGCGACACCGAAGCCGGCGTACCGGGACTCGAACCACAGTTCCTCGGAGTCGATCGCGGGCCATGCCATGTCGTGCTCCGCTCGTCGGTCACCTGTCAGCTCGCGGGCCGCGAGTTCGACACTTAGCTTACCAAGTGTCGAACTCGCGACCCGCTGGTCACACCTGCGGGCGCTCCAGAGACTGGTCTGGTCAGGAGACCTCGCCGGAGCGGGCCCCCGCCCAGAGGTCGACGTCGGTGATGCCGACGCTGTGCTCGTCGATGGTGCGGAGTTCGTCGTCCGAGAACGACGTGTTCGCGAGCGCGGCGACGTTGTCCTCCAGCTGCTCCACCCGGGAGGCGCCGATCACCAGAGATGTGACGCGCTCGTCCCGCAGGGCCCACGCCAGGGCGAGCTGCGCCATCGTCTGCCCGCGGGACTCGGCGACGGCGTTGAGCGCACGGAGGTGCTCGACGACCTCGGGCGTGATGGAGGACGGGTCGAGCGACTTCCCGGCCGCGGCGCGGGAGCCCTCGGGCACGCCGTCCAGGTACTTGCCGGTGAGCAGCCCCTGCGCGAGCGCGGTGAACCCGATCACGCCGAACCCGAGCTCGCCGGCTGCGTCGAGCAGCCCCTCGGTCTCGATCCAGCGGTTCAGCATCGAGTACGACGGCTGGTGGATGAGGAGCGGCGTGCCGAGGTCGCGGAGGATCGCGGCGGCCTGGCGGGTGCGCTCGGCGTCGTAGGACGAGATGCCGACGTAGAGCGCCTTGCCCTGCTGGACGGCGGTGTGCAGTGCACCCATCGTCTCCTCGAGCGGGGTGGAGGCGTCGAGGCGGTGCGAGTAGAAGACGTCGACGTAGTCCAGCCCGGTGCGGCGCAGCGACTGGTCGAGCGAGGCGAGGACGTACTTGCGCGAGCCGCCGCCCTGTCCGTAGGGGCCGGGCCACATGTCCCAGCCCGCCTTCGTCGACACGACCATCTCGTCGCGGTAGGGGGCGAAGTCCTCACGCATGAGCCGGCCGAAGTTCTGCTCCGCGGCACCGTAGGGCGGGCCGTAGTTGTTCGCCAGGTCGTGGTGGGTGATGCCGAGGTCGAACGCCCGGCGGCTCACCGCACGCTGGGTCTCGAACGGCACGTCGTCGCCGAAGTTGTGCCAGTAGCCGAGGGAGAGCAGCGGCAGGTCGAGGCCCGAGTGCCCGGTCCGCCGGTAGGTCATCGAGTCGTAGCGGTCGTCGGCCGCGATGTAGGTCATGGACCCGAGCCTGCCACGGGGTTACCGTGGGCCACACCCGACGAAGGAGTCGACCATGGCAGCGCACGACGAGACGTCCGGCAGCACCTTCACCGATGAGGAACGCGCCGCGATGCGCGAACACGCGACCGAGGTGAAGGCGAGCCGGAAGCGCGGGACGACGAAGGCCGAGAAGGCCGCGCTCGACGCCCAGGCCGTGGTCGAGAAGATCGCCGCGATGCGCGAACCCGAGCGGGGTCTGGCGGAACGCATCCACCGGGTCGCGCTGGCGGCAGCGCCGGACCTGGCGCCGAAGCTCTGGTACGGCATGCCCGCGTACGCGAAGGACGGGGCGGTCGTGTTCTTCTTCCAGGACGCCGGGAAGTTCGGGGCCCGCTACTCGACGCTGGGGTTCCAGGACCCGGCGACGCTCGACGACGGGTCGTTCTGGCCGACCGCGTTCGCGGTGACGCCGGAGTTCTCGGACGCCGACGAGCAGACGGTCGCCGGGCTCATCCGGCGCGCGACGGCCTGAGTCCGTCCTCGATCCGCTCGAGCAGGCCGACGGCGGACGTCACGGCGGCGGTGTCGATCCCCTGCCCGTCGAGCGCGCTCCGGAGGGTCGCCGCCCACCGCGACCGCAGCAGGGCGACGCTCTCGGCCGCGCGGGCCGTCGGGAACAGCTGCGCCGTCCGCGCGTCGTCCGGGTGCGCACGACGCTCGACCATGCCCTTCGCGACGAGCGACCCGAGGGCGACGCTGAGGTTGCTCCGCCGCAGCGCGGTCGCCTCCGCCGTGGCGCTCGGCGTGGTCCCCGGGTTCGTGTCGACCCACCGCATCACCATGACCTCGGTGCCCGTGAGCGGCACGACGTCGAGGGCACGCGGACCGGTCGGGTCGAGCTCCCGTGCGACGCTGAGGACGACGTCCGCCAACCGGGCGAGCACGTCGTCGGAGGTCACGGTGGTCATCCCTGAACCGTAACCGGCGCTGGTGGTACCGTTCCCGGGAACGACGGCCGAGCGGTCAGTGCCGGGCGGTCCGGGAGGGTCCGCGCAGGAGCGGGATGCGCGGCATCGCCCAGTCCACCCAGACGAGCCGCGCTGCCGGCGCGACGGCGAGCGCCCACACCACGGACGCGACGACGTCCGTCGGGTAGTGCACGGCGTCGATGGTGAGCGAGAGCACGACCACCACGACGACGACCGTGCCGAGCGTCACCGCGAGGGTGTGCCACCGGGTGTCGCGGAGCACCCAGGTCAGCGCGATGACGATGGCCAGGATGAACACGGTGTGACCGCTCGGGTACGAGGGGTCGGGCTGCGTGGCGAACGGGTACGGCAGCAGCGACGTGTCCGGCCGGGGGCGGTGGACGAGCTCCTTGACGAGGTCGGAGGGCACCCAGGTGATCGCCACGGTGCCGGCGAACGCGGCCGCGGGCCGGACGTCCCGCTGCACCGCCCAGAGCACGCCGGTGACGACGATCGTGATGCCGATCGCCGGAGCCGGACTGATCACGTGGTAGACCGCCGTGGTGACGGCCCCGAGCGGACCGGTGTGCAGGGTGTTCAGCGCATGTGCGAGACCGAAGTCGACGTCGCCGAGCACGAAGCCGACGATCGTGATGACGATCACGGTGCCGAGGGCGATCGCGATCGTCGCGAGCGGGTACGGCGTGCGGACGAGGATGCCGGTCGGCGCGTGCTCCCTGCGGGCAGACGGCTCCTGGCGGGCAGGCGTCGGTGCGGGCGCGTCGGTCATCCGCTCATCCTCCCAGCCCACGCACTGCTGCCGTGCCGGGAGTTCCGCCCGGCAGATCAGAGAGCGCTCAGCCCGGCCTCGACGGCCGGGCCGACGACGAGCCGCCGCACCTGTGCCGCCGCCCCGAGCGCGACGGCGTCCGCCCCGAGCGCCGACTGCTCGACCCGGATCGTCGCTCCGCTGACCGGGGGCTCGTCCGCAAGCACCGCGACGACGGCCGGCGCGAGCAGGTCCCACGAGCGGGCGACCCCGCCGCCGATGACGACCGTCGTCACGTCCAGGATCCCCGCGGTGAGCAGGACGGCGCGGGCGACGCCCCGCCCGGCGGTCGCGAACACGGCCTGCGCGTCCGGGTCCCCGGCGCGTGCGGCCTCCGCGACCTGGTGGGTGCCGAGTCGTCGGCCGGTGCTCGCGGCGTACCGGTCCGCCATCCCGCGGGCGCCGGCGACGGTCTCGAGGTGTCCGCGCTGGCCGCAGGTGCAGCGGGTGTCGCCGAACCCGGGGACGTGGCCGATCTCGCCGGCGGCGCCGTGCGGTCCGCCGAACAGGGTGCCGCCGAGGACGAGCGCGCCGCCGACGCCGGTGCCGAGGGTCATCCCGAGCACGTCGGGCTCCCCCGCGACGGCGCCGGCCGCGACCTCGCCGAGGAGGAACGCGTTCACGTCGTTGTCGAGCGTCGCCGGCACCCCGAGCCGTGCGGTCACGGCGTCGGTGACCCCGTACCCGGCCCAGCCGGTGAACGAGTTCGCGGTGACGAGCACCGTGCCCGTGGTCGGGTCGACGACGCCGGCCGCGCCCACCCCGACACCCGCCAGGGAGGCCCGGTGCCGGTCGAGCAGGGACCGCACCGTCGCCTCGGCCGCGTCCAGGATCGCGTCGCCGCCGTCGTGCGCTGGTGTCGGCAGGTCGATGCGGTCGAGGACCTCGAGGTCGGTGGTGGCGAGGAGCACCTTCGTGTTCGTCCCGCCGACGTCGATGCCTGCGACGACCTCCGCACTCACGGGGCCACCGCGGCCAGTGAGGCCAGGCGGGCGGTCCGGCGCTGCCGTTGCACCACCGGGTCCGGCACGGGGACCGCGGCGAGCAGACGTCGGGTGTAGTCGGTCGTCGGGTGCAGCAGCGTCTCGCCGGTCGGCCCCTGCTCCTCGATCGCTCCGGCACGCATCACGACGACCCGTTCGGCGAACTGCTGCACGACGGCGAGGTCGTGCGAGACGAACAGGCACGCGAAGCCCAGGTCGGCCTGCAGGTCGGTGAGGACCTCGAGGACGGCCTCCTGCACGCTGACGTCGAGGGCACTGGTCGGTTCGTCGGCGACGAGCAGCCGCGGGTCGAGCACGAGCGCCCGGGCGAGGCTGACCCGCTGCCGCTGTCCGCCGGAGAGCTCGCGCGGGGCGCGGGTGGCCAGGGCGCGCGGCAGCCGGACGGCGTCCAGGACCTCGTCCACCCGGCGGCGACGGTCGGCGGCCGAGGTCCGACGACGGTGGATGGCGAGCGGTTCGGCGATGCACTCGCCCACGGACATCCGCGGGTCGAGCGAGGCCACCGGGTCCTGCAGCACGACGCCGATGCCGGAGCGCAGCGCCAGTCGGTCGCGTCCCCGGGTGCGGCGGAGATCGGAGCCGAACAGCCGGACGCTGCCGGCGGTGGGGCGGACCAGGCCGAGCGCGACGCGGGCGGCGGTGGACTTGCCGGAGCCGGACTCGCCGACCAGGCCGACGGTCTCCCCGGCGTGCACGGCGACGTCGATGCCGCGGAGGGCGTGCACCGCGCGGGCGCCGCGGCCGAAGGTGACCGACACGTGACGCAGGTCGACCGCCGGGGCCGGGGCGGGCCTCCCGTCCGGTTCGTCGGCGGACGCCGGCCGGTCCGCGACCACGGGCCGCTCGGCCGACGACGCGGCGGTCTGGAGGCGCGGCACGGCGGCCAGCAGCCGCTCGGTGTACTCGTGCTGCGGCCGGAGCAGGACGTCCTCGACCCCGCCGGTCTCGACGATCGAGCCCTGCAGCATCACGGCGACGCGGTCGGCGAAGTCCGCGACGACGCCCATGTTGTGCGTGACGAGCAGCACGCCGGTGCCGGTGTCGGCGGCGAGCGCGCGGAGCAGCTCGAGGATCTCGGCCTGCACCGTGACGTCGAGCGCCGTGGTCGGCTCGTCCGCGATGAGCAGCGCCGGCTCGTTGGCGATCGCCATCGCGATGACGACACGCTGTCGCTGCCCGCCGGAGAGCTGGAACGGGAACGCCCTGGCGCGGTCCTCCGGGGACGGGATGCCGACGCGGCGGAGGAGTTCGACGGCCTCGGCCGCTGCGGTCGCGGCGGACACCGGGCGGTGGTTCCGGATGACCTCGGCGATCTGCTTGCCGACCCGGGTGAGCGGGTCGAGGGCGGTGGCGGGCTCCTGGAACACCATCGAGACGGTCCGGCCGCGCAGGGCTCGGAGCGACGGCTCGGACGCACCGACGACCTGGTGTCCGTCGACGACGGCGCTGCCGGTGACGGTGGCGTTGCCGCTGAGCAGCCCCATCGCGGCGAGGGCGACGGTGGACTTGCCCGAGCCGGACTCCCCGACGAGGGCGAGGGTCTCACCCGGGGCGACCGTCAGGGAGACGCCCTGGACGGCGTGCACGTCGCCGGACTCGGTGCTGAAGTGCACGCCGAGGTCGTCGACGGCGAGGATCGGTTCGGTGGCGGTCATCCGCGGCCCTTCACGTCGAATGCGTCCCGGAGTCCGTCGCCGACGGCGTTGAGCGCGCAGACGACGAGGATCACGGCGAGTCCCGGCGGCACGATGAGCCACCAGCGACCGGAGTAGGCGGCGGTGAGTCCCGCCGAGAGCATGCCGCCCCAGTCCGTGGCCGGCGGCTGCACGCCGAGGCCCAGGTAGGAGACGTAGGCGACGAGCAGGATCGCGTCGGCCACCTGGAACGTGGCGGCGACGACGATGGTCGACACCGAGTTCGGCAGCAGGTGCCGCCCGATGGCGCGGGCGTGCGAGCCGCCGATGGCGCGGAGGGTGAGCACGAAGTCGCGGTTCTTCAGCGTCAGGGTCTCGGCGCGGATGAGCCGGGAGGGCACGAGCCACGACACGAACCCGAGGATCACGATGAGCCCCCAGACGCCGGGCGTGGTGATCGCCGAGATGACGAGCAGGATGAACAGCGCCGGGATCGCGATGCCGGCGTCGACGATGCGCATCATGACCGCGTCGACCCAGCCACCGACGTACCCGGCGACCGCACCCCACAGCGTGCCGACGACGGTGGCCAGGATGCCGGCGGCGATGCCGACCATGAGCGACACCTTGCCGCCGTACATCAGGCGGCCGAGGACGTCGTGGCCGACGGCGTCGGTGCCGAGCAGGTGGGCGCCGCCAGGGCTCTGGTTCGCCTGCTGGAGCATGGTGTGGGTCTGGTCGGTCGGGTACAGGAACGGGCCGACGAAGCAGAACAGCACGATGACGACGAGCACGACCAGGCCGATGACGGCGAGGGTGTTGTGCCGGAAGCGCCGGGCGGCCAGCCGGAAGCCGGTGGCGGCGACCGTGACCGGTGCGCCGGGGGCCTCGGGGGCGAGTCGGACGGTGGTCATGCGCGGCCTGCCTTCACTCGCGGGTCGATCAGGGACTGTGCCACGTCGGCGAGGAGCGTGCCGATCACGGTGGCGACGGAGATGACGAGCACGCAGCCGAGGAGTGTCGGGTAGTCCGACGTCTGCGCCGCGTTCCAGAACAGCAGTCCCATGCCGGGGTAGTTGAACAGCTGCTCGGTGACGAGCGCGCCGCCGAACAGCACCGGCAGGTAGTAGCCGAGCATCGCGACGACGGGCGTCAGCGAGTTCCGGAACACGTGCCGGCGGAGGATCGTCGCCGTCGACGAGCCACCGGCGCGGGCGGTGCGGACGTAGTCCTCCTGGAGGTTCTCCAGCGTCGCCGCGCGCATGTACCGGCTGAAGACGGCGATCATCGCGAGCGCGCCGGTGAGCACCGGCAGGACGAGTCCGGCGGGCTGCTGGAACACCTCGGCGAGGGTGGTGCCGCTCGGCGCCTGGGAGGGCAGCCACGGCAGCTGCTGGCTGAAGACGATGATGAGCACCAGGCCGAGGAAGAACGCGGGCGTCGAGTAGAAGACGAACGCCAGGGCGGTGGCGGCGTAGTCGATCGCGCCGTTGCGTCGGGCGGCCTGCCACATGCCGACCGGGATCGCGATGACGATGCCGAGCACGGCGGAGAGTCCGGTGAGGACGAGGGTCTTCGGGATGCGCTCCTGGATGAGCTGCGAGACCGGTTCGTTGAGCGTGTACGAGGTGCCGAGGTCGCCGGTGAGCAGCCGTCCGAGGAACCGGAGGTACTGCACGGGCAGCGCCTGGTCGAGGCCCTGCGCCTGGTTGAACGCGGCGATCTGGGCGGGGGTCGCGGAGACGCCGAGCACGCCGCGGGCGGGTCCGCCGGGCAGCGCGTGCAGCAGGCAGAACACGACGATCGTGACGATGAGGATCACCGCGAGCGCCTGCAGGAGGCGGCGGGTGAGGTAGAGGGCAGTGGTCATGCGGCTTCCGATGGTCGGGTCCGGGACGTGGGGAGGACGGGAGGCGCGGTGCGCGTCGGACGCACGCCGCGCCTCCCGTCCGTGGTCACGTTGCTACTTGCTCCACTTCCACTGGGCGGGGTGGAAGTTCGCGAGCGAGTCCTGGTCGAAGCCGGTCAGGCCGCTCTTCTTGACGGAGATCTGGTAGTCCGGGCTGGGCAGCCAGATCACGGGCAGGTCCTTCGCGACGGCGGCGCTGTAGTCCTGCACGGCGCTGGCGTCGGTGGAGGTGGTCGTCGCGTCGATGAGCGCGTCGACCTGCTTGTTCGAGTAGCTGCCGAAGTTCGCCGAACCGCCGGTGGAGAACAGCGCCTCACCGGTCGGGTAGGCCGGGAAGTACCAGCTGCCCGCGGTGCCGAAGAACGACAGGTCCCACTTGCAGCTCGACTCGTCCGACGTGCAGGTCGGGGTCTGCGACAGGACGCTCGACACCGGGGCCGTCTTGATCGTGAAGCCGATGCCGGTCTTCTCGAGCGACGACTGGATGGCGCTCATCATGTTGTCGGTGACGGTCGAGCCGGACTGCGAGAGCACCGACATGGTGAACTTCGTGCCCGCGGCCACGCCCTCGCCGCACTGGCTGGACGACGTGCCCGGGTCGGTGCAGACCATCGTGCCGCCCTGCTTGGTCCAGCCGTGGCTCGTCAGCAGTGCCGCGGCCTTCTTCGTGCTGAACGGGTACGGGTTGTCCTTCTGCACGTCGGAGACGTAGTCGGACTCCTGCGCCTGCGGGATCGGCCCGTAGGTGGAGGTGGCGGTGCCGTTGAAGACGACCTTCGACAGGCTCTTCTGGTCGATCGACATCTGCACGGCCTGGCGGGCGTACAGCTGCTTGAACACGGCGCCCATGTCCGGGTTGTTGAAGTTGTACGGCATGTACGTGATCGCCCAGCCGGTCCACGGGTCGACCTCGTAGCCCTTCGACGTGAAGGAGTCCTTCTGGTCGAGGTCGGTGGCGTTGATGTAGCCGTAGTCGACCGCCCCGGAGCGCAGTGCGTTCGTCTCGGCGTCCGCGGTGGTGAAGGGCAGCAGGTTGACCGTCTTGATCGACGCCTTCTCACCGCCGTCGTACTTCGGGTTCGCGGTCAGCTGGACCTTGCCGGCGGTCGTGAACGACGACAGGCCGTAGGGGCCGGAGATCGTCTTCCACAGGGCGTCCGAGTCGTAGTCGGCGATCTTGCCCGCGGCGGTGTTGAGGAACTTCCAGACCTGCTTCGCACCGGTCGTGGTGCGGTCGGCGTCGGTCACGGACCCGGAGGCACTGGTCTTGTCCCAGGCGTGCTGCGGCAGCGGGATGATGTAGCTCAGCTGGTTGGCGAGCATCCAGTCCTTGTTGTACGCCTTGTCGAACGTGATCGTGAAGTGCGTGTCGTCGACGGTCTTGAAGGACGTCCAGTTGTCCGGCGCCTTGCCCTCGGAGTACGAGCCCCAGTCCTTCTCGTTCGCCTTGATCAGGTTGAACCAGAACTCGACGTCGCGGCTGGTGATCGGCTTGCCGTCGGACCAGTGCCGGTCGCCCAGGGTGATCGTGACGCTCTTGCTGTCGGGCGCGAAGTCGGCGGCGGTGGCGACGGAGCCGGCCTTGTCCCACCCGATCTTGCCGGTGGACCCGTCGTAGGCGATCAGGCGCTCGTACAGCGACTGCGCGATCGAGCCGTTGTTCGTGTTGAGGTGCGCGGCGGTCCCGATCGGCAGGATCCAGTTCGGCGTGAAGTTCGCCGGCAGCGCGTAGTTGATCTCGTCGGACTTCGCGCTGGTGGTGGCGGAACCGCCCCCGGAACACCCGGCGAGCAGTGCGCTCACCGCGAGCGCGGCTCCGGTGAGGAGGGCCCAGCGACGGGGCTTGGTCATGCGGTGTCTCCTTGTGCGAGGACGCCACCGTGCGGCGTCGGGGGAGGTTCGGGAGGCGGCGTCCGGACCGGGTCCGGGTGCCAGGCACAGTCAATGGCCGAAGTCGTTGGAAAAACAAACGTTCTCGTGTAAATAGTCTGTTTCTGCGGAACGGCGGAAAGCGCGGACCGGTCCTTCTGCCCCGTAGGCTCGGTCACGTCGGGCGGTCTCCGCGCCCGGTTGACGCCGATTGGAGAAAGTCGTGCCGGACCTCAGCTCCCGCGTGCTCGAACTCATCGCGAGCGGTCAGGCCTCGAGTCGGACCGAGATCGCCCAGCTCCTCGGTGCCGCGCCGTCGACCGTGTCGCACGTCGTCGGGCAGCTCCTCGGGCACGGCATCCTGGCCGAGGAGGGCACCGACGTCTCCACCGGCGGTCGGCCCCGCAAGGTCCTGCGGATCGGCGGGACGGACGAGTACGCGGTCGCCGCGGACGTCGGCGGCGGTCACGTCCGCATCGGCATCGTCCTGCCGGGAGGCGCGCTCGAGTCCGTCTCGACCGTCCCGTTCGCGCTCGCCGACGGTCCGACGGCCGGCCTGGCCGCACTCGCGGGCCTCCTCGACGCCCTGGTGACCGAACGCGGACGCGACGGCCTGCGCGGGGTCGGGTTGAGCCTCCCGGGTCCGGTCGACGTCGAGGCGGGCGTCGTCGACCTGCCGAGCCGGATGCCCGGCTGGAACGGGTTCCCGGTCGCCGCCTGGCTCACCGAGCACTTCGGGGTGCCGGCCGCGATCGACAACGATGCGAACTGCATGGCCGCGGGCGAGCAGACCGTGCAGCCGTCCACCCGACGCCAGGCGATCACGGTGAAGGCCGGGTCGGCGATCGGCGCGGGCATCATCATCGACGGGCACCTGTACCGCGGCTCGACCGGAGCCGCCGGCGACATCACGCACGTGCGCATCGACGCCGCCGGCGACACCCCGTGCTCGTGCGGCAACACCGGCTGCCTCGAGACCGTGGCGTCCGGGGCGGCGCTCGTCCGGATCCTCCGCGAGGCCGGCGTCGACGTCAGCACCACGCAGGACGTGGTCCGACTGGCGACCGACGCGCACCCGGAGGCGACCCGCGCGGTGCGGATGGCGGGGCGCTACCTCGGCGAGGTCCTGGCCGCCAACGTGAACTTCTTCAACCCGGACGCCGTCTCCCTCGGCGGCATCCTGTCCACCCTCGAGCCGTTCGTCGCCGCCGTCCGGAGCCAGCTCTACGAGAGCTGCCACCCGCTCGTGACCCAGCACCTCGTCATCGAACGTGCCTCGCTCGGCGCCGACGCCGGACTCGTCGGGGCCGGCCAGTTCGCCCTGCAGCGCGGTCTGGCGGCGTCGCTCGAGGAACTGTCCACCCCCGTCCCGCTGCGCACCACCAGGAACAGGAGCACCCGTGTCTGACTCCGGCACCACCGCCGACACCCGACGTCCGGTCATCGCCATCGCCGGGCTGGCCATCGAGACCTCGACGTTCACGCCGACCCGGACCCCGGCCGCCGCGTTCCACCCGGACCGTGGCGACGAGGTCGTCGCCCGCTACGACTTCCTGGCGCCGCTCGCCGACCGCGCCGACTTCCGGGGCGCCCTGATCGGCCACGCGCTGCCCGGCGGGGTCGTGCTCCGCGAGTCCTTCGAGGAGCTCAGCGCCGAGATCACCGACCGGCTGTCCGCGATCGCCGCCGACACCACGATCGACGGCCTGTGGTTCGACATCCACGGCGCGATGGTGGTCGAGGGGCTCGACGACGCCGAGACCACGCTGCTCGACCGCATCCGCGCGGTGGTCGGCCCGGACGTCGTCGTCTCGGCGTCGATGGACCTGCACGGCAACGTCTCACCCGGGCTCGCCCACCAGTGCGACCTGATCACCTGCTACCGGCTCGCCCCGCACGAGGACGCCCTCGAGACGAAGGAGCGCGCCGTCCGCAACCTCGTCGACGTGCTCACCACCCGGCCGGTCGGCTCGCAGCGCCCGGTGAAGGCCTGGATCCCGGTGCCGGTGCTGCTGCCGGGCGAGAAGACCTCGACCCGCATCGAGCCCGCCGCGTCGGTGTACGGACAGGTCGCCGAGGTCGAGTCGACCGAGGGTGTGCTCGACGCCGCGATCTGGGTCGGCTACGCCTGGGCCGACCAGCCGCGGAACCGTGCCGTCACGGTCGTCACCGGCTGGGACGAGGCCGCCGTCCGTGCCGGGGCCGAGCGCCTGGCCCGGTCGTTCTGGGACGCCCGCGACGACTTCGCCTTCGTCGCGCCGGCCGGCTCGTTCGACGAGTGCCTGGCCGCCGCACTGGCCCCGGGCGCCGCACGCCCGTACTTCGTCTCCGACTCCGGCGACAACCCGACCGCCGGTGGCTCGGGTGACATGACGTGGGGGCTGACGCAGCTGCTCGCGCGCGACGAGTTCCGGAGCACCGACGGCCCGGTCGTCCTGTACGCCAGCGTCCCCGGCCCCGCCGCGGTCGCCGCGTGCGTCGCGGCCGGCGTCGGCGCCACCGTCACGGTCACCGCGGGCGCCGAGGTCGACGACCTGCACGCCGGACCGCTCACCATGACCGGACGCGTGCACGCGGTGAAGACCGGCGACCGGGACGCCCGGACCGAGGTCGTGCTGCAGGTCGGCAGCGTCTTCGCGATCCTCACCGAGCTCCGGAAGCCGTACCACCACGAGCACGACTTCACCGACCTGGACCTCGATCCGCGCAGCGCCGACCTGGTCGTCGTGAAGATCGGCTACCTCGAACCCGAGCTGTACGACATGGCCGCCGACTGGATGCTCGCGCTCACCCCGGGCGGTGTCGACCAGGACCTCGAGCGACTCGGCCACCACCGGATCGAGCGACCGATGTACCCGTTCGACCGGACCTTCCCGGAGCCGCCCGACCTGTCCGCCCGGATCATCCCGGGGTCCGACCGACCACTCGGCGTGCACGCATGACCGACGGTGTCGGTGTCGGTGGCCGTGTCGCGGCCCGCTCGCTCGAGATCGCCGTGACGTCGGTCACCGGGGCCGCGACCGCCCGGGCCGGGGGCGCCGACCGCGTGGAGCTCTGCAGCGCCCTCGAGCTCGGCGGACTCACCCCGTCGCAGGGGCTCGTCGAGGCGGCCGTCGCGACCGGGCTGCCCGTGCACGTCCTGGTGCGCTGCCGTCCGGGTGGCTTCGTGCACGACGACGACGAGGTCGACCTGATGGTGCGCGAACTCGTCGCCGTGCTGCGTTCCGGGGCGACCGGCGTCGTGGTCGGTGCCCTCCGCCCGGACCACACGCTCGACACCGCCGCACTCACCCGCTTCGTGACCGCGGCCCGCACCGAGCGGCCCGACGCCGAGGTCACCCTGCACCGGGCGATCGACCACGCCGACGACCCCGTCGCCGCCGCGGCCGGACTCGCCGACCTCGGGTTCACCCGGGTGCTCACCTCCGGGGGCGCCCCGACCGCCCTCGCCGGCGCCGACACCATCGCCCGGATGGTCACGGCAGCCGGCCCTGTGCAGGTGATGGCCGGTGCCGGGGTCACCCCCGCGGACGTGCCCGTGCTGCTCGGCACCGGGGCCGCCGCCGTGCACCTCTCGGCGAAGCGCCGGGCGGACACCGCACACGCCGGGGTGCCGATGGGCGCCGGGGACGCCGGGAGCGGGCACTTCGAGACCGACGCCGAGGTGGTGCGGGCAGCGCGGGCTGCGGTGGACGCGCACCGCGGCTGACGCGGGCGGCGGGGCGGGGCGGCACCGGACCTCCCGGCCGTGCCGAGCCTCCCGGCCGTGCCGAGCCGGGTCAGTCGGCGGGGAGCGCGACGCTCCGCAGCGTCGCGCTCGGCAGTTCGCCGAACCGCGTCCGGTACGCGCCGGAGAAGCGGCCGAGGTGGGCGAACCCCCACTTCCGGGCGACCTCGGCGACCGCGGCGGTCGACGGGTCGGCGGTCCGGAGCTCCTGGTGCACGGCGTCGAGTCGGACGTTCCGCAGGTGTGCCAGCGGGGACACCCCGATCGACCGGTTGAACGACTGCTGCAGCCCGCGCGGGCTCATCCCGGCGGCGGCGGCGATGTCCGCGAGCGTCACGGTGCGGTGCGCGTGCTGCTGGATGTAGGCCAGGGCGACGCGGAGCCGCTCGCTGCTCGTCGTCGCGGGGGCGTCCACCGGGAAGGTGGCGACCACGGTCCGTGCGATCCGGGCGTTCAGCTCGGCACGCTCGCGGCCGACGACCGACTCGTCGGTGATCGCCCCACCGAGTGACTGCAGGACCGACCGCAGTTCGGCGAGGTCGGCGTCGGACTCGGTCCGCCGGAACCGCAGCGGGCCGGCCACCTGGACGCCCTCGGCGGCGAGCGCCCACCGCAGCAGCCGGTCGGACAGGTGCAGCATCGACACGCGGCTGGTGGCGGCGTCGAAGTCGTACCGGAGCGCGGCGGCGATCAGGAACGGCTGACCGGGGCGGATCGTCGTGCGGACGCCGTCCTCGGCGGTGATGACCGCACTGCCGTCGCCGATCCAGAAGACGATGTGGTCGGCGCGGGGCTGCATGGTGCCGGCGCGGCGGCCCTCCACCGCGGACCCACGGAGCGACAGGTCGGCGTCGCCGGCGCCGGTGTACCGGAAGGCGGAGCGCTCGTCACCGATGCCCCCGCCGGTACCGTACGTGTCGCTGAGACTCGTCGGTCGGGTCGCACTGGTCCCCGCCAACCGGACGGCTCGGAAGCCGTCGGGGGTCCCCGAGCTCGGGCGCAGATGGGTCACGCCCTGATGTTCCCATGTCTGTCCGTCCTGCGCGAGTACCTGCGGGGTACGCCGATCGGCGCGGGGCACAGTCGCCGACCGGTAGAAGGAGTCATGACCTCCTCTACGCGGAACCCCCTCGGCGTCACCCTCGTCGACGGCGGCGCCAACGTCGCCGTCTTCTCCAGCACCGCCGAGCGCATCGAGTTCTGCCGGTTCGACGACGACGGCACCGAGCACCGGACCGAGCTGACGAACCGCACCGGCTACACCTTCCACGACGTCGTGCCGGACGTCACCGTCGGCACCCGCTACGGCTTCCGCGTGCACGGCGCCTGGGACCCGGCGAACGGCCTGCGTCACAACCCGGCGAAGCTCCTGCTCGACCCGTACGCCACCGCGATCGACGGCGAGTACCGCTGGGGTCAGGAGCTGTTCGGCCACGACATGGACGAGCCGGAGCAGATGGACGAGTCCGACTCGGCCGCCGCCATGCCGCGCTCGATCGTCGCCGACCGCTCGTTCGACTGGCAGGGCGACACCCGGCTCGAGACCCCGCTCGCCGACACCGTCGTCTACGAGGTCCACGTGAAGGGCTTCACGAAGCAGCACCCCGACGTGCCCGAGGAGATCCGCGGCACCTACGCCGGCCTGGCGCACCCGGCCGCGATCAAGCACCTCACCGACCTCGGCATCACGGCCGTCGAGCTGCTGCCCGTGCACCAGTTCGTGCAGGACTCCACGCTCGAGGACAAGGGCCTCCGGAACTACTGGGGCTACAACAGCATCGGCTTCTTCGCCCCCCACGACGAGTACGCCGCCTCGGGCACCGCCGGCGAGCAGGTCGCGGAGTTCAAGGAGATGGTCAAGGCCCTGCACGCCGCGGGGCTCGAGGTCATCATGGACGTCGTCTACAACCACACCGCCGAGGGCAACCACATGGGCCCGACGCTGTCCTTCAAGGGTCTCGACAACCAGTCGTACTACCGCCTGGTCGAGGGCGACGAGGCGAACTACTTCGACACCACCGGCACGGGCAACAGCCTGAACGTGTCGCACCCGAACGCGCTCGGGCTGATCACGGACTCGCTCCGCTACTGGGTCGAGGAGATGCACGTCGACGGCTTCCGCTTCGACCTGGCCACGACGCTGACCCGGCAGGACGGCGAGGCCGAGAAGCACTCCGCGTTCCTCGACATCATCCACCAGGACCCGGTGCTCCGCGACGTGAAGATGATCGCCGAGCCGTGGGACACCGCCGGCTACCAGGTGGGCGGCTTCCCGGCCGACTGGTCGGAGTGGAACGGCAAGTACCGCGACGACCTCCGCGCGTTCTGGCGCGGCGACGAGGGTGCGCTCGGCGACGCCGTGCAGCGCGTCCTCGGCTCCCCCGACGTCTACGAGGGTTCGCGCCGCTCCCCGCTCTGCTCGGTCGACTTCGTCACCGCGCACGACGGCTTCACACTGGCCGACCTCACGATGTACGCCGAGAAGCACAACGAGGCGAACGGCGAGGACAACAACGACGGCGAGAGCAACAACACCTCGTTCAACGGCGGCGTCGAGGGCCCGACCGACGACGGTGCGGTGAACGACTACCGCGACCGTCAGCGCCGCAACTTCCTCGGCACCCTGATGCTCTCCGCCGGTGTGCCGATGATGCTCGGCGGCGACGAGATCGCCCGCTCGCAGGGCGGCAACAACAACGCCTACTGCCAGGACGACGAGATCTCGTGGTTCGACTGGGCCGCGGCCGACGCGGACCTGCTCGCCTTCACGACCGCGGCGATCGCGTTCCGCAAGCAGCACGAGGCGCTCCGCCCCGAGTGGTACCGAACCGCCCCGGGCCACTCCGACTCCACGGTGTCGGTGCTGCGCGCCGACGACGCCGGCTTCGAGGACGGCGACTGGGCCGACGGCGGCAACCGCTCCGTGATGCTCGTGCTCGAGCAGGGCGACGACTCGGTCGCCGTGCTGCTGAACGCCTCCGAGACCACGGTCGAGTTCACCCTGCCGGAGAAGCCGGGCGGCGGCAGCTGGACGCTCGGGCTCTCGAGCGACCCGGAGCAGCAGCTCGACGGCGACGCCACCACGCTGCTCGTCCGCGACGCCTCCTTCACGGCCCTGCACTAGCCCGAGAGGCCTCCAGCCCACCCGGGAGGACAGTGGAACGATGAGCCAGTACGAGAAGCAGGACCCGACCACCCTCTACCCGGTACCGCCGTTCCCGAAGCAGGAGCAGTCGTTGCCCGGAGCCGCGTGGAAGATGGACCCGAAGCCGGACCACGGCGAGGAGAGCTACGTCGGCACGGGCCGGCTGGAGGGCTTCCGTGGCATCGTCACGGGTGCCGACTCCGGCATCGGCCGGGCCGCCGCGATCGCCCTCTCGCGGGAGGGCGCCGACCTGGTGCTCTCCTACCTGCCCGACGAGCAGGAGGACGCGGAGGAGGTCCGCGACCTGCTCGAGGGCGAGGGCCGGAAGGCCGTGCTGTTCCCGGGGGACATCTCCGACGAGCAGTACTGCTCCGACCTGGTGCAGAAGGGCGTCGACGAGCTCGGCGGCCTGGACACGCTGGTCATGGTCGCCGGCCGGATGGACAGCAACGACGACATCCTGACCCTCGACACGTCGATGTTCGACTCGACCTTCAAGACGAACATCTACTCGCTGTTCTGGCTGACGAAGGCCGCGGTCCCGCACCTGGAGCCCGGCTCGACGATCGTCACGACGGGCTCGATCCAGGCGTCCACCCCGTCGCCGGACAAGATCGACTACGCCGTCTCGAAGGGCGCCATCAAGCTCTTCACCGAGGCGGTCGCGCAGCAGCTCGCGCCGAAGGGCATCCGCGTCAACTCGGTCGCCCCGGGTCCGGTGTGGACGCCGCTCCAGCCGGGTTCGGACGACGCCGAGACGGTGTCGACCTTCGGCCAGCAGGCGCCGTACGGCCGTCCGGGGCAGCCGGCCGAGCTGGCTGCGGCGTACGTCCACCTGGTGAGTCCAGAATCGAGCTACCAGTCCGGTTCCACGATCACGGTCGCCGGCGGCACGCCCGCCTTCTGAGCACGATCCGAGTCCGGTCAGCACTTGCGAAGGAGCACACCATGAGCAACGACACCACGGCGCACGACCCCGAGGGCACGCCGAAGCCGGACGGGCTCGGCGACGACGGGACCGTCCCCAACGAGCCCGGCGGTGTCGCCGCCGGGTTCACCGGTGACGACTCGCACTTCAACGCGGAGGAGGACGCCGTCGTCGACGGCTCCGACGAGGGCGACGCAGACGCCTGACCGGACGGCGCGGACGCGCTGACCACACGACGGGAGGCCCGGTACCAGCTGGTACCGGGCCTCCCGTCGTGCGCATGCGCAGTCGTGCGCGAGGTGGTGCGCTCAGTGGTGCGCGTGCACCTTCGCGTGGCCGAGCCCACGGCGCATCAGCGCCCGGTTGACCGGCGTGGTGACGACGAAGGCCAGGGCGAGGGACAGCGCCAGCGACCCCCAGAACAACCACTGGTCGAGCTGAGCGTCGAGGGCGCCCGGGATCGCGACCACGACGGTGTTGTCGATGACCTCCATCACCGCGATCGACACGGTGTCCGCGGCGAGCGCGACCCGGAGTGCCGCGCCGAGCGACAGGCCGGAGCGGAGCACCCCGCGCGTGGTCAGGGCGTAGCCGAACACGAACGCCAGCACGATCGACAGCACCACCGTCCCGGCGTTGTGCAGCCCGGTGGCCGTGCCGATGACCATGCCGAGGACCTCGCCGATCGCGCACCCGGTCAGGCAGTGCAGCGTCGCCTGGGCAGCCGCCGACCACGTGGTCGCGGGGCCGTGGCCGTTCATGTCGCCGTGGCCGCTCATGTCGCCGCTGTGCCCGCTCACCGGGCGCTCCCGTCGACGGAGCGGAAGCGGCGCAGGCGCAGGCTGTTCGTCAGCACGAACACCGACGACAGCGCCATCGCGGCCCCGGCGATGACAGGGTTCATGAGCCCGGCCATCGCGAGTGGGATCGCGGCGACGTTGTACGCGAAGGCCCAGAACAGGTTCGCCCGGATGGTGCGGAGCGTCCGGCGTGACAGCCGGACGGCGTCCACCGCGGCCCGGAGGTCGGCCCGCACCAGGGTGATGTCCGCGGCCTCGACGGCGGCGTCGGTGCCGGTGCCCATCGCGATGCCCAGGTCCGAGGCGGCGAGCGCGGCGGCGTCGTTCACGCCGTCGCCGACCATCGCGACGGTCCGACCCGCGGCCTGCAGCTCGGTGACGATCCGGTACTTGTCCTCGGGTCGGACGCCGGCGGTCACCTGGGTGATGCCCACCTCGGCGGCGACACGCTGCGCGACCCCGGCGGCGTCCCCGGTGAGGAGCACGGTGTCCAGCCCGAGCTCCTGCAGTCGGCGGACGGCCTCGGCGGCCCCGGGTGCGACGGTGTCGGCCACGACGACGAGCCCGCGGACCCGGCCGTCCCAGGCGACGGCGACGGTGGTGCGGCCGGCGGTCTCGGCCTCGGTCGCCGCGGTGCTGAGGGACTCGGGCACGGTGACGGACCAGGCGTCGCGGAGCCAGACCGGCCGCCCGACCAGGACCAGCACGCCGTCGACGAGCGCCTGGACGCCGAGTCCGGCGGTTGATGCGAACGACTCGGGGCGGTTGGCGGGGTCGGTGCCGGCGGAGTCCACAGCACCGGCGGCGACGACCGCGCGGGCGATCGGGTGCTCGGACCCGGACTCGGCGACGGCCGCGGCTCGGAGGACGGCGTCGGCGTCCTCGCCCTCGGCGGGCAGGACCGCGGTGACCCGCATGGTGCCGGTGGTGACCGTGCCGGTCTTGTCGAGCAGGACGGTGTCGATGCGGCGGGTGGCCTCGAGGACCTGCGGGCCGCGGATGAGGATGCCGAGCTGCGACCCCCGACCGGTGCCGACCAGCAGTGCGGTCGGTGTGGCGAGCCCGAGCGCGCAGGGGCAGGCGATGACGAGCGTGGCGACGGCGGCGGTCAGGGCGGCCTCGACGTCCCCGGTGAGGACGAGCCACCCGACCAGGGTCAGGGCGGCGAGCCCGAGCACGACGGGGACGAACACGCCGGAGACCCGGTCGGCCAGGCGCTGCACGTCGGCCTTGCCGGTCTGCGCCTGGGTCACGAGCGTGCCGATCCGGGCGAGCTCGGTGTCCGCGCCGACCCGGACGGCCTCGACCGTGAGCAGGCCGCCGACGTTGACGGTCGCGCCGGTCACCGCGGTGCCGGGGCCGACCTCGACGGGGACGCTCTCCCCGGTCATGACGCTGCTGTCGACCGCGCTGGTGCCGTCGACGACCGTGCCGTCGGTGGCGATGCGCTCACCGGGGCGGACGACGAACCGGTCGCCGACGCGGAGGGACGCGGCCGGGACCTCGACCTCGGTCCCGTCACGGAGCACCCGGGCGGTGCTGGCGCCCAGGGCGAGCAGGGCACGGAGGGCGGCGCTCGACCGGGTCTTCGCGCGGCCCTCGGCGTACCGCCCGGCGAGCAGGAACACGGTCACGGCGGCCGCGACCTCGAGGTACGGCTCCGGGGCGGCGCCGCGCGGAGCGGTCAGCGCGAAGGACATGTGCACGTCGGGACCGCCGGCGCCGCCGAACACGAGCGCCCAGAGCGACCACACGAAGGCGGCCGCGACGCCCAGGCTGACCAGGGTGTCCATCGTCGCGCTGCCGTGCCGGGCGTTCAGGGCGGCGGCACGGTGGAACGGCCAGGCACCCCACGTCGCCACCGGGGCGGCGAGCACGAGTGCGACCCACTGCCACCACGGGAACTGGAGGGCCGGCACCATCGACAGCGCGACGACCGGCACCGCCAGGACGGTGGAGACGACCAGGCGACGCCGGAGCGGGGCGAGCGCGTCCACGTCGGGCTGCTCGGGCTCGGGACGGCGTGCGCCGTACCCGGCCTGCTCGACGGTGGCGATGGCGTCGTCCACCGCGGTGCCGTCGGGCAGCGCGACCGTCGCGGTCTCGGTGGCGTAGTTCACGGTCGCCGAGACCCCGGGCATCCTGTTGAGCTTGCGCTCGATGCGGTTCGCGCACGAGGCGCACGTCATGCCCTCGATCGCGAGCTCGACCGGGGCCGGCGGGGTCGTCGTCACCGGTGTCAGCGCTCCGCCAGGGTGTAGCCGGCGTCCTCGACCGCGGCGTCGACGGCGGTGTCGTCCAGCGGCGCGGTGCTCGTCACGGTCGCGGTGGAGCGGCCGCCGGCGACCAGGTCGACCTGGACGTCGGTGACGCCCGGCAGTTCGCGGAACGCCTCGTCGATGCTCATGACGCAGTGCTCGCAGGTCATGCCGTCGATCGCGTAGGTCTCGGTCTGCAGGTCGGTCATCCGGTCCTCCTCGTGACACCCGGTGTGCGGGTACGATGTCGCATACCCATGGGGGGTACCCCTACCGTAACCCCGACGACGAGGATCTGTTCCCGATGAGCGACGAACCAGCGGAGACCGCACACCCCGAGGCCGCACAGCCCGAGTCCGCCCACCACCACGGCTACATCTCCGCCAAGGACGACTACCGCAAGCGCCTGCGCCGGATCGAGGGTCAGGCCCGCGGGCTGCAGCGGATGGTGGAGGACGAGGAGTACTGCATCGACATCCTCACCCAGGTGTCCGCGATGACGAAGGCACTGCAGGCGGTCTCGATGGAACTGCTCGAGGACCACCTGCGCCACTGCGTCACGGATGCGGTCGCCCGCGGTGGTGACGAGGCCGAAGCGAAGATCCAGGAAGCCACTCTGGCCATCAAGCGCTTGGTTCGGTCCTGACAGGTCCAGCTCGTGTACTGCTGGGTTCTCCCACCAAACCGACTGCTGGTCCACTCCGAATGTCCTGCGAGGCGCATGGCAACCGACCGCGTCGACACCTGACGAGAGGTTCCCTCATGACCACGAACGCAACGGCACGATCCGGCTACGGCACCACGCTCACCCAGAAGGGTGCGCTGCTCTTCGGCGTCGTCTTCATCATCGTCGGCATCGCCGGCTTCATCCCCGGCCTGACGATGGACATGGGCACCATGTCGGTCGGCGGCAACGACTCGATGGCCAAGCTGCTCGGCATCTTCCAGGTGTCCGTCCTGCACAACATCGTCCACCTGCTGTTCGGCATCGTCGGCCTGCTCGCCGCCCGCTCGCACGGCTTCGCCCGCCAGTACCTGCTCATCGGCGGCATCGTCTACGCCGTGCTCTTCATCTACGGCCTGTTCACCGCCGGCATGCCCACCGCGGCGAACTTCGTGCCGCTGAACATCGCCGACAACGTGCTGCACCTGGTGCTCGCCGTCGCGATGATCCTGCTCGGCATCGTCCTGCCGCGCGCCGGGGCACGCACCGCCCGCTGAGAGCAGTGACGGTCCGCGCACCGCGCTGACGACGAACGGGAGGCCCGTGACCAGCTGGTCACGGGCCTCCCGTTCGTGCGGTCCAGCCGTGCGACGTCGCACGGCCGACGCGTCCTCAGCCCTGCGGCGGCGAGTACAGCTGCAGGTCGTTGCCCTCGGTGTCCTTGAAGGGGATGATCTTGCCCCACGGGTGCTCGCTGATCTCGCCCTGGATGTCCGCGCCGCGCTCCTTGAGCGAGGCGACCTCGTCCTCGATGCTGCCGTCCGGCTGGAACGAGATGACCGCGCCGCCGTCGCTCGACTGGCTGGCGGACTCGCGTCCGTTCAGGCCGATCATCAGACCGCCGGCGTCGATCTCGCTCCAGTCGTCGGACTGGTCCTGCACCGTGAGACCGAGCGTGTCGCGGTAGAACGCGACGGCGCGCTCCATGTCGCTGACCGGGACCCAGACTGCTGCGACTCCACTTGCCATGGTGTTTCCTCTCGTCGTGGTGTGCCCTGGACGCTAGGCCGCCGGGAGTCCGCGACGACCCAGCCCCGGACGGTTCGGGGTACGTCCAGCACGGCGGCGGAGGCTCGGGGTGATCGCCCGCCGACGGTGCGCGACCCCGACGGGAGGACGACCATGACCGAGATCGTGCACGTGGTGCTCGTGGACTGGGACGGCGAGGACGGCACGGCGCCGGAACGCGCGAGCGCCCTCGTCGCGGAACACCTGCCGACCATCGACGGCGTCGTGTCCGTCACCTCCGGGCCGAGCGTCAGCCCCGAGGGACTCGAGGGCGGCTTCGACTGGGCGCTCGTCGTCCGGTTCCGCGACGCCGCCGCCCGCGACGGGTACCTGCCCCACCCGGCACACCAGCCGGTGGCGGACCACATCGGGGCGCGGAGCGCGCGGGTGGTCGTCTTCGACGTCGCGGGCTGATCGCCTCGTGGACTCGCCGGTACGGTGAAGTCCATGGCGGAGCGGTACAGCACCTCGACGGGGACGGATCGGGTCGACCGGGCGCAGGTGCACGCATGGCTGAGTGAGCAGTCGTACTGGGCACGGGGACGATCGCGAGCGACACAGGACGCTGCGATCGACGCATCCCGCAACTACGGCGTCCACGACGACGTGACCGGCGAGCAGGTCGCCTGCGCGCGAGTGGTGACCGACGGCGTGACCTTCGCGTGGCTCTGCGACGTGTTCGTCGCCCCGCAGGTCCGCGGGCGCGGAGTCGGCAAGTTGCTCCTCGCCGCAGTGGTCGACGACCTCGAACCACTCGGACTCACGCGCACGCTGCTCTCGACCGGCGATGCGCACGGCCTCTACGCCCAGTTCGGCTTCGCGCCCCTCGACGATCCGTCGAAGATGATGGCACGCGTCCGGTAGCCGGCCGACTGCCCGGCTTCTCAGGGCAGCTGGCGCCGCGTCGCCGTACGATCGTCTTGCCGAGACGTCCGCGTCACGCATCGGGCAGGTCGTGGTGCGGGCCGCCGCAGTGAGACGACGCGATCGCCGCTGATCGAGGCGGCTGGTCCCCCACCGACACGAACGGGTTCACCGCATGCAGGCAGTCATCGTCGGGGGCGGGATCGCCGGCTTCGCCGCCGCCGTCGCCCTGCACCGAGCGGGGGCCGACCCGATCGTCCTGGAGCGCACCGCCGGGTTCGCGGACGATGTCGGATCGTGGCTGCAGGTCGCCAGCAACGGAGTCGCAGCGTTGCGCGAACTCGGTCTCGGAGCGGCCGTGTCGGCGATCGGGGTCCCGACGCCGCGACTGCAGACGTTCGACCCGCGAGGGCGTCTGACCGCGGACCTCCCGCTCGGGCTGCAGGACGCCGGAGCGACGACGCGCTCGCTGGACCGAGCCGATCTCTACCGGCTGCTCCGCACGGAGGTGCAACGACTGGGCATCACGATCGTCACCGGAGCACGTGTGCTGAGCGCCGTCGACGAGGGGAACCGGGCGAGCGTGCTCACCGAGACGTCCGAGCGCTTCACGGCAGACGTCGTCATCGGTGCGGACGGTGTCGGCTCTGCCTTCCGACGCACCTTCGGAGGCCACGGCCCCGGGCCGGACGCCGCGACGTCGCGGGACGTCCTGGCCCCGGTCGTCAGCATCGGCGGCAGGTACTCCGGCAGCGGACTCACCGACGCCGAGACCGGAACCACCGGAACGCTGCAGTTCCGGTTCGGCAGGGAGTGCTTCGTCAGCACGATGCGGGTCGACGCGTCGACCGTCACGTGGTTCGCCAACCCACGCCTCAGCACGGTGGCCGGCGGCGTGGGCGTCGCCGTGGGCATGAGCGGCCCGGAGTGGGTCGCGGAGCTCCCGCGTCTCGTCGGGCGGGACGTCCTCCCGCTCGCGGCACTGGTGGCGGGCTCGCGGACCGTCGACGTGTGGGCCTCCCGGACCACCCCGCGTCCGGTTCGGTGGGGGCGCGGGCGGGTGGTCCTCATCGGGGACGCGGCGCACGCGATCCCGCCGACCGCCGGGCAAGGCGCTTCCCTGGCGCTCGAGGACGCCGTCGTCCTCGGCGCGCTGGTCGCCGGTGGAGCGCCGGCGCCGACCCTCGCGGTCCGGATGCAGGAGCTGCGGAGTCGGCGCGTCGACGCCATCACACGGCAGGGGGAGCTGCTGGACCGGAGCAAGACGCTCGGCGTGGTGGGGTCGGCCCTCCGCGATCGGCTGGTCCTGCCCGGCGCTGCGCTCACGGCACGCCGACGGCGCGTGGGACCGGCGGCGTGGATGTACCGGTTCGATCCGTCGACCTGACCCGGCACGCGCACCGCGGGGCGGACGACGGACGGGAGGCCCGTGGCGGCGCCGCCACGGGCCTCCGGTCCGGCCGTGGCCGGGTCAGCCGGCGGTGCGGAACCGGTCCGGTCGCGTCTGGAACCAGCGGATCAGCTCGCGGAGCGCCGGTGAGGCGTTCGAGGGCACCGCGTCCGGGGCGGGGGTCTCGGCGGAGATCGACTCGACGTCGTCGAACGTGGAGCGGTAGCCGGGCACGTCCTCCAGGTCGGTCTCGGAGGTCGGCGCGAACGCCATCGTCCACCGGGGGAACTGCCGCTCCTCGATGACGTCCTCGAGCAGCATCGTCACCTTCGTGTGCCGCGGGTCGGTCTTGATCGTGGCCATCTTGGCGCGCACCGCGGCGTCCGGGCCCTCGAGCAGCTGCAGGAAGTACCCGTTCCGGAACAGCAGCATGCCGGTCACGTCGTTCCGCTCGTTGGCGGTGCGGCTCTGCGAGAGCAGGCCGGCGAGTGCGGCGTCGTCGAACGAGTCCGTGGCGACGCTCGAGTAGATCAGCGACAGCATCAGGGGCACCGCTTTCCGGTCGGGGAGGCCCGACACACCCGCGGAGGACGGATGAGGAACCGGATGCCAGCGAACTCCGGCGCGGCTGGGAACGGGGCGCCGCTGTCCGCTGAGCGGCGGTGGGTCAGTCCTGCTCGGGATCCGCCGGCTCGCCGCCGGAGTCCACGTCGCTGTCCTGCTCCGGGTCCTGGGTGGCGTTGCCCGAGGCGGACCCGTCAGGGAGCTCCTCGGTGCGTCGTGCGTCGTCGTCGCTCACGCCGTCCGGACCGGTTCCACTCAGTGCATCACTCATGTCGGGGACGCTACGCCGATCCGGTGGGTGTCCGGTCAGTCCTCGCGGCGGCCGGTGCGCAGACCGTCGAACTGGTCGTCGCGCCACTCCCCCACGACGGGCGGCCCGCCCGCGGCCTCCTGTTCGCGTGCGCGGAGCTCGACGCGGCGGATCTTGCCCGACACGGTCTTCGGCAGCGCACCGAACTCGAGCCGACGGACGCGCTGCCAGGCCGGCATCGCGGTGCGGGCATGGGCCAGGATGCTCCGCGCGGTCTCGGCACTCGGCTCCCACCCGGCGGCGAGGGTGACGTACGCCTTGACCACGTTGAGCCGCGACTCGTGCGGTGCCGGGACGACCGCGGACTCGGCGACCGCGGGGTGCTGGAGCAGGGCGCTCTCCACCTCGAACGGCGACACCTTGTAGTCGGAGGACTTGAAGACGTCGTCGGTCCGGCCGACGAAGGTCAGCGAGCCGTCCTCGTGCCGGGTGGCGACGTCGCCGGTGTGGAAGTACCCGCCGCGCAGTGCGTCGTCGGTCCGCTGCGGGGCGTCGAGGTAGCCGGCCATCAGGTTGACCGGACGGGTGGTCAGGTCGAGGCAGACCTCACCCTCGGTGACACCGGCCTCGCCGGTGACCGGGTCGAGGAGCTCGATCGCGATGCCGGGCAGACCGTGGCCCATCGCACCCGGGCGGACGGTGTCGCCCGGGGCGTTGCCGACGATCGCGGTGGTCTCGGTCTGGCCGTAGCCGTCGCGGATGGTCGTGCCCCAGGCCTCCTCGACCAGGCGGATGACCTCGGGGTTGAGGGGCTCGCCGGCGGAGACGACCTCGCGGAGCGCACGGGGGCGGGCGCCGAGGTCGGCCTGGATGAGCAGGCGCCACACGGTCGGCGGGGCGCAGAACGAGGTGACCTCGGCCCGCTCGAGCTGGTGCAGCAGGGCGGCCGGGTCGAAGCGCTCCTGGTTGTGCACGAAGACGGTGGCCTCGGCGATCCACGGGGCGAAGAAGCAGCTCCACGCGTGCTTGCCCCAGCCGGGCGAGCTGATCGCCAGGTGCACGTCGCCGGGCTGCAGGCCGATCCAGTACATCGTCGTCAGGTGCCCGACCGGGTACGAGGTCTGCGTGTGCACGACCATCTTCGGCTTGTCGGTCGTCCCCGAGGTGAAGTACACCAGGCAGGGGTCGTCGGCGGCGGTCACGACCTCCGGGCGCCACTCGTCCGCGGGTGCCGGCTCGCCGAGGTCGTCCGGGTAGGTCGTCCACCCGTCCGCGCTGCCGCCGACGACGATGCGCGTGAAGTCCCCCGTGACGTCGGCGTACTTCGGGGTCTCGCGGAGCGTCGTGACCACGTGGGCCACCCGTCCGCGGTCGACCCGGTCCTGCAGGTCCGCGGCGCCGAGCATGGTCGAGGTCGGCAGGATCACGGCGCCGACCTTCATCACCGCGAGCATCGACTCCCAGAGCTCGAGCTGGTTGTCGAGCATGAGCAGGACGTGGTCGCCCGTGCCGACGCCCAGGTCGTGCAGGCGAGCTGCCAGCCGGTCCGACCGCGCGGACATCTCGGCGTAGGTGGTGTGCGACTCGCGGCCGTCCTCCTCGACGATCACGAGCGCCTCACGGTCGTTGCCCTGCGCGATGACGTCGAACCAGTCGATCGCCCAGTTGAACGTCTCGCCGACCTCGGGCCAGCGGAAGTCCCGGCGCGCGGCGGCACTGTCGGAGCGGGCGTGCAGCAGGACGTCTCGGGCGGCGCGGAAGGCGGAGGCGGGTTCGGTGCGCATCCTCTGACCTTGCCCCATCCAGCCCGGGATGCACAGCAGGACACAGTTGATAGCGCATCGAGACCTCGTGAGTCAACCCCTCGCGGACAGACCGACGTCATCCGTACGGTCTCCGATGGTGCGTCCTGCCTGCGCGCCCGGACGGAGAGGACACGGATGACCACGATCGACGACACCGCGTCCGACCGTGCCGCGGCCGAGGACCGGAGCACCGTCCGCCTCGAGGCGTTCGGCGGGTCCCCCGACGCGGCCGTCGTGGACCTCAGCGGCTTCTACGCGGGCCGACACTGGTCGGCGCGCACCTCCGGCCGGCCCTTCTCGTACCGCTACACCGCCGTCGGTGACGCGGACGTGACACTCCGCCGGTCGCAGATCGCCGGCTCGATCCGCGGCCTGGTCCCGGCGTCCGACGAGTACATCGTGCAGTGGCTGACGGCCGGCCACGGGATCCCCGACGTCGTCCACGACCGCGTGCCGATGGTCCGGGACGTCCCGATGCTCTTCCCGACCGCCCGCGAGTTCGTGTTCGACTACCAGGACCACGACCAACGCCTGGTGCACATGTCCCGCCGGCTCGTGCACGCGGTCGCCGACGAGCTGTTCCACACCGGCGAGGTCGCCGATCTCGGCCTCGACCACCTGCGCACCCTCGACCCGGCCACGGTCACGCACTGGCGGGGCAGCCTGGCGCTGCTCTCCCGTGCACTCCGGGTCGGCGGTGTGGAGGGCCTCCTGTGGCACACGCTCACCCGTGGGACCGCGGCGGCGTTCCTCCGGATGTACCCGCCGACCGTCGTCCCGCTGCCGCCCGCCGTGCTCCTGCCCCGTCGGGCGCGACTGCGTGCCGCGGTGGAGTACGTGCACGAGCACGTCGCCGAACCGCTCACCGTCTCGGACGTCGCACGGGCCGCCGGGCTGAGCGTCCGCGCCACCCAGGAGGCGTTCCAGCGTCACCTCGGCATGCCCCCGCTCCGCTACGTGCAGCACGTGCGCCTCGAACGCGTCCGCCACGAGCTGCTGCAGACCGATGCGACGACCGGGTCCGTGCAGGCGGTCGCCCGGGTGTGGGGGTTCGCGCACCTCGGACGGTTCTCCGCCGCCTACCGGAACGCCTTCGGCGAGTACCCGCGGGAGACCCTGCGGCGCTGACGGCGTCGTCGCGGTCGGCGGCTCGGCCTCAGTCGAAGCCGCCGAGCCCCTCGGCCTGCACTTCAGGATCCTCGTGCACCGGCCGCACGGGACCGGCCAGCACCGCCAGTCGTCGAACGTGCTCGACGAACCCCGCGTCGTCGATCGCCGGAGCGCGCAGGTCGTCGACCGCGCTGCTCACGGTGATCAGGCTGGCGGGACCGAGCAGCAGCGTCTCGACGGCGGGTCGGCCCTCGTCGTCGAAGGTCGGCACGTCGATGGTGTCGGTCTTCCCGTTCCCCCCGAGCACGGCGGCGTACCGGATGACGGCGTCGGCAGCACCGTCGGTGGTCCGGATCGCCCGGCCGGCGTAGTGGATGTCCTTCACCGGCCCAGTGAACGCAGGACCGGATGCGGTCGGTCCCAGACTCGGGCTGACCCGTCGTGGAACACGCAGGGGCTCCTCGGTGTTGCACCCGGTACTGTCGCAGCCAGCGTCACGAACCACGGAGGTACCGATGACCACCACCGAGACCGCGATCCTCGCCGGCGGATGTTTCTGGGGAGCGCAGCAGCTGCTCCGTCGACGCCCGGGCGTCATCAGCACACGCGTCGGCTACTCCGGCGGTGACGTCCCCAACGCCACCTACCGCAACCACGGCACGCACGCCGAGGCCGTCGAGATCGTCTTCGACCCCTCGGTGATCTCGTACCGCGAGCTGCTGGAGTTCTTCTTCCAGATCCACGACCCGTCCACCAAGGACCGACAGGGCAACGACGTCGGGGTCAGCTACCGTTCGGCGATCTTCTTCGCCTCGGACGAGCAGCGTGACGTCGCCCTCGACACCATCGCGGACGTCGACGCCTCCGGCATCTGGCCGGGCAAGGTCGTCACCGAGGTCGCCCCCGTCGGCCCGTTCTGGGAGGCCGAGGAGGAGCACCAGGACTACCTCGAGAAGGACCCGTACGGGTACACGTGCCACTTCGTGCGCCCGAACTGGGTGCTCCCGAAGCGCAGCGAGACGGCCGCCACAGCCTGACGCCCGGCGCGAGCAGGGACGAGACGGGAGGCCCGGTACCAGCTGGTACCGGGCCTCCCGTCCG
The DNA here is from genome assembly GCF_016907335.1 of Curtobacterium herbarum. Taxonomy (NCBI): domain Bacteria; kingdom Bacillati; phylum Actinomycetota; class Actinomycetes; order Micrococcales; family Microbacteriaceae; genus Curtobacterium; species Curtobacterium herbarum. The sequence continues at coordinate 3,309,456 of NZ_JAFBBT010000001.1, forward strand.
TCGTGCCTCCCGCGGGACGCGGGGGCGGCGAAGCTGGCAGTACGCCTGGGAAACTGACGGCGTCCGCACACAGTCAGTTCTCATGTCATAATCAGCACAGCAGCACGACCAGCCGTCCGGCCGGTCACTGCTCGCAGGGATTCGTCTCCTGCACCTGCGACTCCCAGCAGGTCGAGCACCACGTCCCCCGGTCACGCGCCGGTCCCGCAACCACGGGACCAGGCTGCCAGCAGCTCCTCGAGCTGTCCGACCAGGACGCGGTCGACGCAGATCGACGTTCGACGTCGCAGAGGGCACACCCATGAAGAAGATCATCACCGCCACCGTCATCGGCGCAGCCGGCGTCGCACTCCTGCTGGGCGGCGCGGGCACCTTCGCGCTCTGGAACTCCAGCGCCGAGACCGCCGGCGGCACGATCGTCGCCGGTGCACTCGCCATCAAGCCGACGACCCAGGCGGCATCGTGGACCGTCAACGGCGGCTCCCCGCTGTCGACGCTCGACGGGTACCCGATCGTCCCGGGCGACGTCGTCACCTACACGCAGGACATGGTCGTGTCGGCGAACGGCAAGGGGCTGACCGCGAAGCTCGCCGTCGACCCGGCCTCCGTCGAGGCGACCTCCACGAGCGACCCCGCGGACGTCGCCCTGGCGAAGTACCTGTCGACGAACGCCGTGCTCACGGCGACCGGTGACGGCATCTCCGGGTCGTCCGCGCCCTTCACGGTGACCGGGCAGACCGGCCACGAGCAGGACGTCCGCGTCGGCGTCACCATCACCTTCCCGAAGAGCGACACCGCCGGGGTCGAGGACGGTACCCAGAACGGTTCCGTCGACCTCGACGCCATCGCCGTCACCCTGACCCAGGCGTGAAGCGCGGGCGCAGAGGGTCCGCGATGACCGGCTGGCCGGCGGCGACCCTGCTCGCCGCCGGCGTGGTCGGGGTCGCGGCCCTGGTCGCGGTCGCCACCGACGGTGGGACGTTCGCACTCCTCAGCGCCCAGGCCTCGACCGACCCGGTGACCATCACCGCCGGGTCGGCCGACCTGTCCCTGAGCAGCCTCACGCTGCCGACCACGGCACTCTGGCCCGGTGACACCGAGTTCGGGGTGCTGACCGCGCGCAACACCGGGGACGTGCCGCTCGACCTGAGCATCGCGACCGCCCGCGGCAGCGCGCCGGCGAGCACGACCGGCACGACCGGCACGACGACCGCCGTGGCCGACCTGCGGGTCGCGATCGGGGCGTCCACCTCGGTGGCCGCCTGCCGGTCCGGCGTCATGCACACCACGTGGACCGGCACGCTCGACTCGAGCACGGCGACGACGGCCGGCATCTCGGTCCGCCCCGGCGCCGCGGTCGTCCTCTGCGTCGGACTCACCATGCCGTCGAGCGCTCCCGCGTCCCAGCAGGGCCTCGGCACCGACTTCACGGCGACGATCACCGGGACGCAGGCGAGCTCATGACCGCCCGCCGGCACCGCGCACCCGTCGACCGACGACGCCTGGTGCTCCTCGGCTCGACCGCCGTCGCGCTCCTCGCCCTCGGGATCGGCACCGCCGGCACCGCCCGGGCGACGTGGACCGCACCCGCCCAGACCGTCGGTGCGCACGCGTCGACCGGCTCGGTCGCCGTCACCGTCAGCGGCGTCGAGGACCTGGCCAGCACCTACACGTCCAGCGCCCTGGGCCACGCCGCGACGGTGACGATCGTGAACTCCGGGACGGTCCCCGCCGACGTCCGCCTCGCCCTGACCGCCTCGGTCGGCGCAGCGCTGTCCACCGCGCAGCGCGTCGACGTCTGGCAGCCGACGGCCGGCAACCCCTGCACCGGCTCCCCCTCCAGCACGGCCCGCTCGGGCTCCGGCTCGACGATCCCCGACGTCACCGCGAGCCTGGCCGCCGGCGCGAGCACGACCTCCTGCGTGCGGACGTCCGTCACCCAGGGGCAGCGCTTCGACCTGTCCGGTGGCGCCACGACCCTCGATGCCGTCGTCACCGCACGCCAGGGCTCGTGGACCGGCACCGCGCACGCACGCGCGAGCCAGGTCGTCGCCGCCACGGTGACGCCCGGCATGCCCACGAAGACCAGCGAGACCGACAGCAGCATCGCGCTCACCTGGAGCGCCCCCGCGGACACCAGCGGCGTCGGGTCCTACGTGCTCGCCCGCGACGGCGTCCCGATCGCCACCCTGCCGGCGTCGACCCGCTCGTACACCGACACCGGCCTGCAGGTCTCCACCTACTACGCCTACGACGTCCGCGCCGTGCCCACCGGCCCCGCCGGGCACTCCTCCCCCGTCTCGACGCGCATCCAGCACGCCACCGGCTGGTTCACGACCACCGGCCGCTACGTGCTCCGGAACCCCGCGACCGGGACGTGCGTGACGGCTGGCGGCACCACCTCCGGCAGCCCGATCAGCACCGCCGGGTGCACGACGAGCACCACGCAGACCTGGCAGTTCAGCGTCGACGGCGACTGGCTGCGCGTGACGTCGCCGTCGGCCCCGCAGCTGTACTGGGACGCGCCGAGCGACCGCTCCGCGGTGCTGCGGACGCTCAACGACATCAGCGCGCAGAAGTGGTCGGTCGAGGCCGTCGGCGCCGGCTCCGGTCTGTTCCGACTGCACAACAAGAACGACCTGTGCCTGACGGCGGCAGCGTCGTCGTCCGCGTCCGCGAGCACCGCGATGACCGTGGCCGACTGCGGCTCGTCCACGCTGCAGCTGTTCACCCTCCGGGCGTCCTCGTGACGGGCGCGAGCACGGCCGCGACGCCGGCAGCGGCACCGACGCGCGTCTCGGCGGTCGCCCGCCTGCTGGGGCAGACCGCCGCCGTCCTGGTGCTGCTCGCCGTGATCGCCGTCGCCGCGCTGGCGATCGTCGTCCCGAGGCTCACCGGGTCCGTCCCGCTCACCGTGCTCACCAGCTCGATGGAACCCGGCATGCCGCCCGGCACCCTGGCGGTCGTCCGCCCGGTCGACCCCAACGACATCGGCGTCGGCGACATCGTCACCTACCAGATCCGCGTCGACCGGCCGGGCGTGATCTCGCACCGCGTCACCGCGATCGCGGTCGGCGCCGACGGCCGACGCCTCTTCACCTTCAAGGGCGACAACAACACCGACGCCGACCCGGACCGCGTGGTCGCGGCCCAGATCATGGGGCGCGTCTGGTACTCGATCCCCGGGTTGGGCTTCGTCAACACCTCGGTCGCAGGGCACGCGAAGGCCTGGCTCGTGCCGACGCTGGGCTTCGCCATGATCGGGTACGCCCTGGTCCTCGTGGTGCGTGCGCTCGTCGGCGCGCGACGTGCGCGCGCGACGGACGGGAGGCACGGCACCAGCCGGCACCGCGCCTCCCGTCCGTCACCGGTCGCGTCTACCGCGCCCGCGTCGCCCCGATCGCCCACACACGTGGCGGCTGCGCGCCGTTGACGGCGTGGTCCCCGACGATCCGCGCCTTGAACACCCACGGGTTGTGACTGCCCGCGGTCCGGGCGTTCCGCCAGTGCCGGTCCAGGTTCTTCGTCGTGCTGACGCCGGAGGCGGCGAGCGCGTCGAACAGGTGCGAGGTCGCCTGCGTCGCCAGTGAGGTCAGCGCGACCTGCGCCTGCGCGGTCGCGAGTTCGGCCCGGTCGTTGCGGCGTTCGTCCTCGGCCTCGTCGAGGGCGGCCCCCTCGTACGCGGCCTGCAGCGCCTCGGCTGCCCGGTCGACGATCGCGGTGGCGGCGAAGCCGGCGGCGGACACCTCGCCGACGACCTGCAGGATCTGCGGATCGGCGGCGAAGGTGTCGGCGTTGCCGTGCGAGAAGACGCGGTTGCGGGTGCGGACGGCGAGCGCGACCTCCCGTTCGGCGGCCAGGACCGAGCCGGCCAGGACCGCCAGCAGCACCCCCTGGTAGAACGCGGTCTGGTACTTGAACCGGTCGTCGAAGAGGGTCACCGCGTCCGCCTCGACGCGCGCGTCGACGAAGGTGCTCGTGCCGGAGCCGGTGGTCTGCTGGCCGAAGCCGTCCCAGTCGTCACCGTGCGTGACGCCGTCCTGGTGGGCGTCGACGATCGCGATCACCCGCTCGCCGGTGTCGGTGCGCTCGGCGTAGGTGTCGATCCAGTCCGCGAAGATGCTGCCCGTGGAGTAGTACTTCTGCCCGCTGATCCGGAACGTGCCGTCGGGCTGCGGGGTGACCTTCGTGATGACGTCGCCGACCTGCACGGCGCCGACCTCGGTCCACGAGTTGCCGGCGATCTCACCGCGGCCGAAGCGGTCGAGCCAGCGCGCCCGCTCCCCCGACCGGCCGACCAGGCGGTCCTCGACCAGGGCGAAGTGACCGCGGAGGGCCTGCGGGATGTTGCTGTCGGCGGCGGCGAGCTCGGTCAGCAGTCGGAACAGCTGCGGCAGCGTCGCGCCGGCGCCGCCGTGCTCGACGGGCACCCGCAGGGCGCCGAAGCCGGCGGCCGCGAGTTCGCGGATCTCGGCGGTCGGCAGGGTGTGGGTGCGCTCGCGTTCGGAGGCGCCGGCGGCGATCCGGTCGAAGATCGGCCGGAAGCGGGCGGCGAGGGTCTCGTCGTCCGGGGCGGTGTGCGTGGTGGTGGGCGGCGTGCTGGTGGTGCTGGTGCTGGTGCTGGTCATGGTGCGTCCGATCTCGTGTGGCGGGCGGTCGGTCAGGAGGCTGTGGTCGCGGCCGGCGCGGGAGCGGCGGTGGGCGAGGTGGTTGCGGCGGGCGCGGGAGCGGCGGTGGGCGAGGTGGCTGCGTTCCGGGGGCTGCGGCGGGTCAGGGCGGCTGCGCCGCCGAACACGACCACCTCGCCCAGGGCCGCGATGCCGGCCCCGGCCGGTCCGGTCGGCCAGTGGCCGGTGAGGGCGAGCAGCGCCGGCACGAGGGCGGTCAGCGGACTCGCCAGCACGAGCGCCCAGCCGGTGTACGTGGTGATCGACGACCAGCCGAGGGCCAGGAGGACGAAGAACAGCGACCAGAGCACGGCCCAGCCCACCCACAGCACCGCGAGCACCGGGTCGTCCGCGACGTGCACCCCGGCGAACACCACCGCGGCGACGGCGACCAGGCCGCAGAACCAGCCGAGCCCCGCCGATCCCAGCCCCGCGAGCGCATCCACCCCGACGTACAGGTACGTCAGGCCGAACAGGAACGTCCCGGTGATCGCGAACAGCGCCGGGAGGGACCCGTCGGCCGAGATCGCGACGGCGGTGCAGAGCAGCAGCTGCAGTCCGCCGATGAGGACGTCGGCGACCCCGCTGTCACGTCCGGGGACGCGTCCGAGCAGGGTGAGGCCGTTGAGGAGCAGCGCGGCCGCGGAGAGGATCAAGCAGATGGAGGCCATGCCGAGACGGTGCCACGCAGCGTCGACGCGGTGGGGAAGATGACCGCGCCTTACGGATTGCTGCGCTCCGTGACGAACCGCCCGACGCCGGGACGTGCACGGCGCTGTGCGAAGATCGTCCGGTGCATGCCCCCCGACGACCCGTAGCCGTCGTCATCGCCGCCATGAGCGAAGAGGTCGCGGCGTTCACCGACCTGCTCGGTGGCGAGCCGGTCCTGGACGGGCCGACCGGCGGCCACGACGAGCACCACCTGCTCGACGTCGGTGGCTCCACGGTCGCCGTCCGCCGGAGCGGCATCGGCTTCACGAACGCCACCGCTGCCGTCGCCCACGCCTTCCACGACTTCGGGTCCGGCATCCCCGTCATCAGCGTCGGGACCGCCGGCGGACTCGCCCGGCACATCCAGCTCGGCGACGTCGTCATCGGCGACTGGTACGTCAACCTCAACGCCGACGCCACGGCCTTCGGCTACGCGCTCGGTCAGGTGCCGGGCATGCCCGCCGGGTTCACCGGGGACGCCGACCTGGTCCGCCTCGCCCAGGCCGTCCCGACCCCCGACGTGGTCCGGCTCGAGCCGATCGGCTCGAGTGAGGTCTTCGTGACCGAGGGCCGTGCCCGCGACCTCCGTCAGGCCTTCCCGACCGTCGCGGCGGTCGACATGGAGTCGGCGGCGATCGCCCAGTTCGCGCACGTGCACGCGATGCCGTTCGTGTCGGTCCGGGGCATCAGCGACCTGTGCGCGCCGGACGGGGACGAGTTCCGGCAGCACCTCGACGACGCTGCCGCTCGTGCTGCCCGGGTCGTGCACGGGCTCGTCGTGGGGTTGGCGACGAGGTCTGGTTCGCTGCCGGCTGCGTGAGTGGCGACGGCCGCTGCAGCTGGGCACGGGCGCGGTGTCAGGACGGGCGGGCCCACCGCCGGACCCGTTCCCGTCGGAGCCGGGGCTCGTGTGCCAGGGCCAGGACCACGCACGCCGCTCCTCCGCGTTCTGCTCCGCGCGGTCAGCGGGGTCGTGGGCGCCGTCACCCCGCGCGGGGAGCGGCGGGCACAGTCGGGAGGCGCACCAGCAGACCCACGACGATCGCACCGGCGATGCAGAGCGCGGCGTCGACCCCGATGGACGCCTGGATGCCCGGGAGCAGCGTCGCGCCGGCGGATGCGGTCACGATCGCGGAGAGCACCGGAGTGCCGAGTGTGATGCCGACCTGCTGGCTCATCGTGATCAGTCCCGTCGCGAGTCCCTGTTCGGCGAGGGGGACACCGGCCGTGGAGGTGACGGTGTACCCGACGATGGCGACGAGGTTGGCCGCGCCGCCGATGAACGTCACGACGAGCAGCGGGATCACCCACACGGAGCTGTCGCTGACGAACGCCAACGGCAGCGTCGCGGCCCCCTGGACGACGAACCCGATCACGATCGCGCGCTTCGCGTCCACACGCCCGATGACCCGAGGGCCGAGGAAGCCGCCCAGCACGGTGCCGACTCCGAGGAAGGCGAAGACCAGGCCGGCGATGACCGCGGTGAACCCGAGGATCTCCTGCAGGTACAGGGTCAGTGGGAAGACCAGTGCGGTCTCGGTGGCGAACGCCAGGAGGCCGGCGACGTTCCCCCAGGCGACGTTGCTCCGTCGCAGCAGTGCGGGCGAGACCAAGGGCTCCGCCACGCGGGACTCGATGACGATGAACACGGCGAAGAGGACGACAGCGGCGACGATCGGCCCCCACGCAGTCGGGGTGAACCATCCGGACTGCCCGGCGGTCGTGATGCCGAAGACGAGCGCGACGAGCGCGACGGTGACGACGACGGCACCCGGGAGGTCCAGCGTGGGACGGCGGGTGACGGCTCGGTCCGTGAGGACGAAGGGTGCGACGACGAGGACGAACACGGCGACGATGACGTTGATGAAGAACGCCCAGCGCCAGCTCACGAGTCCGGTCAGGACTCCGCCGAGCGCGGCACCGGTGGTGAACCCCGCTGCCATGAGCGCACCGCTGAGTCCGAGGACGCGCGCCCGGCCAGGACCTTCGGCGAACATCGTGGTCAGCAAGGCCAGGGCTGCCGGGGTGACCATCGCGGTGGCGATGCCCTGTCCGATCCGTGCACCGATGAGCACGGCTGGGGTCCCGGCGACACCGGCGACGAGGGATGCCACGCCGAGGACCACGATCCCGATGAGGAAGAGGCGCTTCCGTCCGAACAGGTCAGCGACTCGTCCGAAGAACAGGGTGGAGCCCGCCGCGCAGAGCGAGAACGCCGTGATGATCCACTGGAGGTCCGCGGTTGCGAACCCGAGATCGCGGCCGATGTGCGGCAGGGCGACGTTGAGGACCGAGAAGTCCACGGCGAGTGTGAAGTTGGCGGTGAGGAGGACGGCGACGGCGAATCGCTGTCGAGGGTTCGTGCGGACCGGCGCCGGTGGGGCATCGATGCGTTCATCGGCAGTCATGGATGCAGTCCTGTTCTGATGGCGGTGCCGGGTCGGTCAGTGTGTGTCGGCGCTGCGCCGAGACCGGTTCGTCGACGCCAGCGGCCGGGCGTCGAGTGCCGCCACAGCGGTGCGGACGGCGTCGAGCGCGGCACGTCGGGCTGCGTCATCGAGGTGGGCCGGGCCGAAGGTCACGATCGGTTCGAGCGCGTCGTAGCCGACGAACTCGAGGACCCCGCGATTGATCGGGAAGAGGAACTCGTCGACACCGCCGAACGCACCCTCGGACGTGAAGGCGGCAGCGGGGCCACCGGTCGTCGTCAGGAGGACCGCACGGCGACCGCGGAGCGCCGCGGTCTCGAACACGCCGGCGTCACCGCCGCTCACCGCCCCCATCGCGAAGACCCGGTCGAGCCAACCCTTCAGGATCGCCGGGACGGAGAACCACCACAGCGGGAAGGAGAGCACGAGCAGATCAGCGCGGAACACCGCGGCGAGGCTCTCCCGGACGTCCTCCGCGAGGGTGCCGGCGCGGAACGCGTCCCACTGTTCTCGCTGCGGCTTGAACGGACCGTCGACGGGGCCGAACTCGTCACGGTCGAGCACCGGCGCCCACCGTGCCGCGTACAGGTCGAGGTACTCGACGTCGTACCCGGTCGCTTCGAGCACGGTCACCGCAGCTCGTGCCTGTGCCGCGGAGAACGACGACGGTTCCGGGTGGGCGTGGACGACGAGTGCCGTACGGCGCGGTCCCTGATGCGTGCTCACGCACCCATCATATTGATGAATCGCGTTTTGTCGATACGTTCAGGCTCGCGCGAGATCCGACGGTGAAACGGCCTCGGCGACACGACGCAGCAGGGCTTCGTTGCGCCGGTAGTGCGTCCACTTCCCGATGCGCGTCGAGGTGACCAAGCCGGCCCGTTCGAGCGTGCCCATGTACGAGGAGATGGTCGACTGCGACAGCCCGGTGCGGTCCTGGATGTGACTCGCGCAGATGCCGACCTCGACGCGGTCGGCGATCGGGTCGTAGTCGGCGAACTGACCCTCGGGGTCGCGGAGCCACTCCATGATCTGCAACCGGGTCGGGTTTGCCAACGCCTTCAACGCATCGACGAGCTCGGCCCGGGACATGTCGGCTTCACCGTTCACCGCGTCACGACCCTTCAGTACCGTCACACCACTGTATGTCGATCTGTCTGGGACGGTGCGGCCACGACGCTCTCGGCTCAGGCGCCGTGACCCCGGTGGTGCCCGCGTCCCGCCGCGTCGGCGTTGACCAGGTGCAGTTCGTTGCCGTGGCGCTGCAGCACGGGCTTGTACCCGGCGGGCAGCCCGTCGACGCGGACCGTGCGGAAGCTCGTCCCCGTGGCGATGCGGTCGGCCCTGATCAGGACGACGTCGTTCGCCAGCGCCGCGCCCTTGGCGACGTGCACCTGCAGCGTCCCGCCGAACGACGCGGTGCCGGCGACGCGCAGGGCTTGCTGCCGACCCTCGACGCTCAGCGACAACGTGGCGTGCGAGCGCTGCGTCAGGTCGCCGCCGATGCGGACCGTCCTCGTGCTCGCGTCGGCGAGCGTCCCGGACGCGGTCGTCACCGATCCCTTGCCGAGGGCGGCAGCGGAGTCCGCGGTCAGCGTTCCCCCGCGGACGGTGGTGCCACCGGTGTAGCGGTTCGTGCCGGCGAGTGCGAGGGCGCCGGTGCCCCGCTTGGTCAACGACCCGGTTCCGCCGATGTCGTTGCGCCAGGTGTCTGCAGCATCCAGGCCCTTCTCGGCGGCGTCCATCGAGACCGTCACCGGGCTGTCGAACGCTCCGTAGCCCGAGGCTGCCGAGAAGAGGTCGAGTCGCCCCCACCCTTCCGCGTCGTCCAGGAGCGGGTAGCCCGACGGCAGTGCGGTCGTCCGGAGCACCTCCCGGATCTGGTCGTCACTGAGGTACGGCAGGCGGGTACGGAGGAGCGCTTCGGCGCCCTTCGGCACGGCGGCGGGGATCGCCTTCCCGCCGGACCGGGTGAACCCGTACGTCAACCGCTTGCGGTACTCCGCCTTGTCCGCCGCGTAGTCGGCGTCCGCAGCGACCGCGGTCGGGGTGCTGGCGGCGGCGAGCACCTTCTCCGCCTGCTGGTGGGCCTGCTGCTCGAGCTGCGTGTTGGCCGGGTCGTTCAGGACCGCTGCCGCCAGCGCGGTCGCGAGGACCCGCCCTCCCATGACGTCGAGGGGCGAGTGCATCCCCGCGACGATCCGGCTGTTGCCGATCTCCGACCCCTCGGTGAGGAGCTCGGTGTACTTCTGCGGGTACGCGTACGCGAAGGCCAGGGACGACAGGTAGCCGGCGTTGGTGTGCCCGCTGGGGAACCCGCCGTCGGTCGCCGGTGTCGGCGACTCTTCGGGGACGAGCTGCGGGAGGACCTGCACATCTCGGCTCTGCCGGTACGGCCGCGCGTACTGGTAGTACTTCTTCGCGTTGCTCGCCGACGAGTAGTCGCCGCGCAGCGTGTTCACCAGCTGCACGACGTCGCCGAGGTCCGAATCGGTGTCCGCCCACGCGCCGTTCGCGTTGCCCTGGTCGACGTACTGCTTCGTCGTGGCGTCCGCCGGGATCTCGTCTGGGATCGTGGTGCCGGCGTTCGTCGCGGTCTTCACCGCATCGGACAGGTCACCGAACCCCGCGATGGCCGAGTAGCTCTGGTTCCGTCGGTCGATCAGGTACGCCTCGTGCCCCTGCGCCTCCGTGCGGGTTCGCGTGGTCTTCGCTGCCTGTGCGATGTTCGAGTCCAGGATCCGCTGGGCTGCGGCGTCGACGGCGACCCCGTTGTCCCACGAGGATCCCGGGCGCCACAGGTTCCCGAACTGCGACAGCACCCCGATCGCGGCGTTCCCCTCCGGTGTGGTGGCAGCCGGGGTGTTCGTCTTGTAGGTGTCAACGAAGTACCCGTAGGCGCCGGGCTGCGGCGCGGTTCGGGATGGTGCCGCCGACGCTCCCGCGGGAGCGATCAAGGACACGGTGCACGCCACGGCCAGGACGCCCAGCACCGTACGGGCTCGACGTCTCGGGACAGCGATCAGGAACGGGCGCATGGGTACCTCTCCGCTCGGAGCGTGGTCACCCGGACCGGTGACACAGAGAGGAACGGTTGCGGAGGCTCGTGAACCCGGGGTGGCACACACGTGAACCGCAGCCGTACGCCCTACTCCGGGTCTCTCAGCCGAGACCCGCCCCGGGAAGCGGAAGAGCCCCAGACGCCCGTTCTCACGGGCATCTGGGGCTCTTCGTCCTGGCGGTACCGGTGGGATTTGAACCCACGGTGGAGTTGCCCCCACACATGTTTTCGAGACATGATCCTTCGGCCGCTCGGACACGGTACCGGGAAAGAGTTTACACGATCCGGGAGGCCCGCGGCGACACCCAGCACGCCTCCCCTCCACAGGCGCGCACGTCCGGCGCCTCGTCCCCAGAACGCCACGAGGGTGATCTCGATCCGAGGGTCCGCGCGTACCGTCTCCGGCATGAGAACGCGCACCCTCGTCGCCCTGCTGTCCTCCCTCGCCGGCGCCGCCGTCGTCAGCGGAGCAGCGGGCTTCGGCGCGCGGGCAGGGATCCGGGGCCAGCGGGCCGCGTCGCAGCGTGTGGTCGACATGCTCCCGGTGCACGCCGACTGGTGGCGCGAGCGGCTGCACCACGAGGGCCAGCTGACGTACGTGGCGATCGGCGACTCGGCGGCGCAGGGCGTCGGCGCGACCGCTCCTGGGCGCGGGTACGTGGGGCTGCTCGCTCGTCGGATCCGGCACCGCTCCCGGATGACCGTGCGGGTCGTGAACCTCAGCGTCTCCGGATCCACGACGTGGGGTGCGAAGAAGGACCAGCTGCCGAAGCTGCAGCACTTCACGCCCGACATCTGCACGGTGTCGATCGGGGCGAACGACATCGCCGACTTCCACCCGGACAAGTTCGAGCGGAACATCCGGGCGATCTACGGCGCGGTGCCGTCGCACGCCGTCGTCGCCGAACTGCCGTGCATGTTCGTGCCCGACCGCGAGCGCAAGGTCGCCGTCGCGAACGAGATCGTGCACCGGGTCGCCGGCGAACTCGGGCTGACCGTGGCTCCGCTGCACGAGATCACGAAGCGCGTCGGGATCCGCCGGACCTTCTTCAACACGTACGGCGACCTGTTCCACCCGAACGACCGCGGGTACGAGATCTGGGCGAGCGCGTTCGAGCCGGCGGTCGACAACCGCGTCGACACCGTCGCCGCGATCCGGCGGTACCTGTCGGCGCGCGAAGCCGAGGAGCTCGGTCGTCAGGCCGGCGACGTCGCCCACGCCCGGGCCGAGCAGGACACCGAGGGCGCCGCAGCGATCGACACGGCGAACCGCCCGAGCTCGCTCGACCGCCTGCGCCAGCGCGTCACCGGCTCACTCCCGTTGCCCGGCCGGACCGACGACGGCGAGCCGACCGATGTCGGCGGAGCGGCCTAACCTCGTCCCATGGCCCGCCCCCAGTCGTCCTACCGCTGCTCCGAGTGCGGTTGGACCAGCATCAAGTGGGTCGGCCGCTGCGGTGAGTGCCAGTCGTGGGGAACGGTGGAGGACGCCTCCGCTGCGACGGCGAGCACCCGTGGCACCGCGTCGATCGCCGTCACCGGCAACCGCATCGCCCGTCCGATCACCGAAGCCCGCAGTGGTTCGTTCCAGCGCTGGCAGACCGGCATCGGCGAGTTCGATCGCGTCCTCGGCGGCGGCATCGTCCCGGGCGCGGCCGTCCTGCTGAGCGGTGAGCCCGGGGTCGGCAAGTCCACCCTGTTGCTCGAGGTCGCCTCGCGTGCAGCCGCGATGGGCAAACGGGTCCTCTACGTCAGCGCCGAAGAATCGGTCGACCAGGTCCGGCTCCGCGCCGAGCGCACCGGGGCGATGCACGACGACCTGTACCTGGCGAGCGAGGTCGACCTCGGCGTGATCCTCGGGCAGATCGAGCAGGTGCAGCCGGACCTGCTCATCGCGGACTCCGTGCAGACCATCTCCTCGGCCTCGGTCGACGGCATCGCGGGCGGCACGTCCCAGGTGCGCGAGGTCGCCTCGACGCTGATCCGGGTCGCCAAGCAGGCGGCACTGCCGGTCCTCATCGTCGGACACGTCACGAAGGACGGCACGATCGCCGGCCCTCGACTGCTCGAGCACCTGGTCGACGTCGTCTGCCACTTCGAGGGTGACCGGCAGACCGCGCTCCGCTTCGTCCGGGCGTTGAAGAACCGCTTCGGCCCCACGGACGAGGTCGGCTGCTTCGACATGGCCGGCGACGGCATCCACGAGGTCCCGGACCCGAGCGGCCTGTTCATGTCCCGCAACGGTGCTCCGGTGTCGGGCACGTGCATCACCGTGGCGATGGAAGGGCGTCGGGCCCTGCCGGTGGAGATCCAGGCCCTGGTCGTCCCGAGCTCGGCGCCGCAACCGCGTCGGGTGGTGAACGGGGTCGACGCGTCGCGGGTGGCGATGCTCCTCGCGGTGCTGGAACGCCGCGCCGGCATCAAGCTGTCGGACGCCGACGTCTACGTGTCGACGGTCGGCGGCATGAAGCTCACCGAACCGGGCGCCGACCTGGCGATCGTGCTCGCCCTCGCCAGTGCCGCACGGGACCGCCCGTACCCGCACACCCTCGCCGCGATCGGGGAGATCAGCCTGGCGGGCGAGATCCGTGCGGCGACCGGAGCGAAGCAGCGCGCCAACGAAGCCGGACGTCTGGGGTTCACGACCGTCCTCGGCGCCGACGCCGAGCACCTGCGCGAGGCGCTGCGGGTCGCGTTCTCGATGACGCGGTCACCACGAGAGCGCGAGCTCGACGCGGCCTTCTGACGGCGGCACCGGTGTCCCGGAGAACCGGACACAGCCTCCAGGCCGGTCGTGCCGGCCGGTGACGGCCAGGCCGGTCAGCGCCGGCCAGGTCGGTCAGCGCCGGTCAGGTCGGTCAGAGCCGATCAGGTCGGTCAGGCGCGCAGCGCGGCCAACAGGTCCGCCGGCTCCGACTGCATGGTGTGCGGCCCGGCGATGTCGAAGAACACGCCCTCGAGCGAGTCCAGGTGCGCGGCCAGGAACTCCTCCAGCCGCGCGGCGTCGTACACCATCACCTGCCGGAGCTTCTCGCCCGGCACCATCGCGGTGTACGCGTCCGCCGACGAGAACAGCAGCAGGATGCGCTTGTCCGAGCCCTCACGGCCGAACACCCGGACCTGCATGTCCTTCTTCCCGGTGACGAGCCGCGGGACGATCACGATGTCGTTGCGCAGCGCATAGGCCACCGCAGCGACGTCCTGCTTCGCGAGGGCTTCCTCGAGCTGTTCGCTCCGGAAGCGCTGTTCCTTGTCTGCCATCGCACCTAGTCAAGCAGCACGCGCGTGCGCACGGGTCCGGTCAGGGGACGAGACGGGAGGAACGGGGCCGGGTCAGTGGACCCGGCCGGCCTGGACAGCGTGGGTGCGGATGCGCAGGTCGGCGGCGAACTGCGCGGTCTCCGGACCGAGCTCGTCGTCCGGCGCGGACTGCACCAGCACGCCGATCGCGGGGGCGAGGATGAAGCTCGACGTCGCCGCCATGCCGTAGTCGTCGACCGAGGGGACGTCGACGCGATCAGCGAGTCCGGACTGTGCCAGCGCCGTGGCGTAGTCGAGCACGGCGTACGCCGCCTCGTCGCTCGTCATGACCGAGGCGACCCCGTAGATGAGGTACTTCATGGCCCAGCCTTCCGTCGATGTGCGTGACGCTACGCCGCGGTCGCCGTGCCCGAGGCACGGGTCGTCCTGTAGACGCACTTCGCGACCGCACCTCCGAGCGATGTCCCAGACAACGTCGCCAGGGGCAAGCACGTGGGTGATCGGGGCGGTGTCGAGGGCCTGCCCGGGCTGGTTCGCCGTGTTCGCCATGCCGTCGGGACGGCCGTTCCGTGTTCCGCACGGTCCAGATCACGAACGCCGGAAGCAGGTCGGAAGGCATGTGGTGAGGCCGATCCACGCCCGGGAACGCGGGCGTGTCGGGTGTCGCCGAGGGGGTCGACACGGATTCGCCCTCGCGTCAGGTCCGATCTTCGCGTAGCATGACTGGTGGCGTGTGGGTGGACCACCTGCTGGGCGGTCTCGACCACCAGGCAGAACACCACCTGGCGCCGAGCACGGCGTGGCCAATCCTGCGTTGCGCGAAGGCCCTCGTGCTCGAGCACTGCGAACAGCACGAGGTCCCGTACACGAAGACTCCAATCTTCCGCACCTTCGGGATCATCGCCTGGTGTCACAACCGGGCCGATCTCGCCGCGTGCGACCTGTTCACCTGCCCGATGGTCAGTGCACTTCGATTGCACTGAACCTCTGATCTCCGTCGCCCCGCACGATGCCGGGTGCCGCACAAAGCTCGATGGCCATGCCGTCGAAACCCGCGGTGGTGGAATTCTCTCGCCGCGCACGTAAGAAAGTAAGGAACGCCGAAATGGCAACTGGGACTGTCAAGTGGTTCAACAACGAAAAGGGCTTCGGCTTCATTGCGCCGGACGACGGCAGCGCTGACGTCTTCGCCCACTTCTCCGCGATCGGTGGCAACGGCTACAAGTCGCTCGAGGAGAACCAGAAGGTCGAATTCGAGATCACCGAGGGCCGCAAGGGCCCGCAGGCGGAGAACATCACCGTCATCGGCTAACACCGGTCTTCGCGAGCGCCGGGTCTGAGGAGCAATCCTCGGACCCGGCGCTTCGTCGTTCCCGCCGCGTGACAGCCACCACCGAGGGCAGCGCACCCGACGGCAGCGCCGCGTGCCTTCAGTTCAGGACGCGCCGCGTGCCTTCAGTTCAGGACGAACTGCACCGACTCCGCCGACGTGATCTCCCCCACCGCGACCGACAGGTGGTAACTCGCGCCCCCGCCCGTCACCGAGGCGCGTGCGGCGTCGCACGTCGTCGCGGAGGACCGGGTGCGGTCCCAGGCGATGGCGGGCGTGGTGAGCTCCTGACCGGCCTTCAGCGTGACGTCCTGGTCGGTGCCGCCGGTCTGGCAGTCCTTCGACGACCAGTACTGCTCCTTGCCGGACGTGATGGTGAGCACCTGTTGCGCGGACCCGAGGTCCGTGTGGCACGAGTTCGTGCCGGTGTTCTTGATCGACATCGCGATCTTGGGGTCCTCGCCGGCGGCGTAGACGCTCTTGTCGACGACGGGCGTCAGCTCGATCTGGTCCGTGGCACACGCTGCGCCGTCCTTGCGGGCGGCTGCCGACGGGGTCGGGGAGCTCGACGGCGCGCCCGAGACGGAACTCGACGCGCCGGAGTCAGAACCAGAGCCGGCAGCGGCGCCGGCCGCCTCCGAGGATGCCCCGGCACCCGGCGTCGGACCGGCCGCGGGGGCCCCGTTGCCCCGGCCGACGACGATGAGCACGACGACGACCACGATGAGCAGGATCACCCCGAGCACCAGGGCTCGGCGGCGCCAGTAGGTCCCGGGACGCTCGGGGCCGACGGGATGGCGGAACGACGACATGCGCACAGGGTAGACACCGGCGCGGGACCGGTGGAGGTCCCTCGCCGGGCTGCCGGGCAACCCGTCAGAGGATCTTCAGCATGCGGGTGTTGCCGAGGGTGTTCGGCTTGACCCGAGCGAGGTCCAGGAACTCCGCGACCCCTTCGTCCGAGGACCGCACGAGTTCGGCGTAGACCTCGGGCGGGACGACGGTCTCCCCGATCTCCAGGTAGCCGTGCTTGGCGAAGAAGTCGACCTCGAACGTCAGGCAGAAGATCCGGGCGACACCGAGTTCGCGGGCGTCGTGCTCGAGCGCCTCGAGCATCCGGTGCCCGACACGCTTGTGGATCCAGTCCTGGTCGAGCGCCAGCGTGCGGACCTCGGCGATGTCGTCCCAGAAGACGGCCAGGGCACCGCAGCCGATCGGCACACCGTCGGGTCCCTCGGCGATCCGGAACTGCTGGATCGAGCCGTACAGGACGACGTTCTCCTTGCCGAGCAGGATCCGCCGGTCGACGTACGGCGCGATGAGGCGCTGGATGTGCGGCACGTCGGAGGCCAGTGCCGGGCGCACCAGGATCCCGTGGTCGTCCCGTTCGGAGAAGGCGTGCCGTCCGTGCTCAGTCATCCGCACCAGCCTACGTCGCAGCCGCCCCGGTCACACGACGTCACGGGGGACGTGCACCGGGGCGCTGCACAGGCGCACCCGCCTACCGTCCGAGACACACCAGCACGACGAGCAGGAGGAGCACCCATGCCCCAGATCATCGAGACCGTCGACGTCAGCGTCCCCGTCCGCGCCGCCTACGACCAGTGGACCCGCTTCGAGGAGTTCCCCACGTTCCTCGACGAGGTCGAGAAGATCGTCCAGGTCGACGACACCACGACCGACTGGACCGTGAAGGTCGCCGGTCAGGAGCGTTCGTTCCGCGCCCTCATCACCGAGCAGCACCCGGACGAGCGCGTCGCGTGGACCGTCAAGGACGGCGACACCGAGCACGCCGGTGTGGTCACCTTCCACAAGCTCGCCGACGCGGAGACCCGTGTGACCGTGCAGATCGACTGGGAGCCCTCCGGCTTCCTCGAGAAGCTCGGCTCCGTGGTCGGCGTCGGCGGCCACGCCGTCAAGAAGGACCTCCAGAACTACAAGGAGCGCGTCGAAGCGGCCCCCACGGCCGACGGCTGGCGCGGCGACGTCCAGGCCTGAACCGCCTGACCACGCACAGACGGGAGGCCCGGTACCAGCTGGTACCGGGCCTCCCGTCTGTGCGTGGTGACGACTCTTCCCACACAGGGCCACCGTGCGGGGTTCCATCCACACCCTTGCGGCCACTCCGGACGTGGCCGCTTCTCTCGCTCCATGCTTGCTCGGAGATCGAAACAGGAGGAGAGGCACGTTGGGATATTCACAACCCGCGGATACGATTGGCGCCATGTCGGAGATCGCGGATCGGATTCGCAGCCTGATCAGGTCGGAGCAGGGTCTCACACAGAAGTCCTTGGCACTGGCGGTCGGTATGAAGCCGGACGCGCTCTCCCGTGCACTCAGCGGAGAGCGGGGTCTCTCCATCGATGAGTTGTTCGCCATCGCCGGCCACTTCAGGGTCTCGGTCCACGAGCTCGCAACCGGCCAGAGCGACCCACACGAGGTCGCTGTCGCTGCGCGCCACGGGTTCGACAACGACACGAAGGCCTACACGAACCCCGCGTGGGACTCGTCGAAGCCGGTGTTGGAGGACATCGCGCTGGCATACCGTCAGGCGGCTGACTCCGCTCGTACTTCTGCTCCGAAGGACATCGGAGAGCTTCCCGCGAGCGCACTCCGCACGAGCCTCGTGACCACGAACGGCCCGGATTTCGTCCGAAGGTTCGCAGATGCGATCGAGCGCTCGTTCGACATCGACGTCGTCCGCGTCGGCGGCCTCACGAACAGCTACTCCATGCGCGTCGGCGAACGGGTGGTCGTCGTGACGAGTGACACGAGCAACTGGTTCTACCAGAACTGGTCCCTGGCGCACGAACTCGGACACATCGCGAGCGGGACGATGCGCCCGCTCGATGACGACCACCGTCCCGTCGGGCGCCACGAGGCCGGGGCGAACAAGTTCGCCGCCGACCTGCTCCTCCCGCGGGAAGTGGTCACGTCAGTCGACTGGCGGAGCGCCGACCGTGACGTGCTCGGGAGGTTCTTGTGGAGCACGGGCGTCTCCACCAAGTCACTCGCCAATCGCCTCGCCTCGCTGGCTGTTCCCGTGTCGGCCGACGTGGAACGAGCGCTGACCGAGACGACACAACGGGTCGTCTCGCAGTCGACCATCTTCTCCGGTGTCAGCAGCGCCGAACTCGTTGCAGCACGTTCGCAGGACTCGGCCGCCCGGAGGTTTCCTCCGCACCTCATCGCGGCGCATCGAGAACTCGTCGAGCGAGGTGTCCTCCACGCCAAGACGCTCGCCTGGATGCTCGGCAACGACGAGATCGAGATCGAACGAGAGAGCTCGGCCACGGCGTTCGGCGTCTCGGATGACGAGCTCCAGGCCTTCTTGGGCCTGATGGGTCGATGAACCGTGACGAGGCTGTTCTTCGGACAACACGGTGCTGATCAACTTCGCGCTCCTCGATCGCATGGCCTTGCTCGGGTACCTCGCGAACGGCTGTGCCGCGTGGACGGCAGCGATCGAGCGGGAGTGCCGCGCCAGCGCTGACGCCCTCGACAACGATCAGCTCCGTGGTGCAGCGGCGATCTTCGGGTCCCCCGTGCGGATGCGCGACCCGCGTACCGTCCGGGAAGCCCTCACACTGCTCGAACAGATGCGTGAGCCGCTCGACCCCGCCGACAAACACCGTGGAGAGGCAGAGACCATCGCGCTGATCGCCGTCGAGCACGCCGGGAGCCTCTTCGTCACCGACGATGCAGATGCACGGACCCGTGCCCAGGAGCGAGGGATCCGGTCGGTCTCCACGTGCCAGCTGCTCCGACTCGCCATCCGTGTCGGCGCGTTGACGGCGCACGACGCCTAGGCATCCGTCTGCGAGCTACGACGGCGTGGGCGGACACTGCACGACTCCCCACACGAAGAGTCGACCTACATGCAGTGGTGTCGCGCCGCCTGACCACGCACAGACGGGAGGCCCGGTACCAGCTGGTACCGGGCCTCCCGTCTGTGGTGTGGCTGGCTGACTAGCCCTCGATCTCGCCGGTGGGCGCCTCGGGCGCCTTCTCGAGCGAGGGAGCGCCGGCGAGGACCTCTTCGCGGCCCGGCTGACGCCCGGTCTCGAAGGTGAACGCGCCGTCCACGAAGTCGACCTTCACGTGGTCGCCCGCGGTGAGCTCACCCTGCAGGATGTGCTCGGACAGCTGGTCCTCGACCTCGTGCTGCATCGCGCGGCGCAGCGGTCGAGCACCGAGGGACGGGTCGAACCCGACCTTGATGAGCTGCTCCTTGGCCGGCAGCGACAGCTCGACGGTCATGTCGCGGTCGAGCAGACGGTCCGCCAGACGCTTCACGAACAGGTCCACGATCTGCAGCAGCTCGGGCTGCGACAGCTGCGGGAACACGATCGTGTCGTCGACGCGGTTCAGGAACTCGGGCTTGAAGTGCTTCTTCAGCTCCTCGTTCACCTTGCCGCGCATGCGGTCGTAGCCGACGGACGAGTTGCCCTCGACCTGGAAGCCGACGGGACCACCGGCGATGCCCTGCGAACCGAGGTTCGTGGTCATGATGATGACGGTGTTCTTGAAGTCGACCACGCGGCCCTGACCATCGGTCAGTCGACCCTCTTCGAGGACCTGCAGCAGCGAGTTGAAGATGTCCGGGTGGGCCTTCTCGATCTCGTCGAACAGGACCACGGAGAACGGCTTGCGGCGCACCTTCTCGGTGAGCTGGCCGCCCTCCTCGAACCCGACGAACCCGGGAGGGGCACCGAACAGCCGCGAGACGGTGTGCTTCTCGCCGAACTCCGACATGTCGAGGGAGATCAGTGCGCCCTCGTCGTCGAACAGGAACTCCGCGAGCGCCTTGGCGAGCTCGGTCTTGCCGACGCCCGTGGGGCCGGCGAAGATGAACGAGCCCGAGGGGCGGTTCGGGTCCTTCAGGCCGGCACGGGTGCGACGGATGGTCTTGGACAGGGCCGAGATGGCCTCCTCCTGACCGATGACGCGCTGGTGCAGGGCCTTCTCCATGAAGACGAGACGCGAGGTCTCCTCTTCGGTGAGCTTGAACACCGGGATGCCCGTCGCCTGCGCCAGGACCTCGGCGATGATGCCCTCGTCGACGGTGCCGGACGCGGCGACGTCACCGGCACGCCACTGCTTCTCGAGGCGGAGTCGCTCGCCGAGGAGCTTCTTCTCCTCGTCGCGCAGGCTCGCGGCCTTCTCGAAGTCCTGCTCCTCGATGGCGGCTTCCTTCGACCCGCGAACGGTCGAGATCTTCTCGTCGAACTCGCGGAGCTCCGGCGGCGCGGACAGGATCGACAGACGCAGGCGCGCGCCGGCCTCGTCGATCAGGTCGATGGCCTTGTCCGGCAGGAAGCGGTCCTGCACGTAGCGGTCCGCCAGGTTCGCAGCGGAGACGATCGCCCCGTCGGTGATGGACACCTTGTGGAACGCCTCGTACTTGTCGCGGAGGCCCTTGAGGATGTTGATGGTGTGGGGCAGCGACGGCTCGTTGACCTGCACCGACTGGAAGCGACGCTCGAGTGCTGCGTCCTTCTCGAAGTGCTTGCGGTACTCGTCGAGCGTGGTGGCACCGATGGTCTGGAGCTCACCACGGGCCAGGAGCGGCTTGAGGATCGAGGCCGCGTCGATCGCGCCCTCGGCAGCGCCCGCACCGACGAGCGTGTGGATCTCGTCGATGAAGACGATGATGTCGCCGCGGGTGCGGATCTCCTTCGTGACCTTCTTCAGGCGCTCCTCGAAGTCACCGCGGTAGCGGGACCCGGCGATGAGCGACCCGAGGTCGAGGGAGTACAGCTGCTTGTCCTTGAGCGTCTCGGGCACGTCGCCCTTGACGATCGCCTGGGCGAGGCCCTCGACGACGGCGGTCTTGCCGACGCCGGGCTCACCGATCAGGACGGGGTTGTTCTTGGAGCGGCGGGAGAGGATCTGCATGACCCGCTCCATCTCCTTCTCGCGCCCGATGACGGGGTCGAGCTTGCCGTCGCGCGCCGCCTGGGTGAGGTTCCGACCGAACTGGTCGAGGACCTGCGAACCCTGCTGCGCGTTCTGCTGCTGCTCGCCGCCGACGGCGACCGCTTCCTTGCCCTGGTAGCCGGACAGGAGCTGGATGACCTGCTGGCGGACCCGATTGAGGTCGGCGCCGAGCTTCACGAGGACCTGGGCTGCGACACCCTCGCCCTCGCGGATGAGGCCGAGCAGGATGTGCTCGGTCCCGATGTAGTTGTGGCCGAGCTGCAGCGCTTCGCGCAGGGACAGCTCGAGGACCTTCTTGGCGCGCGGCGTGAACGGGATGTGCCCGGTCGGCTGCTGCTGGCCCTGCCCGATGATGTCCTGCACCTGCTCGCGGACGGCATCGAGGGAGATACCGAGCGACTCCAGCGCCTTGGCGGCGACGCCCTCGCCCTCGTGGATGAGGCCGAGGAGGATGTGCTCCGTACCGATGTAGTTGTGGTTGAGCATCTTCGCTTCTTCTTGAGCGAGGACGACAACACGACGGGCCCGGTCGGTGAATCTCTCGAACATGTGCTCTCCCTTGGCCCCGAACGAACCGGGGCCGACAGCCGGACTCGTGTGAGTCCGGTCACGTACTCCGAGACTAACCAGCGCTCCCCGTCAGGGCTGCCCCTGTTCGCCGTGGGCGTGACCCTGTTGCGTGCGTTGCGCGCCACGGCCTGGAGGCGCCTCCCGGCTCCCGTGGACCCGGTACCGCCGACACTCCATCCGTCGCGCATCGAGGGGCCACCGGTACGATCCGGTGCATGGAGCAGCCCGTCGTCGGCCTCGTCGTCCACCCGTCGAAGAACGTGCAGGAGTCCGTCGAGGTCCTGGACCGTTGGAACGCGTCCGGCGCCGGCCGTCTGGTCGCCCGGCGGATCGACGCAGCACGCCTGGGCAGCGCGATCGATGCCGTGGACGACGACGAGTTCACCGACACCGTCGACCTGGTCGTGGCACTGGGCGGCGACGGCACGATGCTCGGCGCGATGCGGCTCGTCGCCCGCCGACCGGTGCCGGTGCTCGGCGTGAACTACGGCAACGTCGGGTTCCTGGTCGAGATCGAGCCGCCCGAGCTCGAGTCCGCCCTGGAACGACTCTCGGCCGGCGAGTACCAGCTCGAACCGCACCACGCGCTGGAGGCCCGGCTGTCGTGGGGTGGGTCGCGAACGGACTACCTGGCGTTCAACGACATCACGATCGTCCGACGCCCGGGTGCCGGCCAGGTCTCCGCGGACCTCAGCGTCGGCGGGCTCGGGTACGGCTACTACCGCGCCGACGCCATCGTCGCCTCGACCCCGGCCGGTTCCACCGCGTACAACTACGCCGCCGGCGGTCCGGTCCTCTCCCCCGCGCTCTCCGGCTCGGTCGTGACCCCGGTCGCCCCGATGGCCGGGATCGACCGGTCCGTGGTGCTGGCCGCACGGGAGCGCTACCGCTTCGACATCGCCGAGGGCACCCGCAGTGCGGCGCTGGAGGTCGACGGACTCGTCGTCGGCGAGGTCGCCACCGGTGCGCTGCTCGAGGTCCGGCTCCGGAAGGACGCCGGCAGCGTGGTCCGGCTCGACGCCGAACGGCACGGCCGCACCGGGCGGCTCAAGCTCGGCCTCCTGGACCTGCCGCTCCGCCCGGACCAGCTCATCGAGCTGATCCCGCACGACCTGCGGCAGAAGCTGCACCGCGAGACGGAGGACTGACGCGATCCGCGCCTCCCGGCCAGGCAGGAGAGGCGGCCTGGCAGGAGAGGCGGCCGGCCAGGAGGCGCGTGACACGACGAAGGCCCGCCCGGTTCGCACCGGGCGGGCCTTCACGTGTGACCTACTCGGTCAGGTACAGCTGCATGTCCTGCGAGACCGCCTTGGCGAACAGGCGGAGCTTCGCACGCGACTCGACGCGGCTGACCGCCTGGCGCGTGGTGTGCACGATCTTCGAGATCTCGTCCAGCGTCATCGGCTTGTCGTCGTCCAGGCCGTAGCGCATGCGGATCACGTTGGCCTCGTCGCTCGGCAGCTCGGCGACGATGGAGCGGATGTCGCGGTGCAGCAGGGTCGTCTCGGTGAGCTCGTTGGGGCTCGCGGCGTCCTCGTCCTCGATGAAGTCACCGAGTTCGCTGTCGTCGGAGTCGCCCACGACCGTGTGGATCGAGACCGGCTCGTGCGAGCGGCCCTTGAGGTCGACGAGTTCCTCGACGCTCATGCTCAGCTCGGCGGCCACTTCCTCCGGCATCGGCGCGCGGCCGAGGTCGACGGTGAGGTCACGCTCGGTGCGCGAGATCTTGTTGATCAGCTCGACGGTGTGCACCGGGATGCGGATCGTGCGTGCCTTGTCGGCGAGACCACGGGAGATCGCCTGGCGGATCCACCAGGTGGCGTAGGTGGAGAACTTGTAGCCCTGGGTGAAGTCGAACTTCTCGACCGCACGGACCAGACCGAGGTTGCCCTCCTGGATGACGTCCATGAACGGCAGACCGCGCTGGGAGTAGCGCTTGGCGATGCTCACGACCAGACGGAGGTTCGAGGTGATCATGCGCTCCTTGGCCCGCTCACCGTCGCGGACCAGCCAGCGGAGTTCGCGCTCGAGCGACTTGTCGAGGCCCGACTCGGTGTGGAGCTTCTCCTCGGCGAACAGCCCCACCTCGATGCGGCGGGCGATGTCGGCTTCTTCCTCGGCGGTCAGCAGGGCGAGACGACCGATGTGCCGGAGGTAGTCACCGACCTGGTCGACGGACGCACCGCGGACACCGGCGAGCTGCTCGTCGGCCTCGACCTCGGCGACGGCGTCGAGCGTGGTGGCCTCGGCGGAGGTGGTCTTGGGCGCTGCCTTCTTGGGGCGGCGCGAGGTGGTGCTGGGTGCGGCCGTTGCGATCGCCATGGTGACTCTCCCTGCCTGTGACGGTGTTGTCCTTCGTGGGCTGAGACCGAGTTTGGCGGGCCGGAGGTGTACCCCACAAACCACCACGATCGATTCTCAGGCTTCTCCGTGCTTCGTCATCGGGGGACATCGGGACGGGGTACAGCTCGTTCCGTCCGTCAACGCTCTCGATCCGCGCAGTGCCGCCGATCGGCCGGGAATCACACCGGTGTGACTCGTGCTCCGGACCGAGGGGGACACGTGTACCCCGGGGTGCAACGCGTTCCGGACAACGGAAAAGGGGTACGTCGCACCGGACTCAGTGGTCCGGCTGACGTACCCCGAAGGAGTACCTGGGAGGGGGTGCTGACCCCGCTGTCACCAGGAGGGTTCGAGCCACCCGTCGCGGTGCTTCGACACCTCGAGGTCCGGGTCGCGGTCGAACTCGTCGTACTCGCTCTCGATGTCACCGACGAGGCTGCGGGACGCGGTGGGGTGCAGGATGGACATGCCGACGATGCTCACACCGTCGGGCGTCGGCGGGGTGAACACGGGCTGTCGGCTCGGTGTCGGCCCCGCCCGCGACGGCGGCGGCTCGGCGACGTCAGCGCGACCGCCGTGCGCCCTCAGGCCGGCGGGTGCAGCACCGCGAACGACGGGGTGCGGTCGCGTTCGATGTGCGAGTAGGCCAGCGCCTCCGCCATCCGTTCGTCACCCCGGGCGATCGCGGCGGCGAGCTCGACGTGGTCGTGGAAGGCGTCGTGCACGTCGAGGGCACTGGTCAGGTAGAACAGCCACTGCACCCGGCCGGAGACGGAGCGCATCGAGGCCTGCAGCAGGCTGTTGCCGGTCATCGCGACGATCGCCTCGTGGAACCGGGTGCTCGCCTCGGCGATGCGGTACGGGTCGCCGTCCTCGACGACGCTCTGCGACCAGGCGAGTGCCGCCTCCAGCTCGTCCGTCGCGACCCCACGACCGACCGCACGGGCGGCGTGCCCGGCGGCGCCGACCTCGAGCACCTCGCGCAGGTCGAACAGCTCGTGGATGAGCCGGGAGGTCCAGGTCGACACCACGGCGCCGCGGCGCGGTGTGCTCGTCACGAAGCCCTCGACCTCGAGCATCGGGACGGCTTCCCGCAGCGGGACGCGGGAGACCGCGAGCTCCTCGGCGATGCGGGTCTCGGCGAGCTTGTGCCCCTGGGGGTACTCGCCGCGGATGATCGCTTCGCGGAGGCGCGCGTGGATCTGCCGCGGGAGCGACAGTGCGGGCTCGGTGGTGGTCATCGGGTCAACCTTCGCAGACTTGGGCGGCGTTCCACCGGGCTTCGCGGGGACCGGACGGGGAACCGGGGTCGTCCCCCGGTGCCCCGTCCGTCACTTCTGCAGTCCGAGCTTGCTGAAGTCGAGCTCGTTGGCGCCGATGTTGTGCGCCGCCGCGACACCCGTCAGCCACTTCTGCGAGACGACCCAGTCCTTGTTGTAGGACAGGTTGTAGTAGCAGCCGGTCGCGGCGTACTGCTGCGCGGCCTTGCCGTAGAGCGACTCGTCACCCGTCTGCAGCGCCTGGTCCAGGGTCTTGTCGACCGCGGGCACGTCACAGCCGAAGTAGTTGATGCCGCCGGACCTGTCCCAGAACACGTGGCCCCACATGTACGGGGAGCCGCCGTCCGGACCGTTGTTGCCGTCGAAGAAGGCGTCCGGTCCGCTCGTCGGGTCGTTGATCCACCCGAACACCTGCGAGGTCGGGTACGACTTCGCGGTGGCCTTGATGCCGAGGCCCTGCAGCGCCGCCGGCTGGATGTTCGCCATCTGCTGCGCGTTGGTGTTGCCGCTGGCGTAGCCGATCGTCATCGTGGTGCCGGCCGGCAGGCCCTTGGCGTAGGCCTTCATCGCGGCGGGCTCGTACCTGGTCTTCTGCTCGTCCGAGCCGTCGGCGAGCATGCCCTTGGCGTACAGGGTGGTCGCCGGCTCGGAGCGGCTGCCGAGGACCTGCCGCACCATCTTCTTCTGGTCGATGCTCTGCAGGAAGGCGATCCGGGCCTCCTTCGTGGCGAAGAACGACTTCGTCGGGTTCACCGTGACGAGCGCGGACTGCAGCGTCGGCAGCATCGCGCTCGAGAACTGCTTGCTGTCCTCGTACTTCGACAGGCTCGACGACGGCAGCGCCGCGACGATGGTCGACACGTCACCACGGTCGAACGCGAGCTGCAGCGCGGACACGTCCGAGTAGATCGGCAGCTTCACGGTGGTGAACGGCGACTTGGTGCCCCAGTAGCCGTCGTAGCGCTTCATGGTCCACGAGCTGCCCGGGTCGGCGGCGCTGATCTCGTAGGGGCCGGTGCCGACGTCATGGGTCTGCAGGTAGGTCTGCGCGTCGTCGGAGCCGGCGTGTGCACGGAGCGCGGTCGGCGACTCCATCTTCGGTCCGAACGGCGACGCCAGGTAGTCGAGGAACGCCGAGTTCGGGCTCTTCAGGGTGACGACCGCGGTCTGCGCGTCCGGGGTCGCGACGCTCTTGACCCCCTCCACCATGTAGGCCGCGCCGCCCTTGACGGCGATCCGGCGGTCGAACGCCGTCTGCACCGCCGCCGAGGTGAACGGGGTGCCGTCGTGGAACGTGACGCCCTTCCGCAGGTGGAACGTGTACTCGGTGTTGTCGTCGCTGACCTGCCACGAGGTCGCGAGCCGCGGCGCGATCTGCACCTTGTCGGTGTCGTTCGCGTACTGCACGAGCCCCTCGTACGCGTTGAGCACGATCGCCAGGCCGTTGTTCGCGTAGTAGATGTCGGGGTCCGGCGGCTGACCGATGTCGCCGAGCAGGCCGACCGTCAGCGTGCCGTCGGTCGGGGCGGCGTGCGGGGCCGCGGCACCGGCCCCGGAGCAGGCGGTGAGGACGAGCAACGGCACGGCGGCCGCGGCGACCAGGGCGGCGCGGGTCCGGCGCCGGAGGGTGGTGAGCTGCACGGGGATCTCCTTCAGGGCGGTGGGGCACAGGTGGAGCGGGTGAGGGGGGAGGGTCAGGTGAGACGAGGGTCGGCGGCGGTCTGCAGGACGTCGGCGACGGTGTTCACCACGACGTAGACGGCGCCGAGCACGAGCGTCACCGCGGCGATCGCCGGGTAGTCCGACGTCGGGATGCTGTTCGCCAGGTAGCTGCCCATGCCGGGCCAGCTGAAGACCTGCTCGACGACGACGTCGCCGGCGAACATGAAACCGAGCTGCAGGCCGGACATCGCCAGGGCGGGCCCGACGGCGTTCCGGACGACGTGCCGCGCCAGGATCGCCTCCTCGCCCAGGCCCTTCGACCGGGCGGTCCGGACGTGGTCGGCGACGAGCGTGGTCTCGAGCCCGGAGCGCAGGATCCGGCCGATCGCCAGCGCGGGGGCGATCGCGAGCACGGTGGCCGGCAGGACCAGGTGCGACAGCTCGGACCCGACTCCGCCGTCGCCCTGCCCGGAGGCGGGCAGCCACCCGAGCTGCGCGTAGAACAGGATGATCCCGCCGAGGGCGAGCAGGAACGGCGGCGCGGTCGCCCCGACGAGCAGCACACCGCGGTACACGCCGGAGAACGGCCAGCGCAGGGCACCCGACGCGGCGAACAGCCCGGCGAGCACGAGGGCGATCGCGAACGCCGCGAGCACGAGCTGCACGGTGGCGGGCACCGCGGACGCCAGGTCGGTGGCGACCGGGCGGTGCGTCCGGAACGAGGTCCCGAAGTCCCCGTGCAGGGCACCCCCGACGAAGCGCAGGAACTGCACGGGCAGCGGGTCGTCGAGCCCGAGCCGCTGCCGTTCGGCGTCGACGGCGGACCGGGACGCGTTGGCGCCGAGCGCGGCCCGGGCGGGGTCGCCGGGCGAGACCTGCTGGAGCAGGAACACCACGACGCTGAGGACGAGCAGCACGACGACGAGCGAGCCGATGCGGCGGAGGACGTACGAGACCACGGCGCTACCTCCGGGCGATCAGGGTGCGGACGCCGTCGCCGGCGAGGTTGGACACGAGGCTCAGGAGGAGCACGGCGGCGCCGGGCACGACCGGGACCCACCAGGCGCTGAGCAGCAGCTGCGTGTTGGCGCCCGTGTCCGCGCCGAGCTCCGCGGCGGGTGCGGGCTGCCCGAGGCCCAGGAACGACAGCCCGGCGAGCAGCAGCACGACGTTGCCGATGTCGAGGCTCGCCGTCACGATCGCGGTGGGGACCGCGCCGGGCAGCACGTGCCGGAGGACGAGCCGGGCACGACCGACACCGGCGAGCCGGGCTGCCTCGACGTGCGGGCGGGTGACGGTGGCGCGGACCTCGGACCGGATGATCCGGGCGTAGTACGGCCACCAGACGACCGAGATGCCGACGAGGGTGTTCGTCAGGCCCGGGCCGAGGGCCGCGACGATCGCGATCGCCACGAGGGTCGACGGCAGCGCGAGGAACAGGTCGGTGACCCGCATGAGCACGCTGTCCACCCAGCCGCCGGCGACCCCCGCGGTGGCACCGACGACCCCGCCGACGACGAGTCCGACGGCGACCACGGCGAGCGCCGACAGCCACGACGTCTGCAGGCCGAAGAGCGTGCGGGAGAGGACGTCCCGCCCGATCGAGTCGGTGCCGAACAGGTGCCCCGGGGTGCCGATCGGCAGCTGGGCCGTGGCGACGGGCTGGATGGGGTCGTCGGGCGCGATGAGCCGGGCGACGAGGGCCAGGACGGTGAGCGCGACGAGGAGCCCGACGAGCACCTGGGCCGTGCGGCGTCCGGCGTGCACCCCGGAGGTCGGCCGGAGCGTCCAGCGCGGTGCGACGACGGCGGCGCTCATGCGGGCACCGCGATCTCCGGCACGGACGCCACGAGCGTGCGGGTGTACTGCTCCTGCGGGTCGTGGATCACCGCGTCGGCGGGTCCGGTCTCGATGACCCGGCCGCGTTCGACGACGGCGATGTGGTCGCCCATCAGCCGGGCGACGGCCAGGTCGTGGGTGACGAACAGGACGGTCATGGCGAGCTCCCGACGCATGTCACGGATGGTGTTGAGGGTCACGGCGGCCAGCGAGGCGTCGAGGGCGCTCGTCGGTTCGTCGCAGAGCAGGACCGCGGGCCGGACGATGGTCGCGCGGGCGAGGGCCACCCGCTGCCGCTGGCCGCCGGACAGGTCGACGGGCCGCAGGCGGGCGACGGTGGCGGGCAGGCCGATCGCGTCGAGCGCCTCGGCGACGCGGCGGTCGGTCTCCGTGCGGCCGAGACGCGCGGGGACCAGCCGTTCGCGGAGGGTCTCGCCGACCGTCATCCACGGGGTGAGCGAGGACCCGGCGTCCTGGAACACCATCTGGGCCCCGCCCTCGGCGACGGTGATGCGTCCGGACCGGGCCGGGACGAGTCCGGCGACGGCGCGGAGGATGGTGGACTTGCCCGACCCGCTCTCGCCGACGATCGCGAGGGACCGGCCGGCCGGCACCCGGAAGCTGACGCCGCGGACGGCCTCCACGGTCCGGGCGCGGCGTCCGCGGCCGGTCGTGTAGGTGCAGACCAGGTCCTCGACGACGACCGCGTCCGCCGCGGCGGGCACAGTGGGCGTGGCGCCTGCGGTGGGGGTGGCGGCGGTGGGCCGCTCTGCCTGCGTGGTGCGGGCCTCCCGGGTGGTGGTGTCCGCTGTCGGCCGGGAGGCCCGTCCCGCGTCGTCCGCGTCGGTCGCCGCCGTCGGGTCGGTCACCGCCGGCGGGTCGGTCGCGGTCCCGCCCCCGGTCGCGCGGACCGTGTCGGCGTCCCGCCAGCACGCGGCGGCGTGGTCGGCGGCCGGGACGGAGGCGTCGAGGCCGGGCATGTCGGTGGCGCACCGGGCGACGGCGAGCGGGCAGCGGGCGCGGTAGGGGCAGCCGACCAGGCGCTCGGCGGGGTCGAGCGTGTCGGCCGGCAGTGCGGGGAGCCGGGCCTCGCGGTCGAGCGCGAGGGACAGGCGCGAGCGGAGGAGTCCCGCCGTGTACGGGTGTGCCGCGGCACCGAGGACCGCGGCGGTGGGTCCGACCTCGGCGAGACGTCCGGCGTACATGACGGCGATCCGGTCGGCGATGCGCGAGGCGACACCGAGGTCGTGGGTGATGAGCAGCACGCTGCAGCCGTGGTCGTCGCGGAGTTCCTGCAGGAGGTCGAGCAGCTGCGCCTGCACGGTGACGTCGAGTGCGGTCGTGGGCTCGTCGGCGACGATCAGGGCGGGGCGACCGGCCATCGCGATCGCGGCCATCACGCGCTGTCGGAGTCCGCCGGAGAGTTCGTGCGGGTAGACAATGAACCGCAGCTCGGGGTCGGGGACGCCCATGCTGTCGAGGAGCGCCACGGCTCCGGCGCGGTCGGGTCCGGCCTCGGTGATCTGCCGGCCGATCCGCATCGTCGGGTTGAGCGAGGTCATCGGGTCCTGGAAGACGGCGCCGAGCGAGGACCGTCGTGCGGCCCGGCGTTCGGCGTCGGTGCCGTGCACCATGTCGGTGCCCTGCACGGTGACCGCGCCGGTGACCTCTGGTCGGGCGGCGTCCGGCAGCAGGCCGAGCAGGCTCATCGCGAGCATGCTCTTGCCCGAGCCGGACTCCCCGACCAGCCCGACGATCTCGCCGGGGGCGATGTCGAGGTCGATGCCGCGGAGCACGTCGGACCGTGCCCCGTCCCGCTCGAGCGAGACGTGCAGGTCGCGGATCGTCGCGGTCGTCATGCGCTCGGCTCCCTGGTCGGTGCGGCGGCGGTCCTGGCTGCCGTCCCGGCTGCCGTCTCGGCTGCGGCGAGGTGCGCGGCGATCGCCCGCGGCTGGGTGAACCAGACGCGGTCACGGTGCGCCGTCATGTGCCGGAGCGCCCGGTCGAGGGCCCGCAGCCGGAACGGCGCCCCGGAGATGAAGGAGTGCAGGACGACGCTCATCACGAGCGGCTGGTCGGCGGAGCGGTCGAGCAGCTCGTCGAACTCGTCGACCACCATGTCCGCGAACTCGGCGGCCGAGGCACCCCGGCCAACGACGGTCGTGCTGTCGTTCACCTCGAGTGCGTACGGCAGGACGAGCAGGTCCCCGTGGCCCGTCGGGACGGTGACGGGTCGGTCGTCGAGCCGGAGGTCGAGCAGGTACCGGTACCCGCTGCCGACCAGGCTGTCGAGCGTGGAGGTGGTGTGGCTGAGCCAGGGGCTCGACCACCCGCCGGGCGCGGTGCCCTCCTCGGCGGTGATGCGGGCGGCGACCCCGGCGACGTACGCGGCCTCGCCGGCGGCGGACATGCCGACCAGGGAGTCCGAGTTCGACGTGCCGTGCCCGATGAACTCGGCGCCGACCTGCCGCGCGGCCCGGATGAGCTCCGGCGCGGTGTCGTAGACGGCGGTGTTGAGGAGCACGGTCGGCGGGATGCCCGCCCGGTCCAGGCGCTCGAGCAGCCGGAACGCCCCGACGCGGTTGCCGTAGTCCCGCCACGAGGTGTTGACGAGGTCCGGGGCGGCGACGTCGGGCACGATGTCCTCGGTCCGGCCGACGCCGAACCGGTACTCCTCGAGCCCGACGGCGACGTAGACGGCCAGGCGCTTGCCGTCCGGCCAGGCCGGTCCGCCGGGTGCGGTGATCGGACGGTACGGCCAGAGGTCGTGCCCCGGTGCGGTGGCCCGGAGGGTGTCGTCGGCGCTCATGCGGTCATCCCGTTCGTGGTGGTCCGGTGTGCGGGTGCGATGCCGCGGTCGGGCAGGCCGAGGTCGGTCGCGGCGGCGCGGCGGACGACGGCGGCGTAGGCGGGTCGGAGCCGGTCGGCGTCGGCCCAGGTGCGCTCGAGGGCGGGGCGACGAGCGGCGTGCAGTTCACGGGCCTCGGCGAGCAGGGCGTCCTCGTCGACCGAGGTGACCCGGCCTCCCTCGGCGACGACCGTCCCGGCGACGACCGTCATTCGGACGCTGGCGCCGGACTCGCAGTAGACGAGCTGGCCACGCAGGTCGTTGAACGGGGTGAAGGCGGACGCGTGCAGGTCGAGGAGCGCGAGGTCGGCCTCCGCCCCGACCGCGACGTGTCCGACCGTGCCGAGCGCGCTCCGGCCGTCGCGACGCATGGCCGCCGCCCCGCCCGCCCAGAGCGCCTCGAGCACCTCGGCCGGTCGGGGCCAGCGGTCCGGGTCGTCGCCGGTGACGGTGTGGATGAGACCGGCCTGCTTGACGACGCCCCAGGTGTTCACGGTGTCGTCGCAGATCGCCTCGTCGACGCCGAGCGCCACCCGGATGCCGCGGTCCCGCATCGCGCGGAACGGCATCACGCCGCTGCCGAGCCGCAGGTTCGACACCGGGTTGTGCGCGACGACCGCGTCCGCCGCGGCGATCAGGTCGAGGTCGTCGTCGTCGACCCAGACCGCGTGGATGACGTTCACCCGGTCGCTCAGCAGCCCGAGGTCGGCCGTGTAGCGGACCAGGCTCCGTCCGACGAACCGCGGCTGGCCGCTCGACGGGTGCGAGAGGGCACGCTGCGTCCGCGTCTCGAGCACGTGGGCGAAGAGCGGCACGTCGTGGGTGCGGCTGAGGTCGTCGAGTGCGCCGAAGTACTCCGGCGAGACCCGCTGCGGTGCCGAGATCGACACGGCCGCGGTGAGTCGACCGTCGGCTGCTCCGTGCCAGTTCCGGAACAGGTGGTCGTAGGCGTCGAGCAGGTCCGCGGCCGACGCGGGTGCGGGGGCGTGCAGCGCACGGGTCGTCGCCTCGTCGAGGCCGAGCCCGAGCCCGAGGTCGTCGGTTCCGAGGTCGTCGAGGAACGGCAGCTTCTCGACGTCGGGCAGCTCCGGCTGGTCGAGCGCGACCGAGGCCCGGATGCCGCTGTCCGCGTACGCCTGCATGACGGCGTCGATGACCTCGGGGTCGGGTGTCGGCGTGAGGAACGCGTCGTCCTGCACGCTGGTCGTCCCGGTGCGGAGCATCTCGAGGGCGCCGAGCATGGTCCGGAGGTAGGCCTCCCGCGGGGTCGGCGTGAGTGCCGGGTCCGACGGGGACTCGTAGAGCATGAAGGTCTCGAGCGGCCGGCTCGGGAACGCGCCCTTGAGGTGGTTCGCCGGCGAGTGGAAGTGCGCGTTGACGAGCCCCGGCAGCACGATGTGGTGCCCGCGGCCGTCGACGACCCGGACGTCGGCGGGCGCTGCGGCTCGCGCGGTCGCCCCGATGACGGCGATCGTCGTGCCGGTCACGAGCAGGTCGGTGGGACCGGTCATGCCCGAGGGTTCGTCGGGCGCCCACAGCAGGACGTCGGTGAACAGGACGCTCATCCCCACACCTCCCGGGTGGTGGCCGAGCCGACGGGCTCGGCGAAGGTGCCGGCACGGGACGTCGTGATGCCCTGCGCCAGGAGTCCCTCGACGGCGACGGTCGCCGCGGCCACGCCGTCGATGACCGGCACCCCGAGCGAGGCGCGGAGGGCGCTGACGAGTCCGGTGAGGCCGGCGCACCCGAGCACCACGGCCTCCGCGCCGTCCGTGGCCAGGGCGGTGCGGGCCTCCTCGGCGAACGCGGCGTAGGCGGGGCCGGCACCGGACTCGATGTCGGCGACCGCGACGTCGACGGCCCGCACGGTGCAGCGGTGGCCGAGCCCGAGCGCGCGGACGACGCGGTCGGTCATCGCGATCGTCCGCGGCGGCATCGTGATCACGGTGAAGCGGTGGGCGACGAGCGCGGCGGACTGCAGTGCGGCCTCCGTCATGCCGACGACGGGTCCGGCGGCGCGTTCGCGGGCGGCGTCGATGCCGGTGTCGCCGAAGCAGGCGATGACGTAGC
This sequence comes from Curtobacterium herbarum, assembly GCF_016907335.1. NCBI lineage: Bacteria > Bacillati > Actinomycetota > Actinomycetes > Micrococcales > Microbacteriaceae > Curtobacterium > Curtobacterium herbarum. The sequence goes on from NZ_JAFBBT010000001.1 coordinate 3,343,467, forward strand.
CGTCGACACCGTCCGCCTCACCGCGCTCGACCTGGGCGAGGACGCCGGCGGCACCGAAGACCTCGTCGACGGCGGTCTCGACGGACGCCGGAGCGGTCGTCGAGCAGCTGGCGGTGACGGTGGTGCCCGGTCGGGCGACCGCGCGCGCCGCCGCGGCGACGGCGTCCGTCATCGGCTGGCTCGTGTTCGGGTTGAGGACGCGGACCTCGGTCACCGGACCGCTCCCGTCGTCGTCGCGCCCACGCGGGTCGGTTCGGTGTCGGCGAGCAGCCCCGCCACCCCGTGTGCCCCGATCGCGACGCGCGCTGCGGCGGCACCGGCCCGCGCGGCCTCGACCGGGTCGGCGCCGCGGACGGTCGCGGCGGCGAACGCCCCGCAGAACGCGTCCCCGGCTCCGGTGGAGTCGACGGGCTCGACGGCGTCGGTCGGCACCGTGACCACACCGGCGGCGGTCGCGACCAGGCAGCCGCGCTCGGCGGTCTTCACGACGACGACGTCGGGGCCGGCGTCGAGGAACCGCCGGGCCGCGGCCTCCAGGTCGGTCGTCGCGGCGAGCCGGACGGCCTCCACCTCGCTCGGCAGGAACACGTCGCAGGTGGCCAGCAGCGCGAGCAGTTCGTCCTCGTGCCCGAGCACGTAGTCCTCCTGCAGGTCGAGCAGGACGGTGGCGTCGGTCCGCTCGCGGAGCCACGGCCCCAGGGCCAGCTGCGCGCCGAGCGACATCGCGGACACCAGGACCGCGCTCGCGGTCAGGGCGTCGGGTCCGACGTCCGCCGGGTACACCGACATGGCGTCGAACGCGGCCTCGCCGTCGAGCAGGTCCCACGTCCGGCTGCCGTCGGGTGCGTAGGTCACGCGGTTGCGGACGGTCCGGCCGGTGCGCGGGCGGCTCGGCTCGACACGGATGCCGCGGTCGACGACGGCCTGGAGGAGCGTGGCCGGCAGGTCCGTCCCCACCGGTGCGAGCATGCGGACGTCCGTCAGCTCGCGACGGGCGGCCAGCGCGGCGAAGAGCGCGTCGCCACCGAGCGCCGTCGTCGTCGCACCGTCGACCACGAGGTCGTCGATGGTCAGGTTCCCGATGCAGAGGAGCGAGTCAGCCATGCTGGGCCTCGGCGGTGGTGAACTGTGCCATCGCGAGCAGGTACCCGGTCAGCTGCGCGGGCAGGACGGTGAGCAGCGGGCTGAGGGGTTCGGCGATCGCCGGGACGACGACGACCTCGTCCGCGATCGCGTCGAAGGCGTCGACGCCCTCGGTCGTGACGACGTAGACCGCGCCGCCGAACCGCTTCGCCTCGCTGGCGGTGTGCACGGCCCGGGGCACGGACGGCCCGGCCGGCGCGATGACCCAGATCGGTTCGCCGCGCTTCAGCGAGTTGTAGTGGTGGAACTCCTCGACCTGGATCGCCTCGGCGTGGTCGGGTGTGCACTCCTTGACCTTCGCGGCGCCGATGATCGCGCTGCCCCAGCTCGGGCCGGCGCCGGAGAACAGGAACGTGCCCGCGCCCTGCTCCCGCTCGGCGATCGCGCGGAGGCGCGGCTCGGTGGTCGCGATGACGTGCTCCATCAGTTCTGGGACCGCCGCGAGCTCACGGCGGAGCCCCTCGGCCGCCGGCACCCCGGTGCGGACGCCGACCCGGGTGGCGAGGTCGAGCAGCAGCGCGAGGGCGGTCGTCGAGGACTGGGTGGGCCAGCCGACCCGTGTGGCCCGGAGCCGCAGGGTGCGTGCGGACTCGACGTCGAGCGTGGAGCCCGCCGTGTTCGTGATGGCGACGACCAGGGCACCGGCGTGCTGGGCCATCAGCGCGGCCTCGACGGTGCGGGTGGTCTCCCCCGAGCTCGACAGGGCGATGACGACGCTGCGCTCGGTGACGAGCGGGGCGCCGTAGTAGGCCAGCTCGAGGCTCTGCACCGGCTCGACGGGGACGCGGAGCATCTGCTCGAGCACCTGCCGGGCCGCGATGGCGACGGCGAGCGAGTCGCCGGCGCCGGTCACGAACACGCGGTCGACCTCGGACCGGGCGATCAGGTCCGCGAGCTCGTCCAGGTCCTCGTCGTTCGCGGCGAGGGTCTCGCGGATCCGGTCCGGCTGGGCGATCAGTTCCGGGAGGGTCGCCTCGTCGCGGGCACGCCGCTTCGGGTCGAGGGGGTGGTCGGTGGGCAGGGCGACGATCGAGGCGTGCTCGGCGGCGGAGACGCGTTCGACGACCTGCTGCTGCCGGGCGTCGAGCGGGCTGTCGGCACCGATGAACGGGCTCGGCGGGGTCGTGGTCATGCGCGGTGTCCTGTCGTGTCGAGGGCCCGGCCGAAGCGGGCGGCGGTCTCCGGGTCGATGCGGGCGTCCGGGGCGCTCGAGCGCTTGATCGCACTGCCGAGGACCACGCCGTCGGACCGGCGGACGGCGTCGTCGATGGTGTCGAGCGTCACCCGGCCACCGACGACGAACGGCACGTCGGCGACGGCGCGCAGCCGCTCGATGTCGTCGAGGGCGTCGGCGACCCCGCTGTCCCGGGTGACGACGAGCACGTCCGCGAGGCCGAAGTCGTGCGCCTCCCTGGCGGCCCACGCGGCACTGCCGGCCAGGGCGAGGCTCGTGGCCTCGTGCACGTCCGCCCAGACCTCGACGTCGGCACCGAGTCGGCGGCGCATCGTCGCGACGTCGTGGGCGCACCCCTCGATCCAGCCGGTCGGGCCGACCGAGACGCCGGTCAGGACCTTGACCCGCACGAACGTCGCGCCGATCGCGTGGGCGATGGCGACCGCGCTCGGGCCGTCGTTGTGGCCGACGACCACGCCGACCGGCACGTCCACGGCCCGGGTGACGGCCGCGCCGACGACGGCGAGTGCGGCGACGGTGGGGGCGTCGACGCGGACGGCCTGGGGCATGTCGCTGGCGTCCTGCACCATCACGTGCGTGAAGCCCGCGGCGACCAGCGCGGCGGCGTCCTCAGCGGCCCGTTCGGCGATCGCGGAGACGGGCACGCCGGCGTAGTTCACGGCGCCGGGCAGGGGCGGGAGGTGGAGGACTCCGACGAGGCGGAACGGGGCGAGAGGCACGAGCGAAACGGTATACAGTTCCGCGTTTCGGTCGCATGAACGCGTGTTTCAGCCAGATGAAGTGCATCGACACAGTCGGGTTCAGTCTCGATAACCCCTGATCAGTAGTGATCCGGGTAGTTCCACACTTCGGGCCGTCGTGGGAGGATCAGCTCGGGCAGAACGCCCTGTATACGGTCAGTCGGCGGTTGGCGGGGCGGTCGTCGTCACGCCACGCTCGCGCTCGAACTTCGCACGCTCTTCGGCCTCGATCTTCGTGTAGGCGGCACGCTCGGTCCGGTCGGCACGGATGATCGCGCGCATGACGAACCAGAAGATGACACCGAGCAGGATCGTCGGGGTCAGGGCGAAGACGACTCCGGAGACGATTCCATGCGGCATGGACCCATCGTACGTCGCCGCGCTGGACCCTACTTGACCAGGGGGAAGAGGATCGTCTCGCGGATGCCCAGGCCGGTGATCGCCATGAGCAGCCGGTCCACGCCCATGCCCATGCCACCCGACGGCGGCATCGCGTGCTCGAGGGCCCGCAGGAACTCCTCGTCGACGCGCATCGCCTCGGGGTCCCCACCGGCAGCCAGGGTGGCCTGCTCGACGAAGCGCTCGCGCTGCACGACCGGGTCGACGAGCTCCGAGTACGCCGTGGCGAGCTCGAACCCGCGGACGTAGAGGTCCCACTTCTCGACGACGCCCGGCCGGGTGCGGTGCTGCCGGGTCAGGGGCGAGGTGTCGACCGGGAAGTTCATCACGAACGTCGGGGTGTACAGCTCGTCCCCGTTGAAGTGCTCCCAGAGCTCTTCGACGTACTTGCCGTGCGTGGCGTGTGCGACCTCGACACCCTCGGCGTCGGCGAGCGCCTGCAGCTCGGACAGCGGCGTCTCCGGGGTGATCTCGTGGCCGGACGCCTCGGACAGCGACTCGTACATGTCGAGTCGTGCCCACTCGCCGCCGAGGTCGTAGTCGCTGCCGTCCGGCAGGGTGACGACGAGCGAACCGCCGGTGACCGCGCGGGCGGCGTTCTGCACGAGCTCCTGGGTCAGGTCGGCCATCTGCTCGTAGTTGCCGTACGCCTGGTACGCCTCGACCATCGCGAACTCGGGCGAGTGCGACGAGTCGGCGCCCTCGTTGCGGAAGTTGCGGTTGATCTCGAAGACCCGGTCGATGCCCCCGACGACCGCGCGCTTGAGGAACAGCTCGGGTGCGATGCGCAGGAACAGTTCGGTGTCGAACGCGTTCGAGTGCGTGACGAACGGTCGGGCGGAGGCGCCCCCGTGCTGGGTCTGCAGCATCGGGGTCTCGACCTCGAGGTACTCGTGCGACGTGAAGGTGTCGCGGAGCGAGCTCATCACGGCCGCACGGGCACGGACGGTCTTGCGGGCGTCCTCGCGCACGATGAGGTCGAGGTAGCGCTGGCGGACCCGGGTCTCCTCGTTGAGCTCGTTGTGCAGGTTCGGCAGCGGCAGGATCGCCTTCGCCGCGATCGCCCAGTCGTCGACCATGATGCTCAGCTCGCCGCGGCGGGAGGAGATCACCCGGCCGTGCACGAACACGTGGTCGCCGAGGTCGACGAACTCCTTCCAGCGGGCCAGCGACTCGTCGCCGACCTCGGCCAGGGAGACCATCGCCTGGATGCGTGCGCCGTCGCCGGACTGCAGCGAGGCGAAGCAGAGCTTGCCGGTGTTGCGCGAGAACACGATGCGGCCGGCGACGCCGACGACGTCCTGCGTCTCCTCGCCGGTCTCGAGGTGCGCGTACTGCGCGCGGACCGCGGGGATCGTCGTGGTGATCGGGAGCTCGGCCGGGTAGGCCTCGATCCCGGACTCGAGCAGGCGCTCGCGCTTGTCCAGCCGGACCTGACGCTGCTCGCTGGTCTCCTGCTCGGCCAGTGCGGCGGCGTCGGCGACCGCGGTCTCGGTGGTGGCGGGGGCGGTCTCGTCGGTCATGCGGGTGCGGCTCCGGAGGTCGTGGGGGATCGCGTCGATGCTACCGGTCCGGCCCCGCCCGCCGCCTCCCGCCCACGAGCGGTCACAGAACGTCGGTCCAGCCCGTCCAGAGCGACAGATGGTGACCACTCGGCGGACGTGAGCGGGGAGTCGTGACCGGTCGGGCTCGTGGCCGTCGGTGGTGACCACGGACCGGGCGCCGCAGCCCGGCTCCCCGGGTCAGATCGCGGACTGGCCGTCGGCCGCCGTCAGCGCGTTGTCGACCGCCGAGCGGACGAGCGCCCCGAGCACCCGCCCGGGGTGCTCGACACCGATGCCGGACAGTGTGCCGGCGGACTGGTCGACGATCGCGGTCGAGAAGCTCACGGCCGCCCGGACCGCGTCGGCGTAGGCGGGTCGGTCCTGCTCGGCGACGACGAACGGCTCGGCGCCCATCTCGACGACCAAGGCCTGGGCGATCGGCAGCACCGGCCCGGGCGCGGTGACGGCGCAGTACGCCTCCCGCAGCCGCGACAGGTCGATGCTCGTGCCGGTGAACGCCATCGCCGGGTGGATCGCGAGCGGGATCGCCCCGGCACGCATCGCCGGAGCCAGGACGTCGACCCCGTGGTCCGGGCTGGTGTGCACGACGAGCTGCCCCGGCTGCCAGATCCCCGCGTCCGACAGCCCCTGCACGAGCGACGGCAGCTGGTCGTCCGGCACGGCCAGGAGCACGAGTTCGCTCCGCTCGACGAGCTCCGGCGTGCCGAGGACCGGCGCACCCGGCAGCATCGCCTCGGCACGGTCGCGACCGGCGTCGGAGACGGCGGTGATCCCGACGACGGCGTGCTCGGCGTTCGCGAGCGCGGCGCCCAGGACGGGGCCGACCCGTCCGGCGCCGATGATCCCGACGCCGAGTCGTCCGGCCCTCACCGCACGGCTCCCGGTCCGGGGACACCGGTCCAGACGGGAGGCCCGTCCTGCGTCAGCCACGCCGGTGCGCCGGGTGCAGCACCGGTCCACTGCCCGGGCCACGGCCCGGCTGCCGGCCCGGCTGCCGGCGCGGGCGCCTGCGCGTGGCGACCCGGCGTACCGGCGGTGGGTCGGGCCTCCTGGCCGTCACGCCAGCGGTGCGACGTGTCCCGCGCGGCGGCCTCGACGGCCCGCTCGGTGGTGCCGGACCAGAGCCGCTGCGCGTCCCCGGCGTCGAGCGCGCCGACGCGGGCGGAGACCGGACCGCTGACGGTGTGCACGTGGACCGAGGCCAGGCGGAGCGCCCGCTCCAGCGGCCCCTGGGTGACCTTGACGCTCTGCACGCGCGGCAGCGGCACGACGACGAGCGAGCGCCAGACGGCACCGAGTCGGAGCAGCACGGCGCCGGGCACGAAGCGGTAGCCGTTGCGGGAGGCCGACAGCGGGCGCAGCCAGCGGCCCCGTCGGGGCGAGTGCACGAAGCCGCCGCGGTCGCCGCTCGTGGTCAGGCTGTCGTCGACCACGCCGACGGCCTCGGCGGAGCCCTCGCGCATCCGGGCCAAGGACGCCGCCGGCCCGACGACGGCGGAGCCGACGAGCTCGGGCAGGATGATCTCGAGGACCTGCCGGACCTCGGCCGCGGTGCCGACCGGCAGCACGATGGACGAGACCTGCTGGTTCCGGGACGCACCGTTGCCGGCGTTCGTCGCCCGGTTGATGCGGATGTCCCACCAGCCGAACGGACGCCAGAGCAGCGGCTGCGCGACGCTCACGGCGTGGATGCGGCCGGGCGGCAGCGTCTCGTTCGACGTCGAGAACAGGCCGAAGCCGATCCGGATGCCGTCGCGGGTGTCGGCGATCGTGTACCGGAGCGACTTCGAGAACTTGCGGACGTAGTAGCCGCCGGCGCCGATGACGGCCGGGAACAGCGAGACGAGCAGGAAGTACTGGCCGGTCAGGCTGATGCTGACGACGATCGCGACGACGAGCAGCAGGATCACGACGGTCGTGCCGGAGAGCAGCATCGACCCGATCAGCCGGCCCGGGTGGACACGGACGACCCGAGTGGCGTGCACGGCCTCGGGGTCGAGCTCGGGTGCCAGGAACTCGTCGACCCGGCCCTGCAGGACCCCGCCGCTCGCACCGGCGTACCGGGGGCGGTCGGTCTCCTTCGCGCCCGAGGCGAGCACCAGGATGCGCTGCCGCAGGTCGTCCGCGGCCTTCGCACCGAGGTAGGCGAGCTGCACGTTGGCGTCGTTGCCGGCCTGCGCGACCTCGAGCTTGGCGGTGCCGAACAGCCGCGGGATCAGCGGCCGCGAGATGTTGATGCCCTGGATGCGGTCGAGCCGGGCCTTGCGGTGCGTGCGGAAGACGACGCCCGAACGGACCTCGACGATCTCGCCCGTGACGCGGAACTCGTGCATCCGCCAGGACAGGTAGAACAGGCCGATCAGCACCAGGAGCAGCACCGTGATGCCGAGCAGCACCCAGCCGACGACGCCGTGCTCGTACACGTAGCGGACCGGGTCGCCCTCTTCCTGCGGACCGCCCTCGCCCGGGATGAACACCTCGACGATCTGGTCGCGGAGGTTGTTGATGACGTAGCCCAGGATCACCACGAGGAAGATGCCGCCCTTGAGCAGCGGCGTCAGCGGGTGCAGCCGGTGCCACTCGCCGTCGGTCAGGGGCGCGGCCGCGGCGGCGTCGCCCTTCCGCGGCGGTGCGGGCATCGAGGCGTCCGGTCGGAACGACACGTGCGGCCTACAGTCCGGCGCGACGGGACTCGGCGAGCTCGACGAGTCGGTCGCGCAGCTCGTCGGCCGTGCTGGCGGGGATGCCGGGGATGCGGATGTTCGAGGAGGCGGCCGCGGTCACGAACTTCAGCTCGCTCATGCCGAGCACCCGGTCGAGCGGGCCCCGGTTCACGTCGACGAGCTGCAGGCGGCCGTACGGCACGGCGGTGAAGCGCTGCCACATCAGTCCGCGGCGGAGCACCAGGTCGTCGTCGCGGAGCGCGTACCCGATCGACCGGATCCGGCGCGGGGTGAGCGCTGCCGTGGTGATCGTGATGGCGGCGACGACCGCGGCGATGACGAACCAGACGAGCCCTGCCGTGCCGCCCGTTCCCCCGCTCGCGACACCGATGAGCACCAGGCCCGCGGTGACGACGCCGCCGATGACGATCGTCGCGATCAGGTCGGTCCAGACGAGCTTCGCCGAGACCCGCGTCCACGTGACGCCGTGCAGGCCGAGACCCGGCTCGTCGAGCCGGCGGCCGGCGGGTCCGCCGTCGGCGGGCGTGCTGTCGATCCGGCCGGGTTCGTCCAGTTGGGGCGGCATCGGGTCTCCTGGTCTGCGCTGCTCGGTTGGTCTGCGCTGCTCGGTCCTCGTCGACCGACCGGGCCGGTCACGCCGTGGTGGTGCCCCGCCCGTCGTGGTCGTCCTCGTCCGGGGGCGGCGCGATGCACATCCGCTCGGCGACGAGGGCGCACACGGTCAGCACGATCCCGCCGCCGAACGCCACCGCGTTCGGCAGGGTCGAGCCTAGCGAAGGCAGGACGGACCGGGACAGCAGGTACACGAGCAGCCCGAGGGCGAACGCACCGAACAGCGCCCCGCAGATGCTCGACGCCTTCGCGAGGAACACCACCCGGGTCGCGTACATCGGGTCGACCCGGCGTCCGTCGTTCCGACCGCGGGTCTGCCGGCGGATCGGCGAGGCCATGAACAGCAGGGCGACGCCGATGAACACCAGCGTCAGACCAAGCGGCACCGACATCAACAGGGTCGGGGACTGCCGGGCGGTCAGGGCGGTGTCGACGGCGAACCCGGCGACCGCGGCGACGACCGCGACGCCGATCAGGGTGGAGGCCCGGGTCGGCTTCACGGGGTCGACTCCGGCTCGGCGGCCTCGAACAGTCGGGGTTCGTCGACCCGCTCCGTGTCGTCGCCCAACGCCTGGAGCAGGGTGGTGACGGACCCGTGGCCCGGCAGCACCGCCTCCGGGTCGGCGTCCGCCCAGGGCGCGAGCACGAACGCCCGCTCGTGGGCCCGCGGGTGCGGGACGGTCAGCGTCGCGGTGTCGATGCGGCGGTCGTCGACGGCGATCACGTCGAGGTCGAGCGTCCGGTCGCCCCAGCGGACCTCGCGGGTGCGACCGTGCTCGTCCTCGATGCCGTGCAGGGCGTCGAGCAGCTGCTGCGGCTCCAGGTCGGTCTCGACGACCACGACGCCGTTCCGGTAGCGCGGCTTCGTCGTGTCCAGGCCGTCCAGGGTCAGGGCGACGGACTCGACCTCGCGGCTCGACGCCACCGGCCGGACCCCGGGCAGCGCGGCGACGGCGGCCGCAGCGGCGCGGAGGGTGCTCCCCCGGTCACCGAGGTTCGCGCCGAGGGCGATGACGGCGCGCGTCACTCTTCTTCCTCGAGCGGACCGCTCTCGTCGGGTGCGTCGTCGGCCACCTGGTCGTCGGGGTGCACCGGGGACTCGCGTCGGATGGTGATCGACACGTCGGTGAACGGCACCGTGATCGGCGCCTGCGGCTTGTGCACCGTGACCTCGGTCGCCAGCGCGGCCCGGTGCGTCAGGACGGCGGCGGCGATCCGCTCGGCCAGGGTCTCGATGAGGTCCACCGGGTCGCGTTCGATCTCGGCGACGACCTGCTCGGCGAGCACCCCGTAGTGCACGGTCTCGGCCAGGTCGTCCGAGTCGGAGGCGGCGGTCGCGTCGACCTCGACGGCCACGTCGACGACGAAGTCCTGTCCGTCGGCGCGTTCGTGGTCGAAGACCCCGTGGTGGCCGCGTGCGCGGACTCCGACGAGGCGGATGGTGTCCCTCATGATCGAGCTGCCCTCCAGGCGTCCCAGACGTCGAGTACGGCGCGGGTCGGCGCCGGGTCGTGCACGCGGACGCCCCATGCGCCGCGTTCGGCCGCGAGCAGGCTGATCGCCGCCGTGGCCAGGTCTCGTTCGACCGGGGGTGCCCCGGCCGTGCTGCCCACGCCGTCCAGGAACCGCTTCCGCGAGGCGGCGACCAGGACGGGCAGGCCGATCGAGGCGAAGCGTTCGTAGCCCGCCAGGATCTCCCAGTTCTGCTGTCCCCGCTTGGCGAAGCCCAGGCCCGGGTCGATGACGACCTGCTCCTGCCGCACCCCGAGGACGATGAGCTCCGCGACCCGGAGTTCGACCTCGCGCCGGACCTCGTCGACCGCGTGGGTGTACTCGGCGTTGCGGTACATCCGGTCGCTGTGGCCGCGCCAGTGCATGACGACGAAGCCCACACCGGTCTCGGCGACGACGCGCGACATGTCCGGGTCGACGAGCCCACCCGAGACGTCGTTGACGATCACGGCGCCGAGGTCGACCGCACGTTCCGCGGTGCTGGCGTTCATCGTGTCGACGCTCACCGCGATCCCCTCGGACGCCAGCTGCTGCACGACCGGCAGGACCCGCTGCTGCTCGACGTCCACGGGGACGCGCTCGGCGCCGGGCCGGGTGGACTCCCCGCCGACGTCGACCAGGTCGGCACCGGCCGCGACGAGGTGCCGGGCGTGCGCGAGCGCCGCGTCGACGGCCAGGTGCAGGCCGCCGTCGCTGAACGAGTCCGGTGTGACGTTGAGGATCCCCATCACGCGGGTGCCCTCGGGGGTGGAGCGACCGCGGCGACGGCCGGTCACGACCTCCGGCACCGGTGCGGGTGCTCGGACGTCGATCGCGACCGTCGCCGGCGCTGCTGCTGCTTCGCGGGCCCGGCTCACCTCGGCGAGCCGACGCGACCGTCTCGTCGGCAGGTCGGTCATGCCGGCCTACGCGGGGGCGATACCGGGGTTGCCGAACGGGCGGTGACGACGCGGCTTGGAGGCGTCGATCCCGACCGGCTCCTCGGCGATGGCGGCGGCCTTGCCCGGCACCTCGATCGCCGGCAGGTCGCTCACCGGACGCTTGTCGCTCGAGAGCCACTGCGGGCGCTCGGGCAGCTTCCGGACGTCCTTGAAGATCTCCACGAGCTCCGGGGCGTCGAGCGTCTCCTTCTCGAGGAGCTCGCCGGCCAGGCGGTCGAGGATGTCGCGGTTGGCGTTGAGGACCTGGTAGGCCTCGTCGTGCGCGGCCTCGAGCAGTGCACGGGTCTCGGCGTCGACGGTCTCGGCGATGTTCTCCGAGTAGTCGCGACCGGTGCCGCCGCTCATGTCGCGGCCGACGAACGGCTCGCTCGACCCGGAGCCGAGCTTGACGGACCCGACGGCCTGGCTCATGCCGTACTCGGTGACCATCTTGCGGGCGGTGGCGGTGGCCTTCTCGATGTCGTTCGACGCTCCCGTGGTCGGGTCGTGGAACACGATCTCCTCGGCGACACGGCCACCCATGGCGTACGCCAGCTGGTCGAGCAGTTCGTTGCGCGTGACGGAGTACTTGTCCTCGAGCGGCAGCACCATCGTGTACCCGAGGGCACGGCCACGCGGCAGGATCGTGATCTTCGTCACCGGGTCGGTGTGGCGCATCGCGGCGGCCGCCAGGGCGTGACCACCCTCGTGGTACGCGGTGATGAGGCGTTCCTGGTCGGACATGATCCGGGTCCGACGCTGCGGGCCGGCCATCACGCGGTCGACGGCCTCGTCCAGGGCGCGGTTGTCGATGAGCTGCGCGTTCGACCGGGCGGTCAGCAGCGCGGCCTCGTTCAGGACGTTGGCCAGGTCGGCGCCGGTGAAGCCCGGCGTCTTGCGGGCCAGGAGCTCGAGGTCGACGCTCGCGGCGAGCGGCTTGCCCTTCGCGTGCACCTCGAGGATCTGCTTGCGACCCTGCAGGCCCGGCGCGTCGACGCCGATCTGCCGGTCGAAGCGGCCCGGGCGGAGCAGCGCGGGGTCGAGCACGTCGGGACGGTTCGTCGCGGCGATCAGGATGACGTTCGTCTTGCCGTCGAAGCCGTCCATCTCGACGAGGAGCTGGTTCAGCGTCTGCTCGCGCTCGTCGTTGCCGCCGCCGATACCGGCACCGCGGTGACGACCCACGGCGTCGATCTCGTCGATGAAGACGATGGCGGGCGAGTTCTGCTTCGCCTGGTCGAAGAGGTCGCGGACACGGCTGGCACCGACACCGACGAACATCTCGACGAAGTCCGAACCGGAGATCGAGTAGAACGGCACGCCGGCTTCACCCGCGACAGCGCGGGCGAGCAGGGTCTTGCCGGTTCCGGGAGGGCCGTACAGGAGCACGCCCTTCGGGATCCGGGCACCGACGGCCTGGAACTTCGCGGGCTCCTTGAGGAACTCCTTGATCTCGTGCAGTTCCTCGATGGCCTCGTCCGCACCGGCGACGTCGGCGAAGGAGACCTGCGGGTTCTCCTTGTTGTTCATCTTGGCCTTGGACTTGCCGAACTGCATGACCTTCGAGCCGCCGCCCTGGGCGCTCGAGAGCAGGAACCAGAACAGGGCGCCGATGAGCAGGAACGGCAGCAGCGTCAGCAGGAGCGACACGAGGACGTTCGACTGCTGGACGTGGTCGTTGTAGCCCTTGGGCAGGTCGGCCTGCGAGACCGCCTCGACGACCTCGGTGCCACGGGGGGTCGAGTAGTAGAACTGCTCGGTCCCGCCGTCGTTGCGGAGGGTCAGGTCGACGCGCTGCTCGGTGGAGTTGACGACGGCCGATGAGACCTTGCCGTCCGAGAGCTGCTCGAGACCCTTCTGGGTGGAGATCTCCTGGGTACCGGACTGGGCGATGAACGTCCATCCGATGAAGATCCCCACGACTGCGAGCAGTATCCAGATGTACGGCCCGCGGAGGATGCGCTTGAAGTCCATGTGATCCGGGCCCGACGGCCCGACACCTTTCTGCTGCCTGAAGTGCGTGCCGCTCAGCATACGGCCGTGACTCTGTGGCGAGAATGGGTGTCCTCTGCGGGCGAACTCCACAGATCACGAGCAACGCCCGGTGGACGACGCCCCTCGCCGTCGGTCAGGGCCGACGCCGGCCCCGACGGGTCAGGAGTAGACGTGCGGCGCGAGGACACCGATGCCGCGCAGGTTGCGGTAGCGCTCGTCGTAGTCCAGGCCGAACCCGACGACGAACGCGTCCGGGATCTCGAAGCCGGCGTACTTGACGTCGACCTCCACCTTGGCGGCCTCGGGCTTGCGCAGCAGGGCGACGATCTCGACGCTCGCGGCCCCGCGGGACTGCAGGTTCTGCTTGAGCCAGGACAGCGTCAGCCCGGAGTCGATGATGTCCTCGACGATGATGACGTCGCGGTCGTGCAGGTCGGTGTCGAGGTCCTTCAGGATCCGCACCACGCCGGACGACTTCGTGCCGGAGCCGTAGGACGACACCGCCATCCAGTCCATCCGCGCCTGTATCTTCAGGTGCCGGGAGAAGTCGGCCATCACCATGACCGCGCCCTTCAGCACGCCGACCAGGAGCGGGTCCCGCCCGACGTAGTCCCGGTCCACCGCCGCGGCGAGTTCGGCGATCTTGTCGTCGATCTGCTCGGGGGTGAAGAGCACTTCGGAGAGGTCGGCCTGCACGTCGGAGAGTTCCACCGCTCCAGCCTAACCGCCCGCGTGCGGCTCCCTGGCGGCGAAGGACACCCGTTCGCCCGTCCGCGACGCCCGGACACCCGGCAGGTCGATCGGCCCCTGCCCCCGCCAGTCGGTGACGAGTCGGCACACCTCGAGCGTCTGCTGCCGGGACAGCGTCACCCCGAACTCGCTCTCGACCGCCAGTCGGACCAGTCGCTGCCGGAGCGCCGGCGGGTTCGCGGCCAGCTGCGGTACGGACAGCGAGATGCCGGCCTCGGAGTGCTCGGCGAGGTCCTCCGCCATCTCCTCCGCGAAGTGGTCGAGGGCCGCGGAGTCCTCGCGGAGCTGGTCGGCGGTCCGGGCCAGCGCCTCCGGCACCCCGGGTCCGAGTTCGCGTTCCAGGACCGGCATCAGCGCGTTCCGCACCCGGACCCGTGTGTACGCCGGGTCGTCGTTCTGCGGGTCGTCCCACGGCACGAGCCCGGAGGCAGCGCACGCCTGCCGCGTCGTCGCGCGCCGGAGCGCGAGCATCGGCCGCCCCAGGGACGGCCCCGGCCGGTCCGGCCGGACCAGGGACGCCATGCCCGTCAGGCTGTCCGGTCCGCTCCCGCGGAGCAGCCCGAGCAGGACCGTCTCGGCCTGGTCGTCGAGCGTGTGCCCGAGGAGCACGAGGGGTGACCACTCGGCGGCCGCGACCGCCGTGACGGAGGCGTAGCGGGCCTCCCGGGCGGCGGCCTCCGGCCCACCGGCGGTGCCGACGTCGACGCGGTCCACGACGACGGGCGCCAGGCCCAGCTCGGCGGCCTGGCGGGAGGCCCGTGCCGCGACCGCCTCGGAGCCCGCCTGGAGCGCGTGGTCGACGATGACCGCGCCGGCGCGCAGGCCCTGCTTCGGCGCCTCGAACGCGGTCGCGGCCGCGAGGGCCAGCGAGTCGGCCCCGCCGCTCAGCGCGACGAGGACGAGGTTGCCCGGGCCGACGACCTGCTCGTCGAGCGCGCGGGCGAGCATGGTGCGGACCGCCAGACGGACGGCGGCGACGGCGGGGTCCAGCCGGGGACGCTCGGTGTTCACCCGGTAACGTTAGCCGGGCCGTCCCGACGGCCGACAGACCACCACCTGAGGAAACAAGGAGTGCACATGGCCGCGTACGACGTCGTCGTCGAGATCCCCAAGGGCAGCCGCAACAAGTACGAGGTCGACCACGAGACCGGTCGCGTGTACCTGGACCGCGTGCTCTTCACCTCGTTCGTCTACCCGACGGACTACGGCTTCTTCGAGAAGACCCTGGCCGACGACGGTGACCCCGTCGACGCGCTGCTGCTCCTGGAGTACCCGACCTTCCCCGGCGTGGGCGTCAAGGTCCGCCCCGTCGGCGTGTTCAAGATGAGCGACGAGGCCGGCGTCGACGCCAAGGTCCTCGTCGTCCCGGCGAAGGACCCGCGCTGGACCCACATCCAGGACATCTCGGACGTGGACGACCAGACGAAGGCCGAGATCGCGCACTTCTTCGAGCGCTACAAGGACCTCGAGCCGAACAAGTGGGTCAAGGCCGAGGGCTGGGGCGACGCCGCCGAGGCCGAGGCCATCGTCACGGCCGGCCAGGCCGCGTACGTGCCCGGCGGTCACTGACGCTCGTCTGCTGACACACGCAGAACGGCCCGGTCCCCTCGCGGGGGCCGGGCCGTTCTGCGTGTGCCTGTGCGCTACATGGAGCCGCTCGGGCGACCGACGTAGGGCAGGAGCTGTCCGGGCGACCAGATGGCACGTTCGACGACGCCGACACGGACGTTCGCTGCCTCGACCATCGTTCCGCCACCGGTGTAGATCGCGTCGTGGAAGCCGCCGGACGGGGCGCCGTTGTTCGAGAAGAAGAGGATGTCGCCGGGCTGGCGCTGCGACATCGGGACGAGCCGGCCGACGCTCTGGAAGTAGTAGTACTGCGAGACGACGTTGTGGGCACCGGTCGCGACGCCCTGACTCGAGTAGGCCATCTTCACCAGGCCGGAGCAGTCGTAGGCGATCGGACCCTCACCGCCGAACTGGTACGGCTTGCCGATCTGCGCGCGGGCGTAGCCGATCGCGCCGGCGGCCTTCGACGGGCTGCTGACGACCGGGGCCGGAGCGGGTGCCGGTGCCGGGGCGGGCTTCGGCGTCGACGGCTTCGGTGCCGGGGCGACCGGCTGCGGGGCCGCGGGCTTCGGGGCGGACGGCTTCGGCGCTGCGGCGGGGTTCCCCGACGGCGCGGAGTTCGACGGCTTGGACGCGACGGGGTTCGAGGCGGGCGGGTCGTCGTTCGTGGACCCGCCGGAGTCGCCGCCAGCGGTCGCGCCACCGTCGCCGGCCGACGAGGGACGAGCCGCGTCCCGCTTGGCCTGCGCCGCGAGCTGGATCTCGGCCTGCTTCGCCTGCTGCGCGGACCAGTACGCCTGCTCGGTCGCGACCGAGGTGCCCTTGATGAACGCGAGCTGCTTGAGGACCTCGTCCTGCTTCGCCTGCCCGGACGCCAGCGCGGACTGCGCGTTCGCAGCCACGTCGTTCGCACTGCCGAGCGCGTCCTTCGTCTTGGCGGTCGCGGCGGTGAGGGCGTTCGTCGCCTGGCGCTGCTGCGCGGCGAGGGCGTCCACGGTGCGCTGGTCCGACTGCGCCTTGTCGAGCACGGTCGCGGAGCGCTCGGACAGGTGCGTCATCGTGCCGACCTGGTAGAGCAGGTCCTTCGCGTCACGGGAGTCGACGAGCATCGAGGTGGACAGGTCGCCACCGCCGGAGCGCGAGAGCTCGACGACGAGGGCGGCGACCTGGCCGGCGGACTGCTTCGCCGCGGCCTTCGCGCGCTTCGCCTGCCCGGTCAGCCCGTCGAGGGTGTCCTTCGCCTCCTGCTGCTGCGACGCCGCGAGCGAGTACGCCTGTCCGGCTTCCTGCACGGTGGCCCCGGTGCGGTCGACGGCGGACTGGAGGCTCGACATGCGTGCCGTCAGGGCGTCCACCGTCCGCTGCTTCGCGGCCTGGTCGTCCTTGGCCGCCTGCACGTCCTTCCACGAGGGAGCGGACGGAGCCGCCTGCGCCGGGACCGCCACCGCGAGCGAGAGCCCGAGACTGAGCATCGAGACGGTGGCGAGACCGCAGACGAGGGAACGTGCGGGCTTCTTCATTCGGGTCAGTGCCTCCTGGCAGTGCTCGTGCTCAAACCGAGATCCCCCGCGCTGCCATGAAGGGGACGGGATCGACGGCGGCGCCGTTCACCCGGGTCTCGAAGTGCAGGTGGCAACCCGTCGACCAGCCGGTGGAACCGACCTGGGCGATCTGCTGTCCGGCGGTGACGTGCTGACCGACGGAGACCATGATGCCGCCGTCGACGATGTGCCCGTAGGCCGTCGAGATGCCGCCACCGTTGTCGATGATGACCTCGTTGCCGTAGCCGCCGCCGTTGCCCGCGAAGGTCACGGTGCCGGACGCTGCGGCGTAGATCGGCGAGTAGCAGGCGGGGGCGAGGTCCACGCCGGCGTGCAGTGTGTAGACGTGCGTGTACGGGTCGACGCGGAGGCCGTAGGGGCTCGACTGGAAGCCGGCGGCCGGGCGGACCCAGCCGGACGCGTTCGCGGCGCCACCACCCGAGGCCCCGCCACCACCGGCTGCCGGGACACCCGCGGTCGCTGCCGGCGGGAGCGCACGTGCGGCAGCTGCCGCTGCGGCCGCCGCTGCGGCGGCGCGCTCGCGAGCGAGACGTGCCTGGCGTGCCTTCTCGACCTGGACGCCCTTCTCGTACTGGGCCTCGGTCGTCTTCGTCTTCGACGTCAGGAGGTCGAGCTGCGCCTCCAGACGGTCCTGGTTGTCGGCCTGGGCGGACACGGCGGCCTGCGCCTGGTCGGCTGCGCTCTGCGCGGCGCGCATCTTCACCTGGGCCTGGGCGGCGAGCTTGCCCAGGGCGTCCTCGGCGGTCTTCGACTTGTCGGCCAGGGCCTGGGCGGTCCCGCGGTCCTGGCTCGCCTCGGAGTAGATGCCGTCGGCCTGCTCGGACAGCTTCGACATCGCGCCGAGCTCGTAGAGCAGGTCGCCCGAGGCGGAGGGCTTGGTGAGGAGGTCCGTGGTGACGTCCTCGGAGCTGGAGCGGCCGAGCTGGGCGGCGAGCTGGCCGGCCTGTGCCTCGGACGCGGCGGCGGTCTTCTCGGCGTCGTCCGCCTGCGACTGGAGCTTCCGCTGCTCGAGGGCCTTGCGGTCGTAGTCCGTCTGCGCCGTCTGGTACGCGGTACCGGCTGCTGCGGCTGCCTTCTCCTTCGCGGCGGACTGCGACTGCAGCTGCGCGATGAGGCCCTTGATCTCGGTCACCTTGGCGGCCTGGGCGGACTGCGACTGCTTGGCGGCCTGCACGTCGTCCCAGCTCGGGTAGCTGGCAGCTGATGCGGCACCCGACGGCACGAGGGCGACGAGGGCCCCGGCGGCGAGCACGACGGCGACCCCGGCGGCCAGGAAGCGGCGGCGGGGGCGAGCGGGGAGGAGGGAGGGAGTCGACATGAGTCTCGTTTTCGTCACAGTCCGGCGTGGCGCACGTCACACTGTCAACAGACGTAACAGTAACAACATGGGTCAGCCCAGGAACACCCCGTTCGAGGGTGAGAGGTCAGCATCGATGCTCGCACCGGGCCGGGCCACCCCTCGGGAGCCCGCTCCGGCGACTCCCTGAGGGTCCGTCGAGGTCGCGCGACACGCCGGGGCGGACCGTTCGGCGGGCTCGATTTGGCAAGAGGGCCGACCGTCCGTATGCTTGTCCATCGGTAGCGCGATGCACTGCTTGCGGCCCCATCGTTTAGTGGCCTAGGACACCGCCCTTTCACGGCGGCAGCACGGGTTCGAATCCCGTTGGGGTCACTCCTCATCGGGGGACAGCAAGCAGAACAGCACGAGACCGAAGCACGATCAGCACCACAAGTAATTCCACATGGCCCTGTAGCGCAGTTGGTTAGCGTGCCGCCCTGTCACGGCGGAGGTCGCGGGTTCAAGTCCCGTCAGGGTCGCCACGGCTGGGTAGCTCAGTTGGTAGAGCGTTCGACTGAAAATCGAAAGGTCCGCGGATCGACGCCGCGTCCAGCCACGGTGAAGAGCCCCTCACTTCGGTGAGGGGCTCTTTTGCGTTGGTGGGCGGGTTCGGCCTCCGCAGAACACCGGTGTTCGTCGGTGACACCGCGCACTGCGGGTGTGTTTCAAACGAACACCGGTGTTCCGGTGGCCGTGCCAGCCGGCCGGGAGGCTCGTCCCGGCCGAGCAGGACCGCCTACGCCTCGCGGGTCTTCGGGCTGCTGTCGTTCGTCTTCGCCGGGTCACGCTCGACGACGGCACCGAGGGCGTCGTCGATGCGGGACATCAGCTCGGCCGGGATCCGCACCCCGGCAGCGCCGGCGTTGTCGTGCACCTGCTCCGGACGCGAGGCACCGATGATGGCCGATGCCACGTTCTCGTTCTGCAGCACCCACGCGACGGCGAGCTGCGCCATCGACAGGCTGAGCTCGTCCGCGACCGGCTTGAGCTCCTGCACGGCGGACAGCACCTCGTCGTTCATGAAGCGGGAGATCATCTTCGCGCCGCCCTTGTCGTCGGTCGCGCGGGACCCCTCGGGCAGCGGCTGACCGGGCTGGTACTTGCCGGTCAGGACACCCTGGGCGATCGGGGACCAGACGATCTGCGAGATGCCGAGTTCCTTCGAGGTGGGGACGACCTCCTCTTCGATGACCCGCCAGAGCGCGGAGTACTGCGGCTGGTTCGAGATGAGCTGGAAGCCGAGGTCCTTCGCCAGTGCCGCACCGGCACGGAGCTGGTCGGCGGTCCACTCCGAGACGCCGACGTACAGGACCTTGCCCGCACGGACCACGTCGGCGAACGCCTGCATGGTCTCTTCGAGCGGGGTCTCGTGGTCGAAACGGTGCGCCTGGTACAGGTCGACGTAGTCGGTCTGCAGGCGGCCGAGCGAGCCGTCGATCGACTCGAGGATGTGCTTCCGCGAGAGCCCGGTGTCGTTGTGACCCTTGGGACCGGTCGGCCCGAAGACCTTCGTGGCGATCTCGAGCGACTGGCGACGCTCCCCCTTGAGGGCTTCGCCGAGGACGGTCTCGGCGCCGGTGTTCGCGTACACGTCGGCGGTGTCGAACGTCGAGATGCCGACGTCGAGCGCTGCCCGGACGCAGGCGATCGCCGCGTCGTTCTCGACCTGGGAGGCGTGGGTGAGCCAGTTGCCGTAGGTGATCTCGGAGACCTTGAGGCCCGAGTTGCCGAGGTAGCGGTACTCCATGTGTCTGTCACTCCTGTCGTGGCCGCGTCGATGCGGCACGCCCGTGACGGTAGTCCCCCGACCGCTCGCACTGCCTCAGCCCCCGAGCGATCGAGCATGACGATACTCTGATGTATCAGACCGCGTCCGACCAAGACGAAACCCCGGCGATGTGGCTGTGGCCAGGGATCGTTCCGGGGTCTTCGAAGGAGATTGTACACGGAGAGGAACGACCATGGGAGATTGCGCGCCGACAGAGGAACGATGCGCACTGACGGAGCTGATCACTCGCGCTCGGTTGTCCTCCTACGAGCGCTCCATGAGCTCGACCAGAGGCGCACTCCGGTTGTACGAGTGGAACATGCGGACCGCTGCCAGCGTGATGGAGCTCACCGGCATGGTGGAAGTGGTCTGTCGGAACGCGCTCGACCGAGAGCTGGAGGCGTGGTCGAGTCGTGGCTGAACTCACCTTCGGGTTCTGGCGGTACCTCGTCGAATCCCGCTACCACACGTCGCTCTGGGTACCGGGGCTGCATCGGGCATTCCCGCACGGTCCCGCCGAACTGCGAACTCGCGGGAAGGAGGTGAAGCTCCGGTTGCAGCAACTCCACTACGTACGCAACCGAGCAGCACACCACGAACCGATCCACCAGCGAGACCTGCGTCGGGACCACGACTACGCGATCGAGCTGCTCGGATGGATCAGCCCGGTGGCCGCGGAGTGGGCGTCCGCGACGACTTCTCTGCCGGCCCTGCTCGACGGCCGCCCCAGCCCGTGAGGTGCAGGATCGCAAGAGGCGCGGTGCGCGGACGCACCGCCGGGAGCAAGGGAGCATCCATGACCGGATCCAGCGTGCTGTTCATCGGCGGGAGCGGCATCATCAGCGCCGCCTGCGTGCGCGAGGCGGTGGACCAGGGCTTCGAAGTCGCGGTGCTCAACCGGGGCACGACGGAGAAGCGGGCGTTGCCGGATGCGGTGACGCGCCTCCAGGCCGACGTGTCGGACCGGGAGGCGCTGGCGGCGGCAATCGGCGACCGCACGTTCGACGTGGTCATCGACTTCGTCGCGTTCACCCCCGACCAGGTGCAGGCCGACGTCGACTTCTTCACCGGCAGGACCCGCCAGTACGTGTTCATCAGCTCGGCGTCGGCCTACCAGACCCCGCCGACGCACCTGCCGGTGACCGAGTCGACGCCGTTGAAGAACCCGTACTGGCAGTACTCGCGGGACAAGATCGCGTGCGAGGACCTGCTCGTCGCCGCGTACCGGCAGGACGACTTCCCGATGACGATCATCCGGCCGTCGCACACCTACGACGAGACGCTGCTGCCGTTCGACGGCGGGTGGACGGTCGTCGCGCGGATGCGGGCGGGCAGGCCGGTGGTCGTGCCGGGCGACGGGACCTCGCTGTGGACG
This sequence comes from Curtobacterium herbarum, assembly GCF_016907335.1. Lineage (NCBI taxonomy): Bacteria > Bacillati > Actinomycetota > Actinomycetes > Micrococcales > Microbacteriaceae > Curtobacterium > Curtobacterium herbarum. Next base: position 3,364,595 of record NZ_JAFBBT010000001.1, read on the forward strand.
CTCACGCACGCGCGGGACTTCGCGGTCGCGTTCGTCGGGGTGCTCGACCGGGCCGAGGCGATCGGCGAGGCGTTCCACATCACCGGCCAGGAGTCGCCGACGTGGGACCGCATCCACCAGGAGGTCGCGGCCGCCGCGGGCGCCCCGGAACCGCAGATCGTGCACGTGCCGGCGGACGCGATCGCGGCCGCGGACCCGGAGTGGGGCGCGGGCGTGGTCGGCGACAAGGCGAACAGCATGGTGTTCGACAACAGCAAGGTGCGGACGCTGGTGCCGGGTTGGGCGGCACGCACCTCGTTCCGCGAGGGGGCCCGCGAACTGGTCGCCTGGTACGACGCACACCCGGAGGCGCAGGTCGTCGACGAGGAGAAGGACGCCCTGATGGACCGGCTCGCCGAGGCGTACGCGCCGGGTCGCCTCTAGCGCCACCTGTCGGACGGGAGGCGCGGGGCGGGCCCGCCACGAGCCTCCCGTCCGCCCCTCGCCCCGGGCCGCCGCGCGGCGCCATCGGGAGGGGCACAACAGGAACCGGCCCGAACCACGGGAGTCCGTGGTTCGGGCCGGTTCCTGTTGTGCGCAGGCGGCTCGCGCCGCGCGGCCCACGGCCGGCCGGCGCGGCCGGCGGCCGGCCGGCGCGCCCTACGCCAGGTCGCGGAGGACCGCGCCGAGGGCCTGCATCGCGGTGGCGATCTCCTCGTCGGTGACGACGAGCGGCGGCGCGAAGCGGATCGTCGACCCGTGCGTGTCCTTGACGAGCAGCCCGCGCGCGGCGAGCTCCTTCGCGACCTGCTTGCCGGTGCCGAGCGCGGGGTCGATGTCGATCCCGGCCCAGAGTCCGGCGACCCGGTGCGCGACGACGCCGTGGCCGATGAGTTCGTCGAGGAACCCGCGGAGGACCGGTTCGCCCTCGAGTGCCCGCTGCTGGAACGTGCCCTCGGCGAGCATCGCGACGACCTCGGACCCGACGGCCGCGGCGAGCGGGTTGCCGCCGAAGGTCGAGCCGTGCTCACCGGGACGCAGGACCCCGAGCACGTCGGCGCGACCGACCACGGCGGACACCGGCACGATGCCGCCGCCGAGAGCCTTGCCGAGCGTGATGAGGTCGGGCCGGACGCCGACGCGCGACACCGCCAGGGTGTGGCCGGTGCGCCCGAGGCCGGACTGGATCTCGTCGGCGATGAACAGTGCGCCGAACTCGTCGCAGACCTCGCGGACCGCCGGCAGGTAGTCGGCCGGCGGGATGACGACGCCGCCCTCGCCCTGGATCGGCTCGAGCAGGACGGCCACGACGGTGTCGTCCATCGCCTCCCGGAGTGCCGCCGCGTCGCCGTACGGCACGGTGCGGAACCCGGGCGTGTACGGCCCGAAGTCGTTGCGCGCGTCGGGGTCGTCCGAGAACGAGATGATCGTCGTCGTGCGGCCGTGGAAGTTCCCGCTCGCCACGATGACCGTCGCCTGTCCGGCGGGGACGCCCTTGACGCGGTAGCCCCAGGCGCGGGCGACCTTGATCGCGGACTCCACGGCCTCGGCGCCGGTGTTCATCGGCAGCATCATCTCGGTGCCGGTGAGCTCGGTCAGTCCGGTCGCGAACGGGCCGAGGCGGTCGTTGACGAACGCCCGGCTCGTCAGGGTCACGCGGTCGAGCTGGTCGCGGGCCGCGGTCAGGAGGCGCGGGTTGCCGTGTCCGAAGTTGACCGCCGAGTAGGCGGCGAGTCCGTCCAGGTAGGTGCGGCCGTCGACGTCGGTGACGGTCGCACCGTGGCCGGAGGCGATGACCACCGGGAGCGGGCTGTAGTTGTGGGCGAGGGCACGGTCCTCCACGGCGAGCGCCGCGGCCGTGTTCACGCCGAGCGCGCCGGCCATCAGGAGCGCGCCACGGAGGTGCCGGTGCCGATCGGGTGCAGGTCGAGCGTGCAGCACTTCACGCCGCCACCACCGAGGAGCAGCTCGGACAGGTCGACGCCGATCGGGTTGTAGCCCTTCTCGCGCAGCTGCTCGGCGAACGTGGTGGCACGTGCGGCGATCACGACGTTGTAGCCGTCGGAGTACGAGTTCAGGCCGAGGATGGCGGCGTCCTCCTCGGTCGCGATGATCGCGTCCGGGAAGCGCTCGCGGAGGATGGCCAGGGACGGCTCGTCGAAGGCGCTCTCGAGGTACGCGATGTTCGACTTGCCCTCGGCGTCGGGCACCGGGTCGAGGGCCGCGATGGCGGTGTCCAGGTGGTAGAAGCTCGGGTTGACGAGGTTCAGGGTGACGACCTCGCGGCCGTAGACGCGGGCGAGCTCCTCGTGCGAGGTGCTGTCCGAGCGGAACCCGGTGCCGGCGTAGATGGTGTCGCCGATGAGCAGGAAGTCGCCCTCGCCCTCGTTCGTCTCCTCGGGCTCGGCGACGCTCAGGCCGGCCTGACGGAACCAGTCCATGTACGCCGGGCCCTCGGGCTGACGCTCCGGGTACTGGAACTTGGCGCCGTACGCGACACCGTCGAGGACGAAGCCGCCGTTGGCCGCGTAGACCATGTCCGGCAGGCCCTCGATCGGGTCGATCTGGTGGATCGCGAAGCCGAGCCGCTCGTACACGTCGACGAGGCTCTGCCACTGCGCGACGGCCTTCGCGGTGTCGGTCGGCTCCTCCGGGTGCATCCAGGGGTTGATCCGGTAGCTGACCGTGTAGTGGGTCGGCTTGCACATCAGGACGGTGCGGTGGGTGGCCGTGCGCTGCAGGGCGGTGGTGGGCTGGGGTGCGGTGTTCGACACGAGGTCCTCCAGGACCGGGGCCCGAGCCTGCCAGGAACCACCACGGTGAGAGCCCCCACGAGATGCAGGCTCACTCGCGGGAGGCGGACCAGGTCGACGCCTGATCGAGAGTCAACCACACCAGCGCCGGGCGGAACAGCACCGACACAAGCACCGACGCCTGCAGCGTTCCTCGCACAGGAGAGCCGTCCGGGGCACGGCTCGCCACGCACGTTTCCTGCGTCGGTCGGTGTCTGCTCGCAACGACCACGCGTAGGATCAGCACAATGGATTCGCTCGACCACCGCATCCTCGACCAGCTGCGGGAGAACGCCCGCGCGGGCTACGGCGACATCGGCTCGGTCGTCGGGCTCTCCGCCTCGGCCGTGAAGCGCCGCGTCGACCGGCTCGTCGCCGACGGCGTGATCCAGGGCTTCACGATCAAGGTCGACCCGGCCGTCGACGACCGCGGCACCGAGGCGTGGGTCGAGCTGTACTGCCGCGGCACCGTCTCCCCCGACGAACTGCGCACCCTGCTCGACGCCGTGCCCGAGGTCGTCGACGCCGGCACGGTCACCGGCAGCGCCGACGCCGTCGTGCACATGCGGTCGCGCGACCTGCCCGCGCTCGAGGAGGCACTGGACCGCGTCCGCCTCGCCCCGCAGGTCGACCACACCCGCTCGGCGATCGTCCTGTCGAAGCTCGTCAGCCGCGGCTCCGACTGATCCCCCTCCCCTTCCGCGAAACGCAACGTGGGCGTCGTCTCGCAGCGGTATCGCAATGCGCGCAGCCGCCGGGGTTGCGTTTTGCGGGAGCGGAAGGCGGGGCACAGCGGGGCAGGGCACGATGGACCGGACCACGACGACGGACGGGACCACCTGATGACCGCGACGATGCCCGACGGGAGTGCTCCGAGCCTCCAGGCCGTGACGCCCACCGCGCCCGCCCTGCCGGGGCGGCCCTGGATCGAACAGGCCTGGCGCGACGTCGTCTTCGTGCACTGGCGGGTGGACGTGTCCGCGGTGGCGCCGCTGTTGCCGTCGGGGACCCGGCCCGACACGATGGCGCCGGACGGCAGCGACGACGGCACGACCACGTGGGTGGGCCTCATCGCGTTCAGCTTCGAGGACACCCGGTTCCCGCCGTTCGGCCCGCTCGGCCGGACCGGCAGCGTCGGCGACTTCCTCGAGGTCAACGTCCGCGTCTACACGCGTGACGACACCGGACGGCGCGGGGTGGTGTTCCTGTCGCTCGACGCGGGGAAGTTCCTGCCCGCCGCAGCAGCCCGGGTCGTCACCGGCACGCCGTACCACTGGGCACGGGTCGCCCGTCGGCAGCACGGTGACCGGATGGCCTACGCCGTGCACCGGCACGGGTCTCGCCTGCGGTCGGTGCTCGAGGTCGAGGTCGGCGAACCGATCACGGAGCCGACCCCGCTCGAGTCGTTCCTCACCGCACGGTGGGGCATGCACGTGGGGCGGGCCGGTCGGACCTCGTGGTGGCCGAACGAGCACGACTCGTGGGTGGTGCACCGGGCGTCCCTGACGCGACTGCGGGACGACCTGATCGGGGCCGCGGGGCTGCCCCTGGCGCTGACGGAGCTCGAGCCGGACTCGGTCCTGTACTCGCCCGGTGTCGTGACGCGCTTCGCGGGCCCGCGCGCCTGACGGCGCCCGGCCGGCGGGCGGCCGGCGGGCGGCCGGCGGCGGGTCGGCCGGCGGGCGCCGAGGCTCGGCCCTGGGGACACTCTGCGGCCGCTGGACGCCGCGAACTGTCCGCCCAGCCGAGGCTCGGCCCCGGCCGGCCCCCGCGCGGCGGCGCGCGGCGGCGCGCGGCGGCGCGCAGCGGCGCGCAGCGCCGCGCGGCCGGGGGACGCCGGCTGACCGCAGCGCCGCGCGCACCGCGTAGAAGGGGTGCATGACTCGTGTGGCTGTGGTGACCGGTGGTTCGGCTGGACTCGGACGGGCGACGGTCCGGGAACTGGCGGCCCGCGGCTGGGACGTGGCCGTCCTGGCGCGCGGTGCGGACGGCGTGCACGCGGCCGTCGCCGAGGTCGAGGCTGCCGGCCGCCGTGGCCTGGCCCTCGTCGCGGACGTCTCCGACCGCCAGGCCGTGGAGGACGCCGCCGACCGGGTCGAGGCCGAGCTCGGCCCGATCGACCTGTGGGTGAACGGCGTCATGGTCGGGGTGTTCGGCAGGTTCCTCGACACCGCGCCGGAGGACTTCGAGCGCGCGACGCAGGTCGACTACCTCGGGGTCGTGAACGGCACGCGTGCAGCACTGTCGCGCATGGTGTCGCGGGACTCCGGGCACGTGATCCAGGTCGGTTCGGCGCTGGGCTCGCGGGGCATCCCGCTGCAGGGCGCCTACTGCGGGTCGAAGCACGCCATCGTCGGGTTCACCGAGTCGGTCGTCTCGGAGCTCATCGAGCAGGGCAGCAAGGTCCGGATCAGTCGGGTCGACATGCCTGCGCTCAACACGATCCAGTTCGGCTGGGTGAAGTCGACGCTCCCCCACCACGCGCAGCCCGTCGCGCCGATCTACCAGCCCGAGGTCGGCGCCCGCGCGATCGCGGCCACCGCGGAGCACCCCCGCCGTCGGACCTGGGTCGGTGAGTCCACGGTGTACACGATCCTCGGCAACCGGATCAGCGGCCGGTTCGCGGACTGGTACGCCGCGAAGACCCTGGTCGGCGGGCAGCAGATCCCGGAGAAGGACGGCGAGGAGATCGGCGTCAACCTGTACGAGCCGGTCCCCGGGGACCACGGCGCGCACGGTGCGTTCGACGAGCAGTCCCACGAGTGGTCGCCGCAGACCTGGTGGGTGGAGCACCGTCGACTCGGCAACGGGATCATCGGCGCGGTCCTCGGGGTCGCCGGACTCGCGGTCGCCACGGCTGCCGGACGCCGTCGATGAGCGGCGCGGGTCGCAGCGGCCGGCAGCAGCGGGCACTGGCCGTCGAACTCCTGCGCGCCGGCATCGGGGTCGCCCACCTGCTCGGGTCCCGACGCGCACTCGGCCGTCCGGCCGTGCTGGCGCGGGTCCTCGGCGTGCGCCAGCTCACCCAGGCCGGCCTCGTGCTCCGCGCGGGGACGGCGGACGCCCACACGGTGAGCGCCCTGGTCGACGCCACCCACGGCGTCACGATGGTGCCGCTGGCCCTGTTCGACCGGCAGTCGCGCCGGTTCGCCGTCCGGCAGTTCTGGATCGCGACGCTCCTCACCGTGCTCGAGGTCGCCCTGGTCGGCCGGGGCCGGAGCGGCAAGCGCTGAACCGCACGGACGCCGAACGCCCCCGCTGACCTGACGGTCGGCGGGGGCGTTCGTCGCGCTGCTGCTACTCGACCTCGGAGGCCGGGTCCTCGGCCTCGACACCGGTCTCCTCGAGACGGTCACGCAGGTGGTCGGCCATCACGCCGGCACCCTCGTCCCCGTGGTCGTGCTGGACCTGCTCCACGAGACCGTGCAGCTTCTCCTCGTTGGTCGCGTCGGTCGCACCGTCCATGACCGGCTCGGACTGGACCCCGTTGTCACGCTCTGCTGCACTCATGTCCGGAACGCTACGCCGCGCACCGGGTCGCCTCACGGGTGCACCCCAGGTGGTGCGGAGAACGGACGGGAGGCCCGCATCACGTCTGCCGCGCACCGGACTCGGGTCGGGCCTCCCGTCCGGCACGCCGGCCCGGCGTCAGAGCCGCAGGCGGGCGAACTCGGGGTCCAGGTCCCCGTGTCGGTGCGCGGTGACGACCACCGTCTGCTCCCGGAGGTAGTGCGCCATCTCGACGACGCCGGCCTCGACGACGGGGGCGTCGTGGATGGCGGTGTCGATGCCCGCGCCGAGCGCCTCCTCGAGCGCGAGGGGATCGCCGCCGAGCAGCCGGATCCGGGAGCCCGGGCCGCCGAAGGCGCTGTGCGGTCGGGGCTCGAAGCCCTGCGACAGCACCATGTCGATGGCGTCCTGCGGTTCGGCGGTGCCACCGGACCACTGTTCTCGCAGGAGGGCACCGGACGCCGCTCGGGCGAGGAACTCGTCGTCGGTCTCGACCAGGTGGTCGACGACGTCGAGCGGGGACCGGCCGCTCGCGAGCAGCTGCGTCAGGGGGCCGGGCAGCGCGCGGGCGGTGCTCAGCAGGACGTGGGCGCGGGCGGCGGTCGCGGTGGCGAGGGTGCGGATGAGGTCGCCCGTGCTGACTCCTTCGGACTGGCGGACCACGACGGACTGCGGTCGGTACCGCAGGACGTTCCGTTCGACGCCGAGGTCCGCGGTGTCGCGGGACCGTCCGAAGCGCTCCTCGCGGGCCTGGGCGTCGCTGATGGCTCCGGCCCGGACCTGGTCGAACTCCTCGAAGGACAGTCCGCTGCGGGAGGCCTCGATCAGGGCGGTGATCCGCGGCGGCAGACCGTGCAGCTGGATGCTCTTGTGCACGGTGCGGGGCACGGGCTCCCAGTGGCCGAGCATCGCGACCGAGTCGGGGCCGCCGCGCTTGGCGCCGGGTCCGACCGACGAACTGCCCCAGCCGCCGGCGGGCTGTCGGACGACGGTGGTGTCGGTCGTCGCACGGTTCACCACGAGGGTGCCGGCGTCGACCCGGTCGGTCCAGAGCGCGACCTCGTCGACGTCGAGCGTGTGCAGTGCCTCGACCAGGCCGTGGTCGCCGCCGTTCTGGATCGCGATCGCCTGCTCGAGCGTCTCGACGTGCACGACCCCGAGGACCGGGACGCCGGCCTCCGGGTGGGTGGCGGCGCTGCCGGGGCGGACGCCGACGCGGACGCCCGGCGACCAGAGCCGACCGGACTCGTCGAGCATGCGGGGTTCGACGAGCCAGGACTCCCCCGGGGCGAGCTCGGTCAGGGCGGCACGTGCTGCACCGGTGGGCTCGACGACGAGCGGGCCGACCTGCGCGGCGGGGTCGGTGGGCCAGGCGGCCCGGAGCGCACGGGTGGCGTCGGCGAGCTGGCGGAGGAACCGGCTGTCGACACCGTCCTCGCCGACCGAGCCGACGAGCACCACGAGCGAGATCGCGGCGGCGGCCTGCCCGGACTGGGTGAACGCCGAGGCGACGACGTCGCGGACGGCCTGGTCGACGTCGGCCGCGGCGGTGACGACGGCCGCCGAGACCGCACCGGTGTCGGCGAGGAGCGGCAGCCCGGCACGCCACCAGCGGAACGAGCGGGCGGTGTCGGGCGACCCGGTGAGCAGGACCCGGTCGACGGCGGGGTGGGCGACCAGGTCACGGCCGAGCTCGCTGACGTCGAGGTCGACGAGCTGGAGCATCGAGTGCGGGACCCCGGCGTTCCAGAACACGTCGGCGAGCACCGCGCCCGAGCGCTTGGCGAGCGGCGAGGGCTTGAGGACGACCCCGCTGCCGGCGGCGAGCGCCGAGAGCACCCCGTCGGCCGGGGTCGTCAGCGGGGAGTTCCACGGCGCGACGACGACCGTCAGGCGCGGTGGCACGAAGGTGGCTGCCGTGACGTCGACCAGGTGCCGTGCCCGGTCGGCGGCGTGGTGGGCGGCGTCGACGGCACCGCTGACCTGGCGGTCCGCCTCGGTCAGGGTCATCGCGGTCTCGGCCACGACGACCTCGACCAGGTCGGCGCGGCGGGTCTCGAGCTCGTGCGCGACGAGGTCCAGCAGTTCGGCGCGGTCCTGCGGGTCCTGCCGTCCCCAGTTGACGCCGGCCTGCGCGGTGCGGGCGATGGTGCGTTCGAGACGGGGCCGGTCGGTGACCCGGGCGCCGCGGATGGTGGCGGTGCCGAGCTGTGAGCGGGGGACGCGGCGGAGCAGGTCGGCGGCCCACTGCCGGTTGGCGTCGACCCCGGCGTCGGTGTCGACGGCGGGTGGGTGCACGGGTCGGATCGCCGGGGCGCCGAGCGGCACCCGGCGGTCCTGGGGACGGAGGGTGGTCGGGGCGGGCCCGTCGAGCGCGGCGACGGCGGCGGCCAGTCGGGTGTGCGCACGCTGGACGGCGTCGGCCCGGGCGTCGTCGTCCGCCGCGGCCGGGGTCGCCGCCGCACCCTCGCGCAGCCGGCGGGCGAGGTACGGGATCGCCGCGTCGAACTCGTCCGGGTGCACCACCGGGGTGAGCAGGGTGACCGTGCCGACGTCGGCGCGCACGGCGTCGAGCACGGTGCCGGTCGTGCCCAGGAGCATCTCGACCTCGAGCGCGTCGGTCACCCCGCGGCCCTCGGCGAGCACGCGGGCCGCCGCGAGCAGGACGGGGTCCAGCCCGGCGAGCGCGATCCGGACCGCGTCGGTGTGCTCCGGCGTGAGTGCGGCGTCGAGCAGACGGAGGAGTGCCGCGTCGATCTGCGTGCGGCTGGCGAAGAGGGCCGACGGGCGACCGTGCACGAGGGCGTCGGCGCGCTCCTCGGCCAGGTGGGCGCCGTCGACGAGCCGGACCCGGATGGGTGCGCCGCCGCGGAACCGTCGCGCGGTGGCCCACTCGGTGAGGGCCGCCAGGACGCCGAGGCTGTCCGGCAGCGACGCCGGCAGCGTGATGCCCGCGGTCGTGTGGGCGAACGCGTCCTGGTCGAGCAGGGTGCGGAGGACGGCGACGGTCAGGTCCAGGTCGTCCGGGCCGTCGACGAGCAGCGTGACCGTGCTGCCGCCGGCGTCGGCGGCGTGGAACACCGGGGCGAGCCGGTCGACCGCCTGCGCGGTGGCGTCCTCGAGCGCCCAGGGTGCGGTGGGCGGAACGACGTCCGCCACCGCGAAGGACACGGCCGGCACGTCATCGCGGCCGACCAGGTCGGTGATCCACGCCAGTCGGCGGTCGCTCTCGGCCGGTCCGAACACGGTCGGGCCGAGGGGCAGCACGTCGATCCGGGTACCCGGGCGGGCGACCTTGCCGAGCGCTGCACCGAGTCGGGCCGGCGGGGCGTCGACGACCAGGTGTCCGGCGAGGCGGCGGAGGACCCGGCGCGCGGACGGGATGACCGCCCACGGTGCCATCGTGGCGAAGCCGCCGCCGACGGTCACGGCACCGCGCAGGTACCAGGCGAGGAAGTCCGGCACGTCGCGGCTGGCCTTCTCGAGGTTGCGGGCCGCGACCTTCGGGTCGTCCGGCCGGATCACCTTGTCGACGAACCCGCGTGCGAAGTCGAGACCGCGCTCGTCGCGCAGGACCTCGGCGAGCCGGGCGGCCCGGGCGTCGGGCTTGACCCCGCGAGAGGACTCCAGCCAACGCCCGACGAGGGCGGATGCGTCGTCGGTGCAGTCCTGGAGGCGGGCGGGCGGCATGGTCTCGATCGTAGGCCGCTCCCCCGACGTCTCCTCGGAGGCGCCCGTGTGCCGTCCAGGAGTCAGCCGAACGGATGACCGCACCCCCGACGAGCTGTCCTCACGGATACGCTGGCCGGATGGTGGAGCACGGCGCTGACGGCCACGACTGGGCCACGTGGGACGCGTTCCACGACGTCTGGCGCGGGCTGGACCGGGCGCTCGACGTCGCGGTGCAGCGGGACGCCGGGATCTCCATCCCCGAGTTCGAGATCCTCATCGGCCTGCACCGCGACCCCGAGCACCGGCTGCGCGTCCGCGACATGGCCGCGGGCATCGGCTGGGAGAAGTCGCGCGTCAGCCACCAGGTCACCCGCATGGTCTCCCGGGGGCTGGTCGCGCGTGCCGACTGCCCCACCGACGGCCGCGGCAGCTGGATCGTGATGACCCCGGACGGTCGCCGCGCGGTGCTCGCCGGCATCCGGGCACACACCGCCGCGCTGGAACAGCTGTTCTGGAGGCCCGTGGCCGGTGACGCGGACACGCTGCGGGCCGTCTCGCACCGGGTCCTCGACGCACTCGGCCCGGTCGACACCGGCACGGACGTCGTCCACGGGGACGCATGACCTGAGCGTCGCGGTACCCGTCGTGGGAGGATGCCCGGGACCGACTGTGCGGGGGAGGCCAGATGGACACCGACGGCTCACGATCCGCACGTGCGGCACTCGTCGCCGCGCTCGACGTCGTCGGACTCGCACCGTCCGAACGCTTCGACCGGATCGTCCGCATCGCCCGCGAGGTCTTCGACGTCCCGCTGTCGTACATCAACCTGCTCGACGACACCCTGCTGCACACCCTGACGCAGAACATCGCCGGCGAGCCGACGTCCGGGCCGGTCGAGTGGTCGTTCTGCCAGCTCACCGTCCAGCGCCCCGGTCCGACGGTCGTGCGGGACACGCTCGACGACCCGCGCACCGTGCACCTGCCCGGGGTGACCAGCCGTGGCATCCGCTTCTACGCCGGCGTCCCCCTGACCATGCCGGGCGAGCTGACGATCGGCAGCCTGTGCCTGATGGACGTCCGGCCGCGGGAGTTCAGCCCGCAGGACGAGGCCGCGCTGATCGACCTCGGCCGCTGGACCGAGCAGGCCCTGGCGAAGGGGCTGCAGCACGACCGGCTGCTCGAGGTCGTCGAGGCCCTGACCCCACCGCCCGTGCACGTCCCCGGCTGGACGCTCACCGGGCTCAGCGTGCCGTACGGCGACCTGAGCGGTGACGTCCACGACTGGACGGTCGCCGACGACGCCGTGACCGTCACGCTCGCGGACATCATGGGCAAGGAGCAGCCCGCCGCGCTGCTGGCCGCCGGGCTCCGGGCAGCGCTCCGGCAGCACGAGGACCTGACGCCGGTGGCCGCCGTCGCCGCCGTCGCACCACGGATGACCGAGGACCTCGGTCGGGCCTCGGCGTTCGCGACGCTGTTCCACTCGCGCCTGACGCCGAGCACCGGGCGGCTCGACTTCGTGGACGCCGGGCACGGACTCGTCGTGCACCTGCACGCGGACGGCACGTCGGAGATCCGCCGGTCGCGGGACCTGCCGCTCGGTCTGCACCCGCAGGGGGTCCCGTTCCGCCCGGGGTCCCTGGTGCTCGAGCCGGGTGATGCGCTGCTCGTGGCGAGTGACGGCGCACTGGACCTGGGCGACGGCACGATCGACACGCTGACGGACATCGGGCGGACGTTGCGCCGGGCGCCGAGCACGTCCGCGTTCCTCGAGACGGTCCGACTGCGTGCCGCCGAGCACGCGGAGGACGACGTGACCGTGCTGGTCCTGGCACGCGACGCCGCCTGACCGCGGCGGACACGGACCCGGCGGGCACGGACTCGTCGGGCACGACCCCGTCCCGCACGACCCCGGACGTACAGGTGCTGGTACCTGTGGTCCAGGCACCAGCACCGTCGCCCGTGCTCCTGACCCGAACAGGTACATCGAACTGGCGTCAGCATGCCCCGCGCAGCTGACAGGCGCGGTGGATGTCCTCGACCAGCCCCCGGACTGTCCGCGGAACGCGTTCGTCGTCGCCGCCCGGGTCAGCGCACCTCGAACGCGTAGAGCGAGTACCCGTACCCGGTGGCCCGGTGCACGCCCTGGAACCGGACGTGCCGCCAGGTCCCGGACAGGTCGACCACGTCCGTCCCGCCGTCGCCGTCGTCGACGGTCGCGAGTGTGGTCCACGCGTCGTCGGGACCGTTCCGCGCCTCGATCCGGTAGGCGGACCCGGACGCGTCCTCCCACCGCAGGGTCGCCCGGTGCAGGGGTTCGGCCGAGCCGAGGTCGACGTCGAGCCACTGGTCGTCGGTGTGGCCGCTCGCCCAGCGGGAGCCCGGGTCCCCGTCCGTGGCGTTCGGCGCGGCGACACCGGCCGTCTCGTCGGTCGACGAGGTCGTCGGGGCGTTCCGCGCCAGGTCGGGGGTCGGCGCACCCTCGGTCGAGTCCACCCGGAACGCCCAGAGCGAGTAGCCGTAGGAGGTGTGCCGCTCGACACCGAGCATCCGCACGTACCGCGCCCGCACCGCGTCCAGCTCGTGGGTCGCGGTGCCGCCCGTGCCGTGCGCCTCGGTGGCGACGGTCTGCCAGTCCTCGTCGGTCGTGGCGCGCACCTGCACCTGGTAGCGGTCCGCGTACGCCGCCTCCCAGTCGAGGACGACCCGGTCGACGGGGACCACGGCGCCCAGGTCGACCGCGATCCACTGGTCGTCCGCGGCCCGGCTCGCCCACCGGGTGGTCCGGCTGCCGTCGACCGCGTGATCACCGGACAGGTCGCCGCGCTCGTCGGAGGACGTCGTCACCGGCTTGCCGACCGCGATGTCCCGTGGCGCGTGTCCGCCGTCGCCAGGCGCCGTCCCGGGGTCGGGGTCGCCGAACGCCCCGTTCGCGACGGTCGTGACCGTCGCCTGCCCGGACGCCCCACCGACGACGGCGTGCACGGTGGCGGTGACGCCGGCGGCCGCAGCGGCCGTGACCGTGCCGTCGCCGGCGATCGTGCCGCCGCCGTCGATCGTCCACGCCGCTGCACCGTCGGTGTCGGCGGCTGCCGTCACCGGTCCGCCGTTGCCGTCCGCGTCGAACGCGTACGCGGTCACCGTGGTGCTGCCGCCTGCCGGGAGGCGCGTGGCACGCGGTCCGACCAGCACCGTCGACGGGGTGATCACCGAGGCCGACGGGGTGCCGTGCACCGCGAAGGACCAGATCGAGTAGCCGTACTGCGTGAGCCGGTCGATGCCGTGCATCCGCACGAACCGGGCGGTGGTGCCGACGGCGACGTGGTCGGCTGCGGCCGTCGTCTTCGTCACGTCCCGCACGGTGTGCCAGGGGCCGTCGGCGGAGTCGGCCACCTGCAGGTCGTACTCCGCCGCGGCGGCGCCCTCCCACGTGATGTCGACGTCGGTGACGTCGGTCGGACGGCCGAGGTCGACGGTGTAGTCGACGGCGTCCTGCCCGTGCGCGCTCTCCCACCGGGTCGCCGGGTCGCCGTCGAGCGCCTTGCCCGGCGTGTTCCCCCCGTCGCTCGAGGTCGCGACGGCGGTGGCGTGGAGCGCCTGGTCGGGGACGGTGGCGACCGCCGAGACCACGGCGCTGCCCTCCACCCCGCCGCTCGTGGCGGTGACGTACCCGGCCCCGCTGCCGGCCGCACGGACGCTGCCGGCGTCCACCGTGCCTCCCGGCAGGGTCGTGGCCCAGGTGACCGGACCCGACAGGTCGATCGGGTCGCCGTACTGGTCGTGGCCGGCGGCCGCGAACTCGGCCGGTGTGCCGACCACCAGCTGCTCGAACCCGGGCGTCACCGCGATCGACGTGAGCTCGGGAGCCGACGCGACCCGGAACCGGTACGTGTCACGGACCGACCCGACCGCGGCGGTGAGCGTGGCACTGGCGGCGCGCTCCGTGGCCTCGTACGTGCCGTCGGCCGCGATCCTGCCGGTGCTGGCGTCCCAGGTCAGTCCGTCGAGCGGCATGGTCGCGCCGTACTGGTCGTACCCGGTGGCCGTGAACCGCGTCGTGGAGCCGGGGACGAGCGTCGTCGGGCTCCCCGTCGTGCCGACGACGATCTCCGCCAGGTGGGCGTCGAGGTGGGAGGTGATCTGCGTGTGCGCGGGGACGGCGATCTGGCCGATCACCCGCTGGCCGTCGTACACGTCGTGGGTGTGCTGGACGTCGTCGGTGTTGTCGAGCACGTACGAGTAGGTGCCGTCGGCCGCGCGGAACACCTGGCTGAGCGGATCGGAGGTGTGCCGGTCGGTGACCTCGGTGCCCACCGTGCGGTTCGACACGGCCTGGTGGTAGACCAGTCCGGCCATCGACTGGCCGGTGACCGCCGGGTCCTCCGCCGCCCAGAGCGCCTGGTGGATGTCGAGGTACGTGTCCGGGTCGTACTGCGCGAGGAAGCCGAGCACGACGTTGCCGAGTGCGTCCCCCATGTCGCTGAACACGGCGGCTGCGTGGGCGGTGTCGGTGCCCGGCGTGTAGTGGGTCAGATCGACCGAGTACAGCCGGTCGATCGTCGACTTGTCCGCCGTGTAGTCCGTGGACAGGTACGACAGGAGCGGCGACTGTGTCGGCCAGTCCTTCGGCTGCCGGTCCGCGGTCGGCCCGTCGAGCTCCGCGGGCACGAGGGACGCGGGCAGGGTGGTCGGTGTCCAGTACTCCGCCGGGAAGACGACCTCGCCGTCCGCGTCGGTGCTGACGACGAGCGTGCCGGTCGCCTGGTCGTAGAGCGGGTTGGCGGCCGTCTTCGCCGTGACGAAGCCGGGGTGGTTCCGCTCGGCGGCACGGATCGCGTCCTCGAGCTCACCGATGGCGGCGTCCCGGTCCTGCGAGATCGCGTCGTTGCCGTAGGTCCCGACGCCCCACCACTTCTTGGTGAGCATCTGGATGTGCGCGGCGTTGCCGCCTGCGACGCCGTCCTGCCCGACGACCTCCGGACGTGCCTGCATCATCTGCCGCATGATCGCCTTCGAGAAGTCCGGGTCCCAGCCGAAGTAGTCGAACCAGGGAGCGGTCGGCATCCACTGGATGCCGTAGATCCACGCCGGGTCGCCGGAGAAGTAGGTGGCCTCGGCCTGGCCGGAGTCGAACAGGATGCCCGCCTGGCCGTGCTGGTACGCGTCCGGGAACGCGCCGTTGCCGTCGTACGCCTTCGACGCCGGGTTGCCGTGTGCGTTCTGGTAGTAGTCGCGGACCGCGGCGCGTTCGGTGACGTACTCCATCGCGCCGGTGGCCTGCATCTCCTCGTTCCCGAGGACGGTGCCGAGCAGGAACAGGCCCGCTTCGGACTGGATCGCCTCGGACGACGACTCCTGGTTGTTGCCGCCCGGGGACGAGAACCCACCGGCGTTCGAGTGCCCCTCCCACACGCCGAAGGTGCGCAGGTGCGGGAACCGGTCGTCGTCGCGGTCCCAGTCGGCGTACTGCTTCGTCACCAGGGTGGCCATGCCCTCGTACCGCTTCGCCCAGTCGGGATCGACCGCCCCGAGGAGCGCCGTCGCGACGGCGAAGTACCCGTAGTGGAAGTGGTTGTCGTTGAACTGTGCGGACCCGTACGAGTCGCCGAAGCCGATCAGGGCCTTCCACGTCGGGTACATCGCGAAAAAGTGCTCGCTCTCCCCCGTCGAGTAGGTGTACCAGTCGGTCAGGGCCGTCGTGAGCGTGGCCTGCAGCTGCTGCTCGGCGGCGGTGTCACCGATCTGCTGCGCCACCGTCATGTACTCGGCGAGCTGCTGGAGGTCCTTGCCGCCCCAGTAGGTGTCGCCGCCGTACGTGGTCTTCTTGGCGTAGTCGGACAGGTACTTCCGGAGCACGTCCCGTTCGTCCTGCCCCTGCGGCGGCGCACCGGTGGGGGTGAGGCCGGTGAAGGCGTAGTCGAGGGTCCAGCCGTCGTGACCGATCGTGGTCTTCATGGTGCCGCGCGGGGTGGCGTAGGTGGCTCCGGTGAAGCGCAGGTCGTTCGTCGACTCCGCGTACTGGTGCTGCAGCCAGCCCTGCACGGTGTCGTGGTTCGAGCCCTGCAGCGCGTCCGTCTGCACGGACCACTGCTGCTCGACCTGCCCCTCCGCGGGGTCGTACGAGTAGTCCATCGTGGTGTTCCGTGGCACGGCGAACGCGTACTGCTGCAGGTCGTCGAGGCTCAGACCGGTCGTCGGCACCGCACTCAGCACGAGGTACCGGGTCCCCGCGGCGGCGTCGATCGCGGTGCCGCTCCGCGTGAAGGTGGTCTCGTCCGGTGCGTGCACGCCGTAGACGTGGTCGCCCTGCCGGATCTCGAACCGGTCACCCGTGAACGGGAAGACGATCGGCTCCCCGGCGCCGTCGGTGATCGTCGCGCCCGCCTGCACCGTCAGGCGCGGGGTCATGCCGTGGTACTCGAACCACTCGTAGGGGTTGCCCTGCACGCTGGTGACGTCCATGTACTGGCCGCCCGACCCGGCCTGCGGCATCCGCCAGCTGACGTTCCAGTCACCCCAGCGGAGCGCGTCCGCCTCGGTCGCGGAGAACGCCGTGGAGAACCGCTGCGCGACCCCGTCCGGCTCGTCCGTCAGCAGCACCTGGTCGACCATCACGTGCGCCCAGCCGGCGGGCAACGAGTCGACGACCCGGAGCTGCGCCTGCTGGCCCGCCCACGTGCTGACGTCCCAGTCGACCCAGCGGAACTGCTCGCTGTTCGTGCCGGTGGCGGAGGCGACGACCTGTCCGCCGACGACGAGCTGCACGGCCTCCTGGTCGGCGTGCTCGCCTCCGGCGATGGTGAACGCCAGGTGCCGGTGGTCGATCGTGAACGACCCCGACGTCAGGGTGCCCGTGGCACCGTCGCCGGCGGTGGCGCCGGCGGTGGTGCCCCACGAGGTCAGGTAGCCGTTGCCGAGCCATCCCGACACCTGGCTCTGCCCCGACGGGGTCCCGGTCGCCCGGCTGAAGGCCGTGCCGGTGCTCGTCCACCCGTCGGGCACGCCCTGCTCGAAGTCCGCGATGAGCTCGTCCGAGGGGTCGGCCTCCGGCGTCACCGTGCCGCTCACCGTCACCGGGGACTCCAGCTGCATCGCGGTGCCGTCGTCGTTCCACCTGGTCGGGGAGGTCAGCTTCGTGCCGTCCTGGCTGTTCGAGGAGACGAACGGGTACGCCCACATGTCGCCGGAGTACTTGCTCACGAGCAGGTCGGTCCACCACTGGTTGGTCGGCACCGGCTTCCCCGCCTGCGACGGGTCGACGTACAGGTGCTGGTCCACCGTCTTCTGCACGTCGGCGCTGTCGCTGATCGTCGCGGGCGGGGTGGGTGCGAACGACCCGGAGCCGACCCGGGTGCCGTCGGCGGGCAGAGCCGGGACCGCGGCCGGGCTCGGCAGCGCGGTGCTGGCCGGCCGCGCCGCCGGGGTCGACTGCGCGGTCCTCGACGACCCGGCCGGCCGGTCAGCGGCATGCGCAGCGGTCGCGGGTCCGGTGAGCGCGATGACCGCCGCGATCACGAGGACCCCGGACGTCGCGGTGGAGCGGGGCGAGGAGCTGCTTCTGCGCGGTCGTTCCGCGTGGCGTCGTGGCACGGAACGACCGTACTGACGGGGTCGGCAGCCGTCAGTCGGCGGAAGTGCGGACCTGAGCCGGATTCACGACCCCAGTTCGGGGGCGCGTCGGCGGGGGCGACAGCGGGGGCTCAGGCGTCCGCGGCGATCGCCGCCGCCACGAACGCCGCCACCGCGTCCGCTCCGGCGTGGTCGTCCGCCGTGACGCTCACCACGGCGCTCCGGGCCTCGTCGAACAGCAGCATCTGCCCGTACGCACCGTGCAGCCGCCACAGCTGCGCGGGCCCGTCCCACCCGGCGAGCGCGTACCGTTCGTAGGCGGGGTTCACCCCCGCGACGACCCAGTCGGCGTGCAGCGCGTCGACCCACCCGGGAGCGACGAGCTGCTGCCCACCGACCTGGCCGCGGTCGCGGACGAACCGGCCGAGGCGCGCGAGTTCGGCGGTGTCGAGCCACAGTCCGCCCCCGGCCGCGACGAAGCCGAGCGGGCAGCGCTCCCACTCGGTGTCCGCGATGCCGAGCGGGGTGAGCAGCCGGTCCTGCACGAACCGGCCGACGTCACCGACCCGGGTCTCGAGCACGCGCATCGCCGTGTAGGTGCTGGCGTTCGCGTACTGGAACACGCGTCCGCGGGACGGTCGGCCGAGGAACTCGACGGCCAGGTCCGGCCAGTCGGTCAGCAGGGTCGGGGTCCACGGCAGGTCGATGCCGCTCGTCATGCTGAGCAGGTGCCGGAGCGTGATCGCTCCGGCCCCGTCGCCGAACGTCCAGCCGGGCAGGAGCGTCGACACCGGTTCGTCGAGGTCGACCAGCCCGTCGTCCGCCGCGACGCCGACCGCCAGGACGCAGACGCCCTTCGCGACGGACTGCACGTCCCGGCGGACGTCGGGTACCCAGTGGTGTTCCGCGACGTCGTCACCGATGCGCACGTGCAGGCCGTGGGCGACGAAGCCGGTGCGGGCGACCTCGTCGACGACGGCGTCCCGGACGGTCTGCGCGCGTGTCACCGGACCATCCTGGCGCGTCAGAGGTCGGTCCGGGTCAGAGGTCGGTCCGCGCCAGCGTCCCCGTCTCCCCCCGCAGCCGGACCTCGACGCTCGCGATGTCGGCGCGGGGCACGTCGGTGGTGGCGGACAGTCCGTGGGCCTCCCGGCCGGACGCCGTCCACGACGCGATCCGTTCGGCGGAGCCGTCGGTGCGGACGACGACCAGGTCGTACATCACCGAGCCGTCGGCGGACCAGTCACGTCCGCCGTAGGAGCAGCCCCAGTCGAACCGGGTGCCCCAGGCCTCGTTGCGCACCGCCAGGTCGACGTCGAACCCGGACTTGCCGGTCAGCGCGTACCGGTCCGCGGACGCGCCGGTCGACACGGTCGGCGCGGCCGCCTCGGTGCCCGGTGCGTCGGCGCGCAGGCCGACGCCCAGCCCCGCGACCACGGCGACGACGACGGCGAAGCCGGCGCTGACCGAGACGTGCACACGTCGGCGACGCCGACGCCGACGGACGCGGTGCGCGACCGAGGCGAGGGTGCTCTCGTGGCCGGTGACGGGCCTCCCGTCCGGTTCCGCGATCTCCACCGCGGCGTCGGCCGGGAGGCGCCCCAGCAGCCCCGGCAGACCCGCCAGCTCGGCGACGGCCGAGCGACAGGCGTCGCAGTGCTCCAGGTGGCGCTCGTAGTCCAGGCGTTCGGCGGGCGGCAGCGACCCGAGGACGTAGGCCGCGTCCCACTCGGCGTAGCGGTCGTCGCTCATCGGGTGACGCCTCTCTCCTGCAGGGCGAGCCGCAGTGCTCGGAGCCCGTAGTGCAACCGTGACTTCACGGTGCCCTCGGGGAGGTCGTGTCGCCGGGCGATCTCCGGCACGGTGTGCCCGAGCCAGTACGCGTCGACGACCACCCGGCGGTGCTCCGACGACAACGACGCCAGGGCGTCGGCCACGACGATGCGGTCGAGGACCGCGTCCGTCCGGTCCGCCTCGATCCGGTCGACCGGTTGGTCGGTGCCGTGCTCGCGGCGGTTCCGGGCGGACCGGGCGTCGTCGACCACCAGGTTGCGGGCCACCGTGAACAGCCAGGCGCGGGCGGCGTCCGGTTCGCGTTCCAGCACGGTGGGCCGCTGCCAGGCGCGGACCATCGTCTCCTGGACGATGTCCTCGACGTGGCCGGCGTCGCGGGTGAGGTGCCGCACGTACCGGAGCAGTGCGTCGCCGTGCTCGCGGTAGAGCGCGCCGAGCAGCTCGTCCGGTCCCGATGCGGCCATCGTCACTTCGCGAGGTCGAGCGAGAACTCGACCGAGCCCTTCGGGTCCACCGTGACGAAGCCGAGCGACGGTGCCGTGACGCCGTAGTCCTGGAACGTGACCGGGACCTTGCCGGCGACCTGGACGTCGCCGTCCTTGCCGACGGCGACCTGCGCGTCCGCGCTCACGGACTTCGTGACGCCGTGCATGGTGAGGTCGCCGCTCAGGGTGACGCTCTGGGTCGAGCCACCGAGGGCGCCCGAGACGTCGACCGGCTTCGTGACGCGGAACGTCGCGGTCGGGAACTTGTCGGTCTGCAGGGCCTTGTCACGGAAGTAGGCGTCGCGCGCGGCTTCCGGCGTGCTGATCTTGCCGACCTGGACGGTGACGGTGGCGTCGGACAGCTTGCCGTCGGCGACGGTCGCCGTGCCCTCCACCTGCTTCGTCCGTCCGACCACGGTGACATCCTGCCCCTGCAGGACCTCGTGCACCCGGTACCCGGCGTAGGAACCGGAGCCGGACTTCCACGTGCCGTCGGCGGAGGCGGCGTCGAGCTTGCCCGCGGCGGCCGGCGAGAGCGACGGTGCGGCGGCGGCGGAACCGTTGACGGCGTCCGCGTAGAGGCGGGGACCGACGACGACGCCGACCCCTCCGATGACGACGACGCCCGCCGCGATGCCGATGATGACCTTGGTACGAGTTCGCATTCCCATACCCAGGACACGAGACCGGCGACGGGATCGTTCACGGATCGGTCGGCTCATCGGGAACGCTCACCTGGGGGCCACTAGCCTGAGCGGCCGGACAGCCTGCCCCGACGCTGCCCGGACACCGCACGGACGCTCGAGGAGACCACCCATGTCAGTCGGACTGCTCGCCGTCGTGGACGACATCCTCAGCGCAGCGCTCAAGGCCAGCGCGAAGACCGCGGGCGTGGTCATCGACGACGCCGCCGTCACCCCGCAGTACGTGCAGGGGCTCGCGCCCGCACGCGAACTGCCGGTGGTCGGCCGGATCGCCCTCGGCAGCCTGTTCAACAAGTTCGTCATCATCATCCCGCTGGCGCTGCTGCTGTCGGCGTTCGCGCCCTGGGTGCTGCCGTGGCTGCTCGTCATCGGCGGCACCTACCTGTGCTTCGAGGGGGCCGAGAAGGTCACCGAGTGGTTCGGCGTGCACCACGAGACCGCCACGGAGGACGCCGCGAGCGAACCGAAGCTGGTGTTCGGCGCGATCCGCACCGACCTGATCCTGAGCACCGAGATCATGCTCATCGGGCTCGCCAGCCTGGACACCGACCTGGGCTTCTGGCAGACGCTCGGTGCGCTCGCGGTGATCGGCCTCGGCATGACCCTGCTGGTCTACGGCGCCGTCGCACTGCTGGTGAAGATCGACGACATCGGCCTGCAGATGATGAAGAACCCGGTCCGCCGCACCCGTCGCGCCGGCGCCCGGATCGTCCGCGCGATGCCGGCCGTGTTCCGCGTGATCAGCATCGTCGGCACGGTCGCGATGCTCTGGGTCGGCGGACACCTGGTGATCGCGAACCTGGCGGAGACGTTCTGGGCCGGGCCGTACGAGCTGCTGCACCACGTCGAGGTGGCGGTCGAGGGTGCCGGACCCGTCGTGACGTGGATCGTGGACACGGCGATCTCGGCCGTCGCGGGCCTCGTGCTCGGGATGGTCGTCGTCGGCATCGTCCTGGGGATCGGACGCCTGCGGGGCCGCACGCACTGAGGGTGCACGCGGCCGTGCGCCACCCGGACCCGCGGTCTCGGCCGGCCGCTCCGGCGCGGCGGGTCGCTCCGGCGCGGCGGGTCGCTCCGGCGCGGCCGGTCGTCAGTCGGCTGCGCCGCCGGAGCCGCGGACGGTCAGCTGCCAGGCACTGTCGGCCGTGCTGTCGCGTCCGCCGAACCCCACGCGGTCGACCTCGTGCCGCCACTTCGCCGGGACCCGGAGGCGCTGCGGCCGTCCGCCACACTGCATCGGTTCGGCACCGTACGTCACCGTCGAGCCGTGGGACTCGATTTCGACCTCGGTCGCCATGGTCCCGTCCCCGAAGCACGAGAACTCCAGCGATGCGATCTCCGCGGGCGCCGCGAAGGACGTCGCGACCGACCCACGCTCGAGTTCCTCGGTCTTCCCGGCACCGACCTCGGCGCTGAGCACCGCGAGCACGTCGTCGTCGTGCTCGACCGCGGCGGCGCTCGAGACACTCCACCGGTCGATCGCGGCCGGGTCGACCGGTTCCTGCGAGCACCCGACGAGGGCCAGCACACCGACCGCGGCGAGCAGAGCGGTCCAGCGGTGCATGGTCGGGGTCCCCTCGTCGACGTGGCCGGGGCCCGTCCGACTGATCGTGGTGACAGCTGATCGTCGTGACGGCGGATCGTCGTGGACGGCCACCGCGGTGAACGCTACCGAGCAGGCCGGCGTCCGGACCCGGCCGGTGGGCACCGTCGGCGGAACGTTGCCGGATCGAGACCGGATGCTCGACCGGCCCGGTATCGGCCGTGGCGTGACGCTGTCGGCAGCACCTGGCCGCCGACGGCACGCCGGGCCCGGGAACGGTCCTCCCGGAGCGCGAACCCCCTGCACGAACGGCGTCCCGCTGGCACAATGAGGGCATCCCAGGGGCCGGATCAGGGTCCTGGGAAGCGAGGGCGGGGGCCTCACCATCCTCCGCCCTCGGCACCCACCGGGCGGTGGCGGTCGATCGGGCGCCGGTTCAGCCCATCAGCGTCCGGCGCGGGGCCTCGCCGTAGGTCCGGCGGTAGAGCGCCGTGAAGCGCCCGGCGTTGCTGAACCCCCAGTCGGCCGCGATGCCCGCGACGGTGTCACCCCGCGTCGGGTCGCCGGCGAGCAGGTCCGCGCGGGCTCCGTCGACCCGCGCCAGCCGGACGTACTCCATCGGCGTCTGCCCGCGCTCACGACGGAAGGCGAGCGAGAGCCCGCGCGGCGAGAGCCGTGCGGCAGCGGCGATGTCCTGCACGGTGATCGGCTCGCGCCGGTGCTCGTCGACCCAGGCGGTCGCGCGGCGGACGGCCGCACTCACCGACGCCTCACGCCGTGGTTCGGTGACCAGCCCGAACGCCGAGATCGCGCTCACGACGACGAACCGGGACGCCTCGGCACGGAGGAGCTCGTTGCCGTAGACGTCGGGCGTCTCGAGCACCTGCTGGCGGTACTCCTGCACGGTCCGACGCCAGAGCCAGTGCCGCGCGGCGTCGACCGGCCGCACGGTCCCCTCCGCCAGGCGGACCCCGTCGTCGTCCCAGACCTCGCGGGCGACCCGGCGGAGCAGCTGCGCCGAGAACGAGCAGGTCGAGGCGACGGCGTGGTCGATGACGAACTCGAGCGCCTGGTCGGGCGGCGTCACGAACGCGCCGCCCTCGCCGATGACCTCGTCGCAGCCCCAGGGGTTGAACGCGTAGGCGCCCGAGTGGACCTCCACGAACACCACCTCGTCGGTGGCCTCGAACGCGACGCGCACCTCGGCGTCCCACTGCAGGTCCGCGATCGTGACGGGGTTCCCGACGATGACGTGCTGGCGGTGGGCGACGGTGCGCGAGGACGCGGCGACGCGGTACCCGAACCCCGCGCTGATCGCCTCGGTGAGTTCGTCGGCGTTCGTCGTCTCCACGTCGAGGAACGAAGGACTGCTCATGTGGAGGGGTCTACCACGCCGACGCCGCCTGCGCCGGTCATCGGCACGACGGCGGGGCCGGCTCCGCCTCGACAGGCGGTGCTCCGCCTCGACAGGCGGTGCTCCGCCTCGACAGGCGGTGCAGGGGCCGACGCGGGCTGACGCGCACGACGCGAGCCGGGCCTCCCGTCCGTCACGACGACGGACGGGAGGCCCGGCTCGTCACCGCCCCGCGTCGTACGCCCGTCAGGCGGTGCAGAACCCGGAGAGGGCGTCACGGACGCCCTTGCGGTGCAGCGAGTCGAGCCCCGCGGACAGACGCTTGCGCTCCGCGACCACGAGGTGGGCGCAGCGCGGGTCGTGCGCGGTCGCCTGGGCGGCACCGATCGCCGCGACCAGGTCGGTGTCGATCGCGTCGAGCTGCGGACGGATCGTCGCCAGGTCCGGAGCGGTGGTCGGGGCCGAGGCCGGGTCGTGCGTCCACGAGGTGATGAGGCCGCGCTGCACGACCTTGCTCGCCGAGATCTGCGACCGGACCACGCGGGTGACGAGGTCCGGGTCGACGCCCTCCTGTCGGGCGAGGGACACGGCCTCGTCGACGACCGCCTGCTCGCGCACCGGGTCGGCGATCGGCTTGCCGCTCAGCCACTTCGACTGCGCCACCGGGTCGGCGAGCAGCAGGCGGCGGAGCACGAGGGCGCCGACCGCGTCGAGGTGCGTGCCGTCGTCCTGGCCCGGAGCGGTCGTCGCGGCCGGCTCCGACGTCGTCGTGGCCGCGCTGGCGGGTGACGCGGCGAGCACCGCGAGGACGCCCGTCGACGCCACCAGGGCGACGGCCAGCACGACGACGACAGCGCGCTGGGTGCGGCTGCGGCGGGTGGGCTGCATGGTGCTGTTCATGGGTTCTGGCCTCTCCTGGGGCGGCGGCGGACGCGCCGGACGATGGTGTCGATGAGCGGACGGATGATCTCTTGGTGGAACGGGTAGGCGTCGACGTGGTCACCGTCGTGGCTGCACCAGCAGTCGACCCGGACCATCTCCTGGAAGTCGGCGAAGACGTAGAGGACCTGGTGCGGCACCGTGGACGACTGCACCGTGTCGGCGGGCGGGACGTCGCCCGGTGGGAGCTGGGCCGGCGGGGTCGTCATGGCGACGTCAGCATGCAGCCAGGTGCGCGGCCGGCACACCGGGGTCCCGACCGGACACCACGACGGCGTCGGTCTCGGTGGCCGCGCCGCCGGTGCCGATCGTGCGTGCCTGGATCTGGTTGAACGACCAGTTCGACGGCAGCGGCTGGAGCTGGTTGCCGGTCCAGCCGGTGGACAGTCCGCCGACGAACGAGAAGTGCGCGAGGCCGGCGTGGCTGACGGCGGCGCAGGTGGCGCGGGAGCCGTAGACGCCGGCCTTGTAGATGCTCCCGCGGTCCCGGAGGCCCGTGGCCACGCCCCGGAAGTACGGCAGCACCGCGTCGTCGATCTGGGCCGTGCTGGCATCGAGGTCCACCGCGAAGTAGAGCGTCGTCTGCTTCGGGATCCCGAGGTCGGCCGCGGCGTCCTGGGCGCGGTGCGCGTCGATGACGCCCTGCGCGAAGGTGAACCAGGACGCCTCGTCGCCGCCCTCTTCGAAGATCGGCCAGAGCCCGATCCCGGCCGTCCCGATCGCCCGCAGCTCGGCGGTCGTCAGCGCCTTGTCACGGGCGCCGGAGGCCTGCGAGTTCGTCAGGTAGCGTCCGACGACCCGGACGTCGGCGGCCGCCAGTGCCGTGGCCCGCGAGGCGTCGAGCTTCGTGGCCATGTCGGCACCGGTCGTCGCACGGTCGGCGTCGCCACAGCTCGCGGCGAGCGCCGCCCACGTGCCGAAGTCGCACGTGCCGGTCTGCTCGGCGGCCGGGAACGCCTGGAACTGCTGGAACGCACGGACCACCTCGGCGTCCGCCGCCGAGAAGACGTCGTCGAACGGGACCCGTTCGCCGTTGAGCACGAGCAGCGCCGTCACCAGCTGGACCCACGGCCCGCTCGCCCCGACACCGACGACGCTGGCCGACGCGGCACGCAGCCCGGAGGCGGTGCCGGGTCCCCACACCCCGTCGACCGATGACGAGCCGGACGCGATCTGGATCGCCCGGGTCGCGGCCGACGCGGTGCTCGGGTCGATGACACCGCTCGTGCTGCCGTAGGCCCCGCCGTCCACCTCGGCGTAGGTGCGGTTGAGGTACTGCTGCACGGCCCGGATCGTCGGCGACCCGGTCGAGGACAGCCGGATCGGGTCGGTGGTCAGCAGGGCGCCGAACAGGTGCGGCGACAGGGTCGGGACGCCCAGTGCGACCCCGAGGTCCGTGCGGAGCTCCTGCACCGCGGACACCGTGGCGGCGTCCCAGTCGCCCGTCGTCGTCACGGTCGAGAAGCCCTTGCAGACGAGTCCGGCCTGGGCCAGTCGCCGCCAGGTCGTCGCGTCCGGGCCGACCTCGTGCCCGACGTCGCCGTGCTGCTCGAGGCCCCGCTTGGTGGCCGGTCCGACCGCGGGCACGACGGGCGTGATGCCGAGCAGGGACTGGGTGGCCTGCGCGAGTCCGGTCGCGGTGCCGGCTCCGGTCTGGCCGTCCTCGGTGACCTGCACCCAGCCGGCGACGTGACCGAAGGTCTTGTTGAGCCACTTCTGGACGGCGAGGACGCCGGGATCGGCCGGGGTGGTCGCCCCCGACGTCGCGGTCGTGGCTGCGGTCGTGGCCGCTTCGGCGGGGGCGGCCATGACGGCCGAGGCGATCGGGACGGAGGCGGCGAGGCCGAGGAGCGCAGTGCGGCGGGAGATCTGCACGGTGTGCCTTCCAGGTCGACGGAGCCGCAGGGCGCGCGGGCGCGACGCTGCAACTGAGGTGGGTGACAACCTGGCGTCCGAAGACGGGAAAGTGCCGAGTTCCACCAGACGATCGTCTGATGAACTGCTCAGTCGGCCCTGACCTGCGACAGTGGTACCGGGCTCGTAGTATCGAGCGGCACGGACCACCCGGGATCGTCGGGCGAGGAGCAGCATGAACCAGCGCCAGGCCGCGAAGGCCCGCACACGCCAGCAGATCGTCGAGGCAGCCGCCTCCGAGTTCGCCGAGCACGGCTACGACGGCACCTCGTTCGCGAGCGTCGCCGCGGCGATGAACCGCCCGAAGTCGGCCGTCGGGTACCACCTGTTCCCGTCGAAGCTCGACCTCGCCGCCGCCGTCGTCGAGCAGCAGCAGGCACGCTGGCTCGAGATGGAGGCCCGGACCACCGAGCCCCCCGGCCTCGCGAACCTGGTGACGATGCTGCTGTCGGCGTGCCTCGACGCGCTCCGCTGCCCGGTCGCCGCCGGGGCGATCCGGATCAGCCAGGAGCTCGGCGAGGCCGGGCAGCCGCTCCCTCGGGCCTTCACCTGGCGGGGCTACACGCTGGAGCACTTCGCGATCGCGCGAGGACTGGAGGTCGACGACCCGGAAGCCGCCCGCGCCGCCGACCTGGTCGTCTCGTCGACGTTCGGCGTCCTGCGGACCCGGGCGAACTCCCGCACCGTGGAAGCCACCGAGCAGCAGCTCCGGGACCTCTGGTCGGCGCTCTTCACCGGGCTCGGGATCGCCGACGCGGCCGAGGTCGTGCGCCGCGTCGTGCCGATCACGGTGGCGGATCCGGTGGACCCGGCACTCGGATCGGCGCAGATCGTCCCCTAGGAGCCCTGCGGCCCGGTCCCCCACGCGGCCCAGGCGTCGAGCTGTGCCTGGGCGTTGCCGAGCGAGTTGTGGGATCCGCGGACCGTTCCGTCCGTGGAGTGCAACTCGTACCCCTGGCCCTGGTCGATCGTGCCGACGACGACTCCGTCGCGGCGGGCGGTCCAGTGCCCACCCGCGTCGTTCCGCCATGTGATGGCCTGCATACGGTCCACGAGCGCCGACTTCCTGTTGCGCCGCTCACCGGGACCGACAACCGACCCTGACGGTAGGCCCGCTACATGTGTGCCCGGACAACCGGACGTGCGTGCGGTCACCCGGCGGGCGGGATCCTGCCCGGTCCGCGGCTCGTCACCGTCGGAGCGTGGTGCGTGGGTACTCGCCGAACGCCACGCGGTAGGCGGCCGAGAACCGTCCGAGGTGGTCGAACCCCCAGCGCTGGGCGACCTCACGGACGCTCGAGGTGTCCGGGTCGGCGTGCTGGAGGTCCTGTCGGACCCGCTGCAGGCGGACGTGTTGCAGGTAGTGGAGCGGTGACCGACCGATCGAGAGCTGGAAGGCCTCCTGGGTGGCGCGCACGCTGAAGCCGGCTGCGGCTGCGATGTCGGCGACCCGCAGCGGTTCGGTGATGTGCTCGTGGATGTACTCGACCGCGGCACGGAGCCGCTCGCGCCGGGGCAGGAACACCGAGGCGGGCAACGCGACCGCATGCGGCGGGTACATCCGCAGGAACGCGACGACGACCGCCCGCGACAGGGCGGACCTGACCAGGCCGCCACGTCCGTCGCCGTCTCCGTCGCCGCCCCCGCTGGGACCGTCCCGG
The DNA here is from genome assembly GCF_016907335.1 of Curtobacterium herbarum. Classification (NCBI taxonomy): domain Bacteria; kingdom Bacillati; phylum Actinomycetota; class Actinomycetes; order Micrococcales; family Microbacteriaceae; genus Curtobacterium; species Curtobacterium herbarum. Next base: position 3,392,511 of record NZ_JAFBBT010000001.1, read on the forward strand.
AGCTCGCGGGAGAGCTGGTGCAGACTGCTGCGCCACCGCGTGACCGCTGCGGGGTCGAGCGGGTGGAGGTGGTTGATGCCGAGATCGCTGACCGGGCCGGTGTGGAAGAGCTCGTCCGCGACCTCGTGCACCAGACGACGGGACATGTGCACGAGGCGCTGGTCGTGGTCGGCGTACTCGAAGACGAACTCGCGGGCCGTCGGGAGCAGCATCGGGATGTCCAGGACCATCGGGACACGGTCCTGCAGCACGTCGGGGATGCCCTCCCCGGCGGTCAACCACTGCACGATGTATTCGTCCGTCGGCGGGACCGCACCCGTGACCGCGCCGGAGAGCTGCGCCCGTCGCAGCGTCACGTCGCTGTCCCCCACCGCGCTGTAGCGGTACGTGAACGCCCGATCGGTGGTCGTGGCTGCCCAGTCGTGTCCGGAGTACAAGCCGCTCAGTTCGGCCACCGCGGCGTCGGGAGTCGAACCGGCTGCCTCGATCCGGACCTCGCGCCACGCAGGCTGCACCCCGATCGTCGGTTGGTGCAGAGGTCCGTCGTCGACGGTGGCCATCATGCCCCTCAGGCGTGCATCGATGTTCGACTGCGTGGCACGTTCCGGACCGGGGCCGCGTCGACGATCAGTGCAGCCTCATCGTGAGCATACGTCGTTCTCAGCGCAGCGGGGCCGCCGTCGAGGAACGCACCACGAGCGACACCGGGAGCACCGCACCGTCCGGTTCCCCGCCCCCGATCGCGGCGAGCAGCCGTTCCACCGCCACGGCACCCATCGTCGCCCGCGGGGAGTGCACGGTCGTGAGCGGCGTGGGCAGCTGCGCGACCACGGCGATGTCGTTGTACCCGACGATCGACAGGTCGTCGGGGACGCGCATGCCGCGCTGGCGAGCGGCACCCATCACGCCGATGGCCGCCGTGTCGTTGACCGCGAAGACGGCGGTGGGAGGGTCGGCGAGCGAGAGCAGGGTGTGTGCACCGACCACGCCGCCCTCGACCTCGAAGTCGGTGTGGACGACGAGTGCCTCGTCGACCGGGAGGTCACGCTGCTCGTGCGCCAGACGGAAGCCGGCCACCCGTTCCACCGCGGTGCTGGCGTGCCGGGGGCCCGCCACCACGCCGATGCGGCGGTGTCCCAGCGCGAGCAGGTGCTCGGTCGCGAGACGGCCGCCCTCGACGTCGTCGGCGACCACCGCCGGCAGCCAGTCGCCGGGGTGCCGGTTCGTCGCGATGATCGGCACGGACAGGTTCGTCAGCCGCGGGATCTGCGACGACAGGTGCAGTGAGCTGACGATGAGACCGTCGACCCGGCGGGAGAGCAGGAAGTCGACGGCTTCGAGTTGCGCGCCCATCTCGTCCGGCGGTGTCGTGAGCAGCAGCTGGTAGCCGGCGGCACGGGCGGCGGACTCCACGGCCTGACAGATCGACGCGATGACGGTGTCGCCGAGCCGCGGCATGACGACGCCGATGGTGTTCGACCGCCGGGTGCGCAGTGACGAGGCGAGCCGGTTGGGTCGGTACCCCAGCTCCGCTGCGGCGGCGATCACCCGCTGGGCCGGAGCACTCCACCCCCGGGCCGGCTCCGTCTGCCGCAGCACTCGTGACGCGGTCGAGACGTGCACCCCTGCGCGCCCGGCGATCGCCTGGAGGTTGACCTCGCCGCGACGCCCCGGGGGCTCCTGCCCGCCCTGGTCGTCCGCGCTGCCCATCCGCTCAGCCTACGTGACACATCGTCGGGCCCGAGGGGCAGCGAACGGTTGCACGGGTGCTGACCGTCCCGATCGCCGATCGGGCGAAACACGTTCGTTACATCGACAGACGGTGAGCGAAACAGTCGGGTGGCACGCTCTCAGAAGTTGCAATCGATTGCACATCTTGCAGAGCAGACGAGAGACGGTGCCCCATGGTGAAAGAGATCTTCGTGTCCTTCGGTGTCGACATCGACGCCGTCGCCGGCTGGCTCGGTTCCTACGGCGGGGCCGACTCACCCTCGGACATCCAGCGTGGGATCTACGCCGGCCGGACCGGCGTGCCACGGCTCCAGCGCGTGTTCGACCGCGCCGACATCAAGGCGACCTGGTTCATCCCCGGCCACTCGCTCGAGACCTTCCCCGAGCAGTGCCAGGCCCTGTTCGACGCCGGCCACGAGATCGGCGCCCACGGGTACAGCCACGAGAACCCGGTCGCGATGTCGGAGGCGCAGGAGGACGCCGTCATGGAGCGCTCGGTGGAGCTCATCACCCGGCTCACCGGCACACAACCGACCGGCTACGTCGCCCCCTGGTGGGAGCTGAGCGCCTACACGCCGACCCTGCTGGCGAAGTTCGGGTTCAGCTACGACCACAGCCAGCAGCACAAGGACTTCGTCCCCTACTACTCAATCGTCGGCGACTCGTGGACGCCGATCGACTACGCCCAGGACCCGCACACCTGGATGACGCCGCTCGTGCACGGACACGAGATCGACCTCGTCGAGATCGCCGCGAACTGGTACGTCGACGACCTCCCGCCGATGATGTTCATCAAGTCGAGCCCGAACAGCCACGGCTTCGTCAACCCCCGCGACGTCGAGCAGATGTGGAAGGACCAGTTCGACTGGGTGTACCGCGAGCTCGACTACGCCGTGTTCCCGATCACGATCCACCCCGACGTGTCCGGGCGGCCCCAGGTGCTGCTCATGATCGAACGACTCATCGAGTACATCGGCGGACACGAGGGCGTGCGCTTCGTCACCATGAACGAGATCGCCGACGACTTCCGCGTCCGGTTCCCCTTCGGCCGGCCCGAACGTCCGCGCGAGTACTGATGTGCGGCGCATGCGGCAGCGCCGGCGGCACGCGCGACGCGGACGCCCGCGAGGTCGAGGACTCTCCGGCAGCACGCAAGCGAGCGCAACTGGCGCTGGTCTCCTGGGGATCACGCCTGTTCGCGCCGGACCACATCCGGGTCCGCGAGGCGCCCGGGACCGTCCGGGTCCTCGTCGTCGGTCCGACCGGTCAGGGTGTCCTCGCGCAGGGCGCCGACGGCGTCCTCGACGCGGTCGACCGGGTCGGCGCGCGGACGCCCGACTGGACCGTCGTGGCGGACCGGCTCCGCGCCTCCCGGCCCGGCGGCGACCCGGACTGGGCGTACCGGAGCCTCGCGTCCGCGGTGGCACGACGGCGGGAGCCGGCGCAGTGACCGTGACGACCCTCCCGACCGTGACCTACCTCGCTCTCGGCGGGACCATCGCGAGCGTCGCCACGACGGACCCCGCACACCGGTCCGGTGCGGTCCCACGACTCGACGCGCACGACCTGCTCACCGGCGTGCCCGCGATCGCGGAGACCGCACACGTCGATGCCCACCAGCTCGACCTCGTCCCCTCGCCGTCCCTCGGCTTCGACGACGTCCAGGGCGCACTCGGAGCCGCACGGCGAGCGGTCGAGGCCGGCGCGTCCGGCGTCGTCGTCTCGCAGGGCACCGACACGATCGAGGAGACCGCGTACCTGCTCGACCTGGGCTGGGACCGCCCGGAACCGCTCGTGGTCACCGGCGCCATGCGCCACGCTTCCGCTCCCGGCGCGGACGGCCCGGCCAACCTGCTGGCAGCGGTGCGCGTGGCCGTCGACCCGGGCGCACGGGGGCGCGGGGTGCTCGTCGTGCTCGACGACGAGGTCCACGCCGCCGCCACGGTCCGCAAGACGCACACGTCCTCGACCGGGGCGTTCACCTCCCCCGGCACCGGGCCGCTCGGCTGGGTCACGGAGGGGCTGCCCGTCTTCCACGCGCCCGCACACCGGGTGCCCGCCCTCACCGACCACGTCGCACCGCTGCCACCGGTCGCCCTGCACCGCGTCAGCCTCGACGACGACGGACGTGTCCTCGACGCGCTCGGGGACCTCGGCTACCGCGGCGCCGTCGTCGAGGGGTTCGGCGGCGGGCACGTGGCCGAACGCACCCTCGACGCCGTCCACCGGCTCGCCCGGCGGATGCCCGTCGTCATGGCGTCACGGACCGGCGCCGGGTCGACGCTCGCGGCGACCTACGGCTTCCCCGGCGGCGAGATCGACCTGCTCGACGCGGGGCTCGTCCCCGCCGGGCGCCTCGACGGGCTCAAGTCGCGCCTCCTGCTCGCCGTCCTGCTCGCCGTCGACGCCCCGCCGGACCGGGTGCACGCGGAGTTCCTCGCACGCGGCCGGAGCTCCTCCCCGCAGCGCCGTCCCTGATCCGCGTTCCTGATCCGCCGACGCATCCACCGACGCTCCACCACGCACGGCCCACCCGATCCGCCAGCACCGCAGCATCGAGAGGAAGACCATGTCCACCACGACCATCCGCGAGCCGGAGGACGTCCAGCTCGACACCGGGACGTTCCCGGCCATCGGCGCCGCCGAGACCAAGCGCGGCGCCACCCTGGCCTTCTTCGCCTGGACCCTCGCCGTCTACGACTTCATCATGTTCGGCACGCTCCTGCCACGGATCGCCGAGGACTTCGGGTGGAACCAGCAGACCGCGCTGCTGGCGAACACCCTCGTCAGCGTCGGGGTCTTCGTCGTCGTCATCCTGGTCGGACTGTTCGTCGACCGGCTCGGCCGTCGACGCGGCATGATGATCACGATCGGAGGCGCGGCACTGTCGTCACTGCTGACGGCGGCGTCGACCGGAGTCGCCTCGCTCGTCGGTTTCCGCGCGCTGAGCGGGTTCGGCATGGCGGAGCAGTCGGTCAACTCCACCTACCTCAACGAGGTCTTCGCGCTCACCGAGATCGAGGGCATCCGGAAGCGCCGCGGCTTCTTCTACAGTCTCGTCCAGACCGGGTGGCCGATCGGCGCCCTCCTCGCCGCCGCGTTCATCGCCGGCATCAACGGGCTGTTCGGACCGGACTCGTGGCGGATCGCGTTCCTCGTCGCCACCGTCCCCGCGCTGTTCGTGCTGTTCCTGCGCAAGGGCATCAAGGAGACCCCGCAGCACCGCCTGAACACCTACCTGCGGCAGCTGCGGAAGTCCGGTCGCACCGAGGAGGCCGCCGGGATCGCGGCCCGCTTCGGGGTCGTCGAGGACGAGCGGCCGTCGCTGCGGGCGATCTTCGGTAAGCGCTACGCACGCAACACCGTCGTGCTCTCGATCGCGTGGATCGTGAACTACTTCGGCATCACCACGACGAGCGTGCTCGGCACCACGATGCTCGAGGACGTGAAGGGCGTCGACACGAGCATGTCGCTGCTGATCATCGTGCTCTCCAACGTCGTCGGCGCAGCCGGGTACCTGTTCCACGGTTGGCTCGGCGACGTCATCGGCCGCAAGACCACCATCGTCGGCGGCTGGCTGCTCGCCGGTGTGTGCTGGACCCTGTTCGTCCTCGGCCCGGACGACTTCGGGTACGTCCTGGTCACGTACATGCTGACGCTGTTCTTCCTGCTCGGCCCCTACGCCTCCCTGCTGTTCCTGCAGGCGGAGTGCTTCGACTCGAGCTGCCGCGCCACCGGTTCGGCGTTCGTCACCGCCATGGGCCAGCCGGGATCGATCATCGGTTCGGCCGTGCTGACCGCACTCGTCGCCGGCAACGTCGGTCTCGGGCCGGCGGCGGTCATCGTCGGTGCCGGCGGCATGGTCCTCTCCGGGCTGATCATGCTGGCGACCAAGCGCGTGGCGGTGATCGAGCATTGAGCGCGCCCACGTCGGAGGCCGTGTACTCCGAGTTCGCCGGGAGCGTCGCCGTCATCACGGGAGCCGCGAGCGGCATCGGCGCAGCACTCGCGGTGCAGCTCGCCGAGCACGGGGCCGACATCGTCATCCCGGTGTTCGCCGGTGACCCGCACGACCCCGCGCACGTCGTCGCGGCCGTCGAGGCCGCCGGGGGTCGCGCACTGACGGTCCCCGCCGACGTCCGTCGCACCGAGGACGTCGACGCCGTGTTCCAGACGGCGCTCGACCGGTGGGGCCGCGTCGACCACGTCGTCGCCGGTGCCGGTGTGCTCCGACGGCAGCCGCTGCACACCATGACCGACGACGCCTGGGACGACATGGTGCAGGTCGACCTGAACGGCGTGATGCGCACGCTCCGAGCGGGTGCCCGCCACCTCGGCCCCGGCGGGTCGATGGTGGCCGTCTCCTCGATCGCGGGCGGCGTCTACGGCTGGGTCGCACACAGCCACTACGCCGCGTGCAAGGCGGCCGTGATCGGGCTCGCCCGGAGCGCCGCGGCCGAGCTGGCACCGCGGGGGATCCGGGTGAACACCGTCATCCCCGGCCTGATCGAGACCCCGCAGTCGACGGACGCGGAGAACTCGCTCGGCGCGGCGGGCCTCCAGGCGGCCGGGGCACGCATCCCGTGGGGTCGCGTCGGGTCCGCGGACGAAGCGGCGGCGGTGATCCGCTTCCTCCTCAGCCGCGAGGCGCGCTACGTCACCGGACAGGAACTCGTCGTCGACGGCGGGCTGACCATCCTCATGGCCGACTGATGCGGGGCGACGTGTTCGACCTCACCGGAGCCACCGCACTCGTCACCGGCGGTGCCAGCGGGATCGGTCTCGCGATCGTCGAGGCCTTCGTCGCAGCGGGTGCACGGGTCGTCGTCGCGGACCGCGACCTCGGCGGTCTGGAGGCGGTCGCCCGGCGGCTGGACGTCCGGACCGTCGTCCTCGACGTCACGGACGAGGCGGACGTCGAGGTGGTGGTCTCGACGGTCGACGCGGAGTTCGACGGCATCGACGTCCTGGTCAACGCCGCCGGGGTCCTCTCCCAGTCCCCGCTCGAGGACCTGTCCACGGCGGACTGGACCCGCATCGTCGCCGTCGACCTCACCGGGGTGTTCCTGATGATGCGCGCGGTCGGTCGCCGGATGCTCCGCGACGGCGGCGGGCGCATCATCAACCTCGCCTCGCAGCTGGCGATCAAGGGCGGGTCGGAGGTCGCGCACTACGCAGCGGCGAAGGCCGGCGTCATCGCGCTGACCAAGAGCGCCGCCATCGAGTGGAGCGGGCGGGGTGTGCTCGTCAACGCGATCGCACCCGGTCCGATCGTGTCGCCTATGACCGACCGGATGACGCCGGAGTGGCGGGCCGAGAAGGCAGCCGAACTGCCGATCGGGCGGTTCGGCGTGCCGTCCGAGGTCGCCCCGACCGCGCTGCTGCTCGCGTCCTCGCCGGCGGGTGACCTCTACACCGGGCAGACGCTCGGTCCGAACTCCGGCGATGTCATGCCGTGACCGCATCCGTGGGAGGGTCGACACATGTCCGCACACCAGACCGCCGTCATCGCCGGCTGCGGCGACCTCGGCACCGAGGCCGCCCTCCGCTTCGCTGACCTCGGGTACCGCGTCGTCGGGCTCCGGCGCCGCGCCGAACTCCTGCCCGCGCCGATCGAGGGCCGGAGCACCGACCTCCGGCACGACGTCCCCGAGATCGACGCCGACACCGCGGTCGTCGTCGTCGCCCTGGCCGCGGGCAGCCGCGACCCGGACGAGTACCGCGCGACCTACGTCGACGGCCTGCGGAACGTGCTGGACGGGATCGACCGGTCGGAGGCCCGCCCGCGGATCGTCGTGGTGTCCTCGACCGCCGTCTACGACGTGTCCGACGGCAGCGAGGTCACCGAGGACACCCCGGCGGCCGGCGGCACCCCGACGGCGAGGGTCCTGGTCGAGGCCGAAGCGCTGCTCCGGGAACGGGCTCCCGGCGCCGTGCTGCTCCGGCTGTCGGGCATCTACGGCCCCGGACGCGAACGGCTGATCGACCAGGTGCGCTCCGGCAGCGCCCGACTCGCTCCGGCCGACGCGTCGTCGCCGCACACGAACCGCATCCACCGCGACGACGCCTCCTCCGCGATCGTGCACCTCGCGACGCTGGACGACCCGGCGCCGACGTACCTCGGCACCGACGACGAGCCGGTCCGTCTCGACGACGTGCTGCGGTTCCTCGCGGACGAGCTCGGTGTCCCGACGCCGGAGCACGGCCCGGCGTCGGACCGACAGGCGGGCGGCGACAAGCGGCTGTCGAACGCGCTGCTCCGCTCCACGGGCTTCACGTTCCGGTACCCGACGTTCCGCGAGGGCTACCGCGCAGTGCTGGCCGGCGAGGGCGCGTCCCACCGCTGACCGATGAGCCGTCTGCTCCGGATCGCGACGGAGCGGCGACTACGGACGCCGAGCGAAGACGATCGCGACCGTCGACGTGGCAGTGAGGTGCTCGTGCACTTGCGGTGCGATGCCCCGGAGGAGGGCGAGCATCTCGCGGTGGACCTGCTCCGCATCCACCGACCCGGACTGTGTCGAGATCGGCTCGTGGTGCGCGATGCGATTCCGGAGCGCGTTGACCCGCTCGATCGCACGGTCGACCTCGGACCGTTGCGTCCCCGGGGGGAACGCTCGGTGCAGGTACGGCACCCACACCGTCTTCTCCATCGCGTTCGTCGTCAACTGCCGCCAGAAACCCAGGGTCATCTCGGCGATCACCTTGCCGGACGTCGCCTTCGCGGAGCCGCAGCGCGCGATCGCGCTGTCGACCGACTTCCGGGTGAGCGTGTTGACGTCAGCCCCACGCTTCATGCCCTTCACGGTCTTCGTGCGCCAGATCGGCACGACAGCCGGCGACTCCGCGTCGAGCAGCCAGTGCGTGCGTGATCGCCACCGCGCTGAGATGGCAGCGTCGTACGCGTTCCGGAGAGCGACTTCGAAGTGGGCGATGTCGTGCATGAGTGCTTGGCCGGCTTGGACGTTCCACTCGTACAACTGCAGCGCCCTGGCCCGGTCACCAGAGCACGCATCCACGTACCGAGCGAACCGCGCGGTACCGAGCCACTCGTCCACCCAGACGTCCGACACATCCCCACCTTCACGAGACAAAAAGCAGAGCCCCGGCGACATGGTCGAAACCAGCGGTCCACACGGGGCTTACGGGTGAAATGTTACCCCGGGCCCGAACCGACGTGCAACGCCGACGGAAGCTCAGTGCCCCCGGTGGTCCTGGATCGTCATCCGCGGCCCGAACGTCGGCTTCCGGAAGCCCGAGCCCGCGATCAACCGCACGACCCGCTCCCGGTGCCCCCGCCACGGTTCGAGGAGCTCGAGCATCCCGTCGTCGTCGACCGGGCCGCCGGTGAGCGCCCACCCGACGAGTGCGGGCACGTGGTAGTCCCCGACGCTCGGCGAGTCCGGGTCCCCGTGGGCCCGCTGCGCCGTCTCGGCGGCGGTCCACGGTCCGACGCCCGGGATCGACTGCAGTCGGCTGGCGACCAGTTCGCCGCCGCGGCCCAGGGCCAGCGTCCGTTCGAGTGCGGGCGCGACCTGCACGACCCGCATCACCGTCGCCGAGCGTCCGGGTTCGATGCCGGCCCTGTGCCACTCCCAACTCGGGATCCGCGCCCAGGTGTCGGCGGCCGGCGGAACGACCATGCCCGCCGGAGCCGGCCCGGGAGCCGGCGTGCCGAAGCGCTGCACGAGGTACCGCCACGCACGCCAGGCCTGTCGGGAGGTCACCTTCTGCTCCATGATCGCCGGGACGAGCATCGCCACGACCGTGTTCGTCCGGAGCAGCCGTAACCCCGGCTGGCGGTGTCGCGCGTGCGCCAGGAGGGCATGCGCGGACACGTCGAGCTCCGACCAGTCGTCCCCGCGTCCGACCAGGTCCGGCCCGTGCGCCACGGCCCAGGACGCACCGTCGCCCCACGCGCTGATCGCCACGGTGTCGCCGACGGGTCGGACGAGCACCGACGCCGGCCCCTCCGGGGTGCGGAGCGCGAGCCACACGTCGGACCCGACCACCCGGTGGGCCGGGTCGCCGGAGCCGCGCGACAGGGGCCGCAGTGTCGCGACCACGTCCACCGGGCCTCCCGGCCGGTACACGGTGTCGACGCGAACTGCAGCCTCGTCCGGAGGGCCCGCCGGTGAGGCGACGGGACGGACGGAGGGCATGCAGGGATGGTAAGTGCCGGCACGGACACTCACCGACCGAGGAGCAGTCGGTTCAGCGCCGGGGCCGCCGGCGTCGAGCACGGATCACCGCGCCGAGGGCGCTACCGGCACCGGCCGAGGTCAGGCCCAGGACCACGGCTCCCACGATCTGGTTCGGCGTTCCTGCCGTCGCAGTGGCGACGGTGGCGCCGATCAGGACGAGGGCGAGCGCGAGCGCCGACGCGAACGGAACACTCCGGAAGACCTTCCCGATCTTGTTCATGCGTCAGACACACCGCCCGGGCTTCTTCGTGACCGGGTACACACGGACACTCTTGGGGCTCGGACACTTGGAGTGGGTGGCAAGCCAAGAAGCGCCCAGGACGACCGCCGTGTTCGCGATGATGCAGGCAGCCGGCCCGAGTCCACAGATCGCGGTGACGAGGATCGCTCCCGTCCCACCCAGGATGACGTTCTGGTCCCAGGAGTTGAAGGCGATGTAGGCACCGCGTCCGTCGCTCCCGAACGCGAGCCGCTCGGTCGGGACGCCGTCTGCGAGGACGATCGTTAGACCGTCACCAAGATCAGCGGTGACGGTGCGGCGACCCGACTCGTCGATGTCGTCGTCGGTCACCGCGCCCGCGGCGTAGGCCTCGTCGATGGCGCGGCCGAGCGTGTGCTGCGAGATCGCGGGCAGCGCCTCGCCGGGCGGCAGCGCGGCTGGACGGTCGAGCGGTTCTGCGGCCGCCGGAGCAGCCCCTACCAACCCGCTGGCGAGCAGCGCCACTGTCAGGGTGAGCCCCGGGAGCGCACTTCGTGTCGACGTCATGGTGGTCCTCCGATCTCGAGTGGCCGCGTCGTTGCGGCCACCGTCCGGTAAGACTACACATTTCAGTGACCGCACCGTGCCGATGCGACAGTGCGGCGAACGCAGGGCCGATCCCGTCACGCACGGCCACACCGGGCCTGCATCGGCCATGATGATGGGCACGTCCCTTCGGACCCGACCACGGGAGTCACCATGCGCATCGGCATCCTCACCTCCGGCGGCGACTGCCCCGGTCTCAACGCGGTCATCCGCGCCATCGTGCTCAAGGGCATCGCCATCCACGGCCACGAGTTCGTCGGCTTCCGGGACGGCTGGCGGGGTGTGGTCGAGGGCGACATCGTGCCGCTCGGCCGGAAGGACATCCAGGGCATCGCGAAGCAGGGCGGGACGATCCTCGGCACGAGCCGCACGAACCCCTTCGAGGGCCCGAACGGCGGCGTCGAGAACATCACGAAGACGCTGGAGCGGCACGGCATCGACGCCGTCGTCGCGATCGGTGGCGAGGGCACCCTGGCGGCCGCGAAGCGCCTCACCGATGCCGGCCTGCAGATCGTCGGCGTGCCGAAGACGGTCGACAACGACCTGGGCGCCACCGACTACACGTTCGGGTTCGACACCGCGGTGGCGATCGCGACCGAGGCGATGGACCGCCTGCGCACCACCGGCGAGTCCCACTCCCGCTGCATGGTCGCCGAAGTCATGGGTCGCCACGTCGGCTGGATCGCCCTGCACTCGGGCATGGCGGCGGGTGCGCACGCGATCCTCATCCCCGAGCAGAAGACGTCGCTGGCGCAGATCGGCGAGTGGGTGCAGGCCGCCTACGACCGCGGACGCGCACCGCTGGTCGTGGTCGCCGAGGGCTTCGTCCCCGACCACGAGGACACCGCCCACACGGAGCGCGGTCTGGACGCGTTCGGTCGCCCTCGGCTGGGTGGGATCGGCGAGCGCCTCGCCCCGCTCATCGAGGAGATGACCGGCATCGAGACCCGCGCCACGACGCTCGGGCACATCCAGCGGGGTGGCACGCCGACGGCGTACGACCGGGTGCTGTCGACCCGGCTCGGGCTGGCGGCGATCGACGCCGTGGTCGAGGAGCGCTGGGGCCGGATGGTCGCGCTGAAGGGCACCGAGATCGTGCACGTCTCGTTCGCGGACGCGCTCGGCGAGCTGAAGACCGTGCCGCAGGACCGGTACGACGAGGCCGCCATCATGTTCGGCTGACACCGGCGGGCGCGTGGGCGCGTTTCCGGTGGGCCGTCCCGGCCGGGAGGCCCGGGGTAGCGTCGCGCGCATGACCCGCGCCGTCCTCGTGTCCCGTTCCACCGCCCCCGCCGTCACCGACGTCGACCTACCCGCTCCCGGTGCCCGGGAGGCCCTGGTCGCCGTCACGCGGTCGAGCGTCAACTACAAGGACGGCCTGGCCGTCGCCGGTGACCCCGGTGTCGCGCGGACCGACCCGCTGGTCCCCGGCATCGACGTGGTCGGCACCGTCGCCGCGGTCGGGCCGGACGTGCCGGACGTGGCCGTCGGCGAGCGCGTGGTCCTCACCGGCGCGGGCGCGGGTGAGTCCCGACACGGCGGGTGGGCCGAGCAGTGCGTGGTCCCGGTGGACGCGCTCGTCACCCTGCCGGAGGGCCTCGACGACGACCTCGCGGCGGCGATCGGCACGGCGGGCTTCACCGCGATGCTCAGCGTCCTGGCACTCGAGCGCGTGGTCGCCCCGGAGGACGGCCCGGTCCTGGTGACCGGTGCGTCGGGCGGGGTCGGCACGGTGGCGATCGCCCTGCTGGCGGCCCGTGGGTACCGCGTGACGGCCTCGACGGGTCGGCCGGAGAACGGCGACTCGCTCCGGGCCCTCGGCGCGACGGACGTCGTCGACCGGGCGCAGTTCGCCGAGCCGGGCAAGCCGATGCAGCGGGCGGTCTGGGCGGGCGCGGTGGACAGCGTCGGGGGCACCACCCTGGCGAACGTCCTGGCGGCGACCCGGTACGGCGGGGCGGTCACGGCGTGCGGGCTCGCGCAGGACACCGCGCTGTCGACGACGGTGCTGCCGTTCATCCTGCGCGGGGTGTCCCTGCTCGGCGTCGACTCGGTCTCGGCGCCGCTCGACCTGCGGCAGCGGGCGTGGGCGCGGCTGGCGACGGACCTCGACCCGGCGCTGCTCCGGGCGGTGACGCGGACGGTCGGGCTCGCCGAGGCGATCGCGGTCGGGGCGGAGGTCGTGGCCGGGCGGGTGCACGGCCGGACGGTGGTCGACGTGACGCGGTGATCCGCGCCTCCGGTTCGTACTTAGCAACCGTTTGCGCAATGTCACGTTAGGATTTGAATACCGAACACCTTCTGAAGGAGACCCGGATGCCGGTACCCAAGTCGACCGTCGAGAACTCGCCGCGCAAGCTGCTCCGGGACGTCGTCCTCGAGAAGATGCTCGCGGCCATCCAGGACGGCACGCTGCAGGCCGGCGAGCGGCTCAACGACGACGAGCTCGTCGCCTGGCTCGGTGTCAGTCGCACCCCGATCCGCGAGGCGATCGCGAAGCTCGTCGACTACGGCCTGGTCGAGATGGAGGCGAACCGGTACACCCGCGTCGCCTCCCCGACCCGCGAGGCGTACGACGACGCGTTCCAGATGCTCTTCGGCTTCGGGGAACTCGCTGCGCGCTGGTCCTTCCCCCGCTTCGAGGACGCCGACGTGAAGGCGTTCGGCGCCATCCTCGACGACATGCGCGCCCACGCGAAGGCCGAGGACCGCGCCCTCAACGACGACATCGACCGAGCGATCGCGTTCATGGTGCAGAAGTCCGGCAACGAACTGCTGCTGAAGACGAGCGAGTCCCTGTTGAACCGGGCGAAGTTCGTCCGGATCGGCGAGCCCGAGTTCGTCTTCTGGGACGTGGAACAGGCCCTCGACGGCTTCCGCGCCGCCGCGAAGGGCCGCGACGGCGAGGCCGGTGGAGCCCTCGTCCGCGGACTCGGTCGTGCGATGGCCGAGCACCTCGCCACCGCCCGGGCCGCGAAGGCCTGACCGCGGTCGGGTCCACCGAGGTGCGGGAGGATGACGGGATGAGCGACGTCCTCCTCCGCACCGCCGGACTCCGCGTCACCCGCAGCGGCCGCGACCTGCTGCACGACGTCGAGCTGACCGTCCGCGCCGGCGAGCACTGGGCACTGCTCGGCCCGAACGGCGCGGGCAAGTCCACTCTCCTCGCCGTCCTCGGTGCGACCGGGCACCCCTCCGCGGGCACCGTCGACCTGCTCGGGCACCGCCTGGGTCGCGTCGACGTCCGGCAGCTCCGCGAACACATCGGACACGTCGACCCGCGGCACCGGATGCTCTCGCCGCTCACCGTCCTGGAGACCGTGCTCACCGGGCTGACCGGCACGACCGACCTCATGGTGCGGTGGGAGCCGACCGTCGAGCAGGTCGCCCGTGCCGAGCAGCACGTCGCCGACGTCGGGCTGTCCGCGCGCCGGGACGCCCGCTGGCCGGTGCTGTCCCAGGGGGAACGGGGTCGGGCGCTGATCGCCCGGGCGCTGATGGCCGAACCGCGGCTGCTGCTGCTCGACGAACCCGCCACCGGGCTCGACGTCGCAGCGCGGGAGCACCTGCTCGAGACCGTCGACGCACTGCGCGTCGGGCGGCCGGAGCTCGGCAGCGTGATGGTCACCCACCACCTCGAGGACCTGCCGGCGTCGACCTCGCACGCGATGCTGCTGCGGGACGGGGCGGTCGTGGCGCAGGGGCACGCGGACGAGGTCATCACCTCGGCGCGGGTGTCGGCGGCGTTCGACTTCCCGCTGGCGGTCGAGCGCAGCGGTGGACGCTGGCACGCACGCCGCGCCGACTAGCCGCCCCGCGCCTCCCGTCCGTCCGTCTCGCGAAACGCAATGTCGGCGCCATCTCGCAGCGGTACTGCGCTGCACGACGACGCCGACGTTGCGTTTCGCGGGGGGTCAGGCGGCGGCCGCCGCCTTCGCCGCGGCGGGCAGGGCGTCGAGGATCTGCGAGACCGCACGCTCGTCGTGGGCCGCGGTGAGGAACCACGCCTCGAACACGCTCGGCGGCAGGGTGATGCCGGAGTCGAGCATGCTGTGGAAGAACGGCGCGTACCGGAAGACGTCCTGCGCGCGGACGTCGTCGTAGTTCCGCGGCGGGGTGTCCGTGAACGCGAACGAGAACAGGTTGCCGGCGTGCTGCACGGTGTGGGCGACCCCCTCGGCGGACAGCGCCTCGCTCGTCGCCCGCGACACGACGTCGGCGGTCCGGTCGAGGTGCGCGTACACGTCCGGCGTCGCGGCACGGAGCGTGGCGATGCCGGCGGCGACCGCCAGCGGGTTCCCGGACAGCGTGCCAGCCTGGTACACCGGTCCGAGCGGGGCGAGGAAGTCCATGACCTCGCGCCGACCACCGAGTGCGGCCAGGGGCATGCCGCCGCCGATGACCTTGCCGTAGGTGACCAGGTCGGGCTTCCACCCGGCGCCGTCGGGGACGGTGTTCGACGCCTCGAGACCCCACCAGCCGGCGGGTCCGACCCGGAAGCCGGTGAGGACCTCGTCGACGATGAGCAGCGCACCGTTCGCGCTGGTGATCTGCGACAGCGCCCGGTTGAAGCCGCGCTCGGGCGCCAGGACGCCCATGTTCGCCGCGGCGGCCTCGACGATCACGGCGGCGATGCGCTCGGAGTGCTCCTCGAACGCGCGACGAACGGCGTCCAGGTCGTTGTACGGCAGCACCAGGGTCTGCGCGGCGGTCTCGGCGGTGATGCCCGCGCTGCCGGGGAGGGCGAGCGTCGCGACACCCGAGCCGGCCTCGGCCAGCAACGAGTCGGAGTGGCCGTGGTAGTGCCCGGCGAACTTCACGAGGAGGTCCCGGCCGGTGTAGCCGCGGGCCAGGCGGATCGCGGTCATCGTGGCCTCGGTGCCGGTGGACACCATCCGGATCTTCTCGATCGGACCGTCGCCGTCGACCTGCACCCGCTGCTTGACGAGCTCGGCCAGCTCGGTCTCGCCCGGGGTGGAGGCGCCGAACGACAGCCCGCGGGCCGCCGCCTGCTGCACGGCCTCGACCGTGCCGGGGTGGGCGTGCCCGAGGATCGCGGGGCCCCACGACGCGACGAGGTCGACGTACTCGCGCCCCTCGGCGTCGGTCACGTAGGCGCCCTTCGCGTCCACGAGGAACCGGGGCGTGCCGCCGACCGACCCGTAGGCGCGGACCGGGGAGTTCACGCCGCCCGGGATGCTGTTCTTCGCACGGCCGAACAGCTGGTCGTTCGTGGTCGTCGTCGGGGTCATTCGGGTGCCTTCCCGGTCGTGGCGATGCCGGCGACGTCCGCGGTGCTGCCGGAGGTGCGCAGGCCCGCTTCGTCGTTCAGCTTGCGGGCGATGTCGACCGCGAAGTAGGTGAGGATCGCGTCCGCACCGGCGCGCTTGATGCCGACGAGGGCCTCCATCGCGCTCGCGTCCCGGTCGATCCAGCCGTTCTGGGCAGCAGCGGTGATCATCGCGTACTCGCCGGAGATCTGGTACGCCCAGACCGGCACGGGGGACGTGTCCGCGGTGCGGGCGAGGACGTCGAGGTAGCTCATGGCGGGCTTCACCATGACGATGTCGGCGCCCTCCTCGATGTCCTGCTCGACCTCGCGGAGCCCCTCGCGCCCGTTGCCGGAGTCGAGCTGGTACGTGCGGCGGTCGCCCTGCAGGGTGGAGGCCACGGCCTCCCGGAACGGCCCGTAGAAGGCGGAGGCGTACTTCGCCGCGTAGGCGAGGAGCGCCGTGCCGGAGTGACCCGCGGTGTCGAGGGCGTCGCGTGCGGCGGCGATCTGGCCGTCCATCATCCCGCTCATGCAGACGAGCTCGGCACCGGCGTCGGCCTGCGCGACCGCCATGTCCCGGTACCGGAGGAGCGTGGCGTCGTTGTCGACCGAGCCGTCGGTCGCGAGTACCCCGCAGTGGCCGTGGTCGGTGAACTCGTCGAGGCACAGGTCGGACTGCACGACGAGTGCGTCCCCGACCTCTTCCTTCGCCACCCGGATCGCGACGTTGAGGATGCCGTCCGGGTCGGTCGCGCCGGACCCGACGGCGTCCTTGTGCTCGGGCACCCCGAACAGGTTCACACCCCCGATGCCGACGGACGCGGCCTGGTTGAGGGCACGGCGGAACGAGTCGAGGGAGTGCTGCTGGACCCCGGGCATGCTCGTGATGTCGACGGCGTCGGTGGCGCCTTCGCGGATGAACATCGGCAGCACGAGCTCGGCGGGGTGGAGCCGGGTCTCGGCGACGAGTCGACGCATCGCGGGGGTGGCCCGGAGACGTCGGGGGCGGACCTGGGGGAAGCGTCCAGTCACGAGTGACCTTCCTGTTCGGGGTGTGGGGCGAGGGACTCGACGACGGCGTCGAGGAGGGCTTCGGCGGACCGCTCGGCCGCGACGACGTGCACGGGCAGTCCGGCGGCGCGGGTCTCGGTGGCGGTGCCGGGGCCGATGCAGGCGATCCGGGTCCGCGGGGCCAGGGGGGTGAGTCGGCGGGCGACTTCGCGAGCGACGCTGCCGCTCGTCACGAGGACGACGTCCGGCGCCGGGTCGAGGGTGAGCGGCTCGTCGCCGGTCCCCACGGTACGGTACGCGACGACGTCGACGACCGGGATGTCCCGCTCCCGCAGGCCGTCCGCCAGGGTCGGTGCGGCGAGGTCCGAGCGTGGGTGCACCACGAGTCCGACGGTGTCGGGCAGGGCCGCCACCAGTCCGGCGGCCGAGGCGTCGTCCGGCACCAGGTCGACGGGCCAGCCGGCCGCGCGGGCCGCCCGTGCGGTCGCGGTGCCGACGGCGGCGACGCGGACGCCGGACGGGAGGCCCGCCATGCGTCCGACGAGCACCCGCACGGTGGTCGCGCTGGTCACCACGAGCCAGGGGGCGGCGGGGCGGGCAGCGCCGGGGGCGCCGGCTCCGGCTACTGCGGCGGCTGCGCTTGCTGCTGCGGCTGCTGCTGCCAGCTCGGCGATCGCCGCGTCGAGCGCGCCGGTGTCAGCCGGCGGCTCGTCCGTGATGAGCGGCACCACCACCGGGTCGAGCCCCCGTGCCCGGGCGGACTCGGCGACCCGGTCGCCCCACGCACCACCGCGCGGCACGAGCACGACCGGGCGCCGGGTGGACCGGTCGTCGGCCGGCTCGGCAGCCGCGGTCGGTGCGCCGTCCGCCGCGCTGGTGTGCGTGGAGCTCCGGGTGTCGTCCGTGGTGCCCGCCCTACTCGGCCGGGGTCGCCAGCCCGGGGCCGGCGGTGTGCCCGGTGTCCGGTTCGTCGGTTCCGGGCCCGCTCGTGGCGGGCAGGTCGGCGAGCTCGGCAGCACCGTTCTCGAGGAGTTCGTCGGCGACCCGGCCGGCGACCGACAGCGCTTCGTCGAGACGGTCCTGCGCGGAGCCGTCGAGCATCGCCGCGTGCGAGGCCGTCCGGTACTCGGACCCGTCCGGGCTGTACACCGTCGCGGACACCAGGAGCATCTCGGCGTCGATGACCGCGGTCGCACCGATCGGGGCGGAGCAGCCGGCCTCGAGCTTCGCCAGGATCTCGCGCTCCGCCGTGACGGTGAGTCGGGTCGGAGCGTGCTCGATCTTCCGCAGGGCGGCGAGCAGGTTCCGGTCGTCCTCGTCGGCGCGGATCTCCACGGCCAGGGCACCCTGTCCGGGTGCGCTCGGCCAGAAGCCCAGGTCGAGCAGCTCGGTCGCGGCGTCGAGTCGACCGATGCGGCCGAGTCCGGCGGCGGCGAGCACGATCGCGTCGAGGTCGTCCTCGACGCGGGCGAGCCGGGTGTCGATGTTGCCGCGGATGTCGACGACGTCGAGGTCCGGTCGGTCGGCGCGGAGCTGTGCGGCGCGGCGGGGCGACCCGGTGCCGACGGTCGCGCCCTCGGGCAGGGTCTCGACGGTCGCACCGTTCCGCGCGACCAGGACGTCGCGGGCGTCGGCGCGCTTCGGCACCGCCCCGATCGTCAGGCCCGGGTACGGCGCGGTCGGCAGGTCCTTGAGGGAGTGCACGAGGACGTCGACCTCGTGCGCGACGAGGGCCTCACGGAGCGCCGACGCGAACACGCCGGTGCCACCGAGCGACGCCAGGGAGGCACGGTTCGTGTCGCCCTCGCTGGTCACGGTGACGAGTTCCACCGGCCGGCCGGACACCTTCGCCAGCCGGTCGGCGATGTCCTGCGACTGGGCGACCGCGAGCCGACTGGCACGGGTGCCGAGCCGGATCGCGGTCTGCGCGCCCGACGCCGTCCGGGAAGCGCGGTCCTTCGGTGCTGGGTCCTTCGGTGTGGAGCCGCCGGTCACGGGGCGACGCCGGCGGCGGCGGGCTTGAACCCCGCTCGCACGTTCTCGCAGCACCCGGGACGGCAGACGTCGTACCAGGGCCCGATGTCCGTCATGTGCGGACGCTCGGTCTTCGGCGTGCCGTTGACCCGCTCGAGCACCAGGTCCACCAGGCCGGAGACGTAGGCGGGGTCGACACCGGGCGTCTGCGTGCGCAGCGACCAGTACCCGAGCTCGCCGGCGGTCTCGGTGGCTTCCTCGTCGAGGTCCCACATGACCTCCATGTGGTCGCTCACGAAGCCGAGCGGGACGATGAGCACGGCGCGGGTCGGGCCGCCCTTGAGCTCCTCGTTCATGTAGTCGTTGATGTCCGGCTCGAGCCAGGGCTGCGTCGGGGGGCCGGAGCGGGACTGGTAGACGAGCTTCCAGCCGGGCTTCGACGTGCCCTGCAGGTGCGCGTGCTCGGGCTGCTCGAGCAGTTCCGCCCACGCCTGGTCGAGGACGACCTGACCGACGGCGAGGTGCTGTGCCTCGTACGCGCCGTGCTCGTCGAACCCGCGGAAGTCGGGGCCGGAGCGGGCGGCGTCGGTCGACGGGATCGAGTGGGTGGAGAACAGCACCTGCAGCTCGGTCGCGACGTCGAGGCCGTCGTTCTCGGCGATCGCACGGGCCATGCCGTCACGGACGCCGTCGATGAACGGCCGGACGAAGCCCGGGTGGTCGAAGAACTGGCGGATCTTGTCGATCTGGATCGTGTCGATCAGACCGGTCTCGTTCAGCACGCGGGCGTAGTCCTCGCGGTACTGACGGCAGCTGGAGAACGACGAGTACGCACTCGTGGCGATCGCGACGAGCTTGGTGTAGCCCTTGTCGGCCGCCTCGGTGAACGCCTCTTCGAGGTAGGGCGCCCAGTTGCGGTTGCCCCAGAGGACGGGCATGTCGATGCCCCGTGCGGCGAGCTCGGTCTCGAGCGCGGCCTTGAGCGCACGGTTCTGCGCGTTGATCGGGCTGATGCCGCCGAAGTGCCGGTAGTGGTGCGCGACCTCTTCGAGACGCTCGTCGGGGATGCCGCGGCCACGGGTGACGTTGCGGAGGAACGGGATGACGTCGTCCTGACCTTCGGGTCCGCCGAAGCCGGCGAGCAGGATCGCGTCGTACGCGGTCGGCTGCTCGACGTGCTCGGGTCCGGACGCGGCCGCTGCGGTGGCGGCGAGGACGGGTTGGCCGTTCGTGATCATGCTGGTGTCGGTCATGACAGCACCTCCGGGAGTTCGGCGGTCGTCACGCGACGACCCGTGTAGAAGGGCACTTCTTCGCGGACGTGCATGCGGGCCTCGGTGTAGCGGAGGTCGCGCATCAGGTCGACGAGGTCGACCAGGTCGGGGCTCTCGAGCGGCAGGATCCACTCGTAGTCGCCGAGGGCGAAGGAGGCGATGGTGTTCGTGAGCACGCGGCGGTACTTGGCGCCGGCGACACCGTGGTCGCGCAGCATCTTCGAGCGCTCGTCCTCGGGCAGCAGGTACCACTCGTAGGACCGGACGAACGGGTACACCGTGATCCAGGCCTCGGGGTCCTTGCCGCGGAGGAAGGCCGGCGTGTGCCGCTTGTTGAACTCGGCTTCGCGGTGCATGGCCATCGCGTGCCAGACCGGCTCGGCGTCCTGGAACAGCGCCGTTCGACGGATCTCGCGCAGCACCGCCTGGATCGCCTGCGCGTCGTCACCGTGCAGCCAGATCATGACGTCGGCGTCGGCGCGGAAGCCGGAGACGTCGTAGAAGCCGCGGATGGTGACACCGCGCTCGGCACCGGCGGCGACGACGGCGTCGAGTTCGGCGACGGAGTCGTCACCGCCACGGGCGACCGCGCCGACCGGACGGCGGAACACCGCCCACAGGGCGTAGGCGGTGAGCAGGTTCGGGTCGATCCCGGACGCGGGATCCGTCTCGTGCGCTGCGCTGGTGTCGACTGCCGCAGTGGTGGCTGCGGCAGCGTGGGCTGCTGGTGTGGGCACGTCAGTGCTCATGGATCGGTCGTCCTCCACGGTGGCCGCGAGCACGATCGCCAGCGGCACGGTTGCCAGGGGTGTGGGTCGCCCGTCCCCGTCGCCGAGCGGGCGTCCGGGGCGGGGTTCCACAGTGGCTCGCGGTGGCTCGCCGCCTGTGGCTCACCGTCGTCGGAGCGCCGCTACGACGATACCCCCGACCACTGCCACTCCCGCTGCGAGCCCGGCCAGGTACGGCACCGGGTTCTCGTCGACGCCGCGCTTCACCTTCGACGCCGCGATGCCGAGCTGCTTCGGGACGTTGAGCTTGTCCTCGATCGCGTCGAGCGTGTCGAAGAGCTGGGCACGGGTGGCGGCGACACGGTCGGCGATGTCGCCGTGCTCGTCCTTGGGGTCGGTCACTGGTCCTCCGGTGGAGTCGTGGGGATGTCGGGGGTCAGCGGGACGACGGGGTCAGAACCGGCCGTCGACGTCGGGCTTGCGGGAGCCGCGCTGCGTCTCGGGGGTCGGCTTCTTGCCCAGGCCCTTGACGGCGTTGACGTCGTTCTTGACGCTGGCGATCGTGCGCTTCGGCGTGATCGGCAGCCCCTTCTTCAGGCGCTTCCAGCCGACGAGACCCAGGATCCCGGCGACGATGAGCATCAGCACGCCGAGCAGCAGTGCCGCCAGCCACGCGGGCATCACGGTGGCCAGGCCCATCACCGCTGCGGTGAGGAGCACGCCGATCGCGTACAGCACGATGACGAGGGCGGCCACCAGGATGCCCGCCGCGATGCCGAAGACCTTCGCCTTGCCGATCATCTCGGCCTTGAGGAGCGAGATCTCGCCCTTCACCAGGTCCTTGACGAGGTCGGGCAGGTCCTTGACGAGGCCGAACAGCGACCGCGACTTCCGGTCGCGTATGTCGGTCATGAGATCTGCGAGCCCTTGTTGGACGACGCCTTCGAGCTCACCTTGCGGACGACCTTCTTGGTCTGCTCACCGATGAAGTCGGCGACGTCGGGCGTGCGGTCCTGCACGAAGCCCTCGACGTCGTGGACGCTCTTCTGGACGCCGTTGCTGTTCCAGACCTTGCCGCTGACGGACTTGATCTGCTCGTAGCGGGCACGTCCGGCTCGCGATCCCAGGACGTACCCGAGTGCTGCGCCGGTGATGAAAAGGAGCTTTCCTCGCATGAGCGATTCCTCCGTGGGGTCAGTGTGCTTTGGTGATGCACCGTTGCGGGGTCATGCACCGATCGGCATGTGTCCGACGGTTCCCCCAACAGTAGCCCTCGGCGCGTCAGCGGTCCGCTCAGGAATCCAGGATGCGCTCAGCCGCCCGCCGGGCAGCCGTCACGATGCCGGACAGCCCCCGTCCGGACGAGGCCTCACCGATGCCGACGACCCCCTCCGCGAGCCCGGCCGCCTCGGCGTCCGGTCCGTGCCACAGCACCCGCGCGGCGCCGACGACGTGCTCCGGTCCGACGCGCAGACCGAGCAGCGCGGACGCGTCGCCGGTGGCGCGCGTGCTCACCGGTCCGGTGGGGTCGACCGGGAGGCTCGTGGCGACCGGGTCCGCGCCCGTCGCGTCGGCAGCGCCGGTCGCCTGGCCGGCACCTGCCGGGGGCAGGGCGTAGCTGAGACGGAGGACGTGCCTCCCGGCTGCACGTTCGGCCAGCCACGGCCACTTGACACTCGCGTGCGTCAGCGCCTTCGCGGCGACGCCCGTCGCTGCGGGGTGCACGAGCATGCCGGTGCCGCGGGGGGCGGCGTCCAGCTCCGGCCGGTCGACCACCAGGGTGAGCAGCTCGATGCCGGACCGCCGGGGCGCCGCCGTCCGGGCGGGGTCGGCGACCGTGGCGACCACGTGGTCCGCCGCCAGTCGTTCGGTCCGACCGTCGGCGGAGGTGGCCTCGACCGCGGCCCGTTCGACGCGCGTCACCCGGGTGTGCAGCCGGACGTCGACGCGGTAGGTGTCGAGGTCGGCGACGAGCTCGTCGACCAGGCGGGCGATCCCGCCGCGGAGGCCCTGCACCGCGGAGCCCGCCACGGCACGCTTCCGGAGGGCGAGCACCGCACGCGCCAGCGAGCCCTCGCGCTGCAGCGCCGCACGCAGCCCGGGCGCGACCCGGTCCGGGTCCAGGTCGTCCGGGTGGGTGGAGTGCACGCCCGCGACGACCGGCACGACCAGGTCGTCGAGGACCTTCGCACCCATCCGGCTCCGGACCATCGCACCGAGCGACGTCGCCCGCGCACCGACCGGCGAGGGCAGCAGCGCGTCCATCTGCGCGCGGAGTGCCGCGGGACCGCCGACGACGGCGATGACGTCCGCGGCCATCGGGGTCCCCGGGATCCCGAGCAGTCCGGTCGAGGGGATCGGGGCGGTGCGGCCGTCGCGGGTCATCAG
The DNA here is from genome assembly GCF_016907335.1 of Curtobacterium herbarum. NCBI lineage: Bacteria > Bacillati > Actinomycetota > Actinomycetes > Micrococcales > Microbacteriaceae > Curtobacterium > Curtobacterium herbarum. Next base: position 3,415,898 of record NZ_JAFBBT010000001.1, read on the forward strand.
CCACGCACCGCGCGGATCCGGCGAGACGATGTCGTTGCCCAGGCCGAGCTCGATCGCCAGCGAGGACACGGCGTCCGTCCGGGTGGCGAAGGAGTCCGCGGCCATGTCGAGGTCGAGCCCGGCGACGGTGTGCCGACGGATCATGCCGCCGAGTTCCCCCGACGCCTCGAGCAGCACGACGTGCGCGCCGCCCTTCGCCAGGTCCCGCGCGGCGACGAGCCCGGCGACCCCGCCCCCGACCACGACGACGTCGGTCATGCGGCGGCGCTCCCGGCCTCGTCCGTCCCGTCGCCGAGCGAGTGCACGAGTTCCACGACGCGGGTCAGCACGTCCGGGTCGGTCTCCGGCGGCACCCCGTGGCCGAGGTTCACCACGTGTGCCCGGGCCACGCCACCGCGCCGGACGACCGAGCGCACGTGGGCCTCGAGGACGTCCCACGGGGCCGCGAGCATCGCCGGGTCGATGTTGCCCTGCACGGTGACGTCGGTGCCGACGCGCCGCACGGCCTCGTCGAGCGGCAGGCGCCAGTCCACGCCGACCGCGTCGACCGCGTCCGCGTGGCCGCCGACCGTCGCCATGTCGGCCAGGACCTCGCCGCTGCCGACACCGAAGTGGATGCGCGGGACGCCGAGGTCGGCGACGTGGGACAGCGCGGTCGCCGAGTGCGGTGCGACCCGCTCGACGTAGTCGGCCCGGGACAGGGAGCCGACCCACGAGTCGAACAGCTGCGCGGCCGAGGCGCCGGCGAGCACCTGGGCACGGAGGAACGCCCCCGACACGTCGGCGGCCCAGTCCAGCAGGCGCGACCAGGTCTCCGGGTCGGCGTGCATCATCGTGCGGGCACGGATGTGGTCCTTCGACGGGCCGCCCTCGACCAGGTAGGCGGCCAGGGTGAAGGGTGCGCCGGCGAACCCGATGAGGGGCGTGCTGCCCAGCTCGGCGACCGTGCGGGCGACGGCCTCGGAGATCGGTGCCAGGGCCTCCGGCTCGAGCCGGCCGAGGGCGTCGACGTCCGCCGCGGTCCGGACCGGGGAACCGAGGACCGGGCCGCGACCGGGGACGATCTCGACGTCCACGCCCGCGAGCTTGATGGGCACGACGATGTCGCTGAAGAAGATGCCGGCGTCGACCCCGTGCCGACGGACCGGCTGCAGGGTGATCTCGGACGCCAGGGCCGGGTCGAGGCACGCGTCGAGCATGGCTGTACCGACCCGCAGGTCGCGGTACTCGGGCAGCGAGCGACCCGCCTGGCGCATGAACCAGACCGGCAGCGTCTCCGGTCGGTCGCCCCGGAGTGCCCGGACGAGCCGGGAGCCCGCGGTGCGGCCGTCGGCGAGCGGATGGGTGGTCGGGAGCGCGTCGGTCACCCGCTGATTCTCCCACCGCGAACAGGGCGGATCTCCGATCTGGCACTCGGGACGGCGGGGTTACGATTGAAGACGTGCTCATCTGTCTCACGGCGTCGCATCGCAACGCCAGCTTCGACCTCCTGGAGCGTCTGAGCATCGGAGCACCCGCGGCCGCCAGCCACCTCGTCACGGACTCGGATGTCCTGGACGGTGCCGTCGTCCTCGCCACGTGCAACCGGTTCGAGGCCTACCTCGACATCGCCGGCGACGACGAGGCCGCCGTCCGCGCCACGGTCGAGGCCGTCTCGGCGGCGAGCGAGCTGCAGACGGACGAGGTCCTCGACTCCGTGCAGGTCCTGGGCGGCGGCGACGTCGTGCAGCACCTGTTCGCCGTGTCGAGCGGGCTCGAGTCCGTCGTCGTCGGCGAGACCGAGATCTCCGGGCAGGTCCGACGCGCCCTCGAGGACGCCCGCCGCAACGGCACCACCACCTCGGAGCTCGAACGCCTCTTCCAGGAAGCGGCGCACACCTCCCGCGGGGTCAAGACCCGCACCCGCATCGGCGCCGCCGGCCGGTCGCTCGTCCGCCTCGGACTCGAGCTCGCCTCGTCACGTCTCACCGACTGGGCCGCGACCCGGGTCCTGCTCGTCGGCACCGGCAGCTACGCCGCGACCACCATCGCCGCCCTCCGCGACCGTGGTGCCGAGCAGATCCAGGTCTTCTCGCCGTCCGGCCGCGCCCCCTGGTTCGCCGCGAAGCACGACCTCGTCGCCGCCACCGACCTCCGCACCGCGATCAGCACGAGCGACGTCGTCATCACCTGCACCTCGAGCGAGGTCCCGGTCGTCGAGGCGTGCGACCTCGACGACGGCGCCCGGCGGATCGTCATCGACCTCGGACTCCCACGCAACGTGCACCCCGACGCCGCCGACGTCGAGGGCGTCGAGCTGCTCGACCTCGAGACGATCAGCATCCACGCCCCGATCGCCGAGCTGAACGCCGAGACCGAAGCCCGCGCGATCGTCGACGACGCCGTCTCCCGGTTCCGCGCGCAGGCACTCGAGCAGTCCACGACCCCGGCGCTCGTCGCCCTGCGCAAGCACGTGTTCGACATCCTGGACGACGAGATCGACCGCGTGAAGCGCCGCGGCGACACCACCCCCGAGTCCGCGGAACAGACCGAGCGGGCGCTCCGGCACCTGGTCGGCGTGCTGCTGCACCGCCCCTCCGTGCGGGCACGGGAACTCGGCCGCGCCGGTCGCGGCGACGACTTCACCGGGGCGCTCGACGCCCTCTTCGGGGTGCGCCCGGAGAAGGTCTCGGACGCGCCGTCCGCGGTGGTCCCGCTGGCCGCGCGCGTGCGCGACGACGAGGCGGACGCGAGCTGACCGGCTCGGGTGGTGCGGGCCTCCCGGCCGTGCCGGTCCTCGAGGTCAGCGCCCTCCTGCTGGTGCGCGACCGCCGCGTCCTGATGGTCCGCGCCCGCGGGCGCGACGTCCTCTACCTGCCGGGCGGCAAGGTCGAGCCCGGCGAGTCCGCGGTCGACGCCGTGGTGCGCGAGGCGGACGAGGAGACCGGCCTGCGCCTGACCGCCGACGACGTCGACGAGTTCGCCGTCGTCACCGAGCCCGCCCACGGGCAGGCTCCCGGGACGATCGTCGCGATGACGCTGTTCCTGGCCCGGCCGGGAGGCACGCTCGACGCCGCCACGCCCGTCGCCTCCGCCGAGGTGGACGAGGTGGAGTGGGTCACCGCTGCGGACGCCGGACGCTGCCCGCCGGCCGGGGTCGAGACGCTCCGCCTGCTGACGCAGGCGGGCCTCGTCGACTGACCGACCGGGCGGGCGGTGGGCCGTTACTGGTCGCGGTCGGTGTACTGCCCGGTCTCCTCGGGACCGGCCGGCTGCGGCTCGCCGGGGATGTCCGACTCGACGTACTCGCCCGACTCGCCCTCGGGCTCCGGACGGGTCTCGCCGGGGATGTCGCTCGACACGAACTCGCCGACCGGCTCGTCGTCGGTGACGCGGTGCTCACCGGGGATGTCGCTGTCCACGAACTGGCCGGCGCGTGCGTCCACACCGTCCGCTCGGTCGTCGTCGCCGCGTGCTGCCTCGTGCTTGCCTGCTGCCATCGGTCTGTGCCTTCCGTGTCCGCACGTCGTCGTCGACGTGCACGGTGCCGATCCTGCCCGAAGACGCTGGACGTCGGTGCGCGGATGGGAGGACGTGCGAGACAGTTCCACTGTGGAAGTGGTTGTGTGGCGGGCATGCGACAGAGCGACGGAGGATCCAGCGGACAGGTGACCCGACGGCGGACGCTGCGCGCCGCGGTCGGGACGGCGGGCACGGTCGGGGCGGTCGTGCTCGCGTTGACCGGGTGCACGGGTGGGTCGGGCGGTGGTGGGGCCTCCTCGGTGCCGCCGACGGCTGTGCCGACGACCGCCGCGCCGACGTCTGCCTCGTCGGCTGCGCCGGCGTCCGCGGCGCCGTCGTCCACGCCGTCGGCGTCGGGTGCGACCGGTGGATCGGGTGCGACCGGTGGGTCGGGTGCCGCCGCGGCCGGTCCGGCGGACGGTGGCACGGCCTCCGGAGCGGGGACCTGCACGGTGTCGTCGCTGACCGGGTCGATCGTCGACGGCGGCGGTGGCGGGGCCGGCAGCGTGTACCTGAACCTGGCGCTGCGGAACACCGGCAGCACACCGTGCACGCTGCAGGGTTGGCCGGGGGTGTCCTTCGTCGGCGACGGGAACGGCACGCAGATCGGGGCGCCCGCGAAGCTCGACCGCAGCGGGGCGGACCCGACCGTGACCCTGGCCGCCGGGCAGACGGCCGACGCGCCGCTGCGGATCGTGCAGGCCGGGAACCTCGAGCCGGGGAACTGCACGACGCGGCAGCCCGACGGGTTCCGCGTCTACCCGCCCGGGTCGAAGCAGTCGCTGTTCATCGCGTCCACCGCGTACACCGCGTGCCGGCAGCAGTCGGCTGAGCTGCTGTCCGTGCGGGCGTTCGTGCCGGAGGGGCAGCAGCAGTAGCAGTAGCCGGGTCGGTGGGGTGGCGCGCGGTCGGGTGGGATGGCCGCGGTCGGTGGGGTGGCGCGCGGTCGGCCATCATGGGCAGGTGAGCAGCCACCGCATCGTCACCGGACCCGAGGACCTCGAGGGCGGCTGGTTCGTCATCGACGACGAGGTCGAGCACCTGGAGGACGTCGCGTGGCAGCGCCCCCGTCGCGGGCAGCCGGCCGTCCCCGACGCCGAACGCACGGTGCTCCGCGCCGGTGCCCACACCTTCACCGTCGGGGAGACGGTCGAAGTCGCCGAGGGCGCCGTCCTGGACCTCGGGTTCCGCGACGCCGTCCGACGGTACTGGCGGACCAGCATCGTCCTCGTCGTCTCGACGCTCGCCTTCCTGCTCCTGCACCTCGTGCACGTCGGCTGGCTCGACGACGGTGGCGAGGTCCGCCGGCGCATCGTGTTCGCCGTCGCGACCGTCCCGATCGTGCTGGTCGCCCTCGCGCTCTGGTCCGTGCTGACCCGGTCTCCGCACGGCAAGGTCACCCGCGCGATGGCCGGGTGGCGGATGCGCGGGGACCACGACCGGCAGCGCAGGGACGCGGCGTCCTGAGCGGTGCGGTGCTCGGGGGTTCAGCGCTGGTGTTCCGCGGTGCGGTGCTCGGGGGTTCAGCGCTCAGCGGGGGCGTGCACGACCTCGAGCACCTCGGTGCCCATCGTGCGGAGTGCGTCGACGACCGCCAACCGCCGCTGCAGTGAGTCGTCCTCGAACCGGACGGTGACGGCGTAGCAGACCGACGACGCCGGCCCCCGGAGCACGCCCGCCTCGGCCCGGATGCCCGGCCCGGAGCCCGTGACCGCGACGGACTGGAGGCCGTGGTCGAGTGCCCGGTGCGCCAGCGGATCGAGACCGAACGACCCGGCGACGAGCGACAGGTCAGCCGCCAACGACAGCCACCCGAGCACCCGGTTCGACACCGTCTGGTCCACGACCTCGCCGAGGGCCAACCCACGGAAGAGCCAGCTGAGCTCCCCCGACGCCGCGACCGAGACGTCCGGGGCGTCGTCCGGGCCGCGGCGGTCCCGCACCCGGTCGATCAGCGCAGACCGCTCGACACCGAGGGACTCGGCACGCGCCCGCACGGCGTCGATCCCCACCGTGGTGAGCAGCGCGTTCGTCGCCCAGGCGTCCGCGGTCGCACCCACGAGGGTCGCGAGGTCCGGCACCTGCATCGTCGGTTCCTGCAGGAACTGCCACAACCCGGCACCGGTCGCGGTGTCCCGGGCCATGCGCTGGAGCCGGTCGCCGTGCAGCCGGCCGTCCTCGAGCTGGGCCGCCACCTCGATCAGGAGCAGCACCCGCCCGAGCCCGGACACGGGTTGCACGAGCCGGTCGTCGATCGCCAGCAGGGCACGGCCCGTCGAGGTGTCGATGATCGAGGCGCTGACCCCGGCACCGTCCTGCGCGATGGTGCCGAGTGCCTCCGTCGTGGCGGTGAAGCGCTCGTCCGCCCCACCGCGGTGCTTGCCGCGGCTCCGACCGCCACCACCGGCACGACCACCGCCGACGGGGCCGTGCCCCGCTGAGCCGTCGTCAGCGGGGCGTCCGGGGCGGCGCCGGCGCGACGAGTGCGGCGCGTCCGGCTCCGTCATCACCAGATGGCGACGCGCTCGGCCGGGGCCAGGTACATCGCGTCACGGTCCGAGACGTCGAAGGTGTCGTAGTAGACGTCGATGTTGCGGACGATCTGGTTGCAGCGGAACTCGTTCGGCGAGTGCGGGTCGATGCTCAGCAGACGTGCGGCCTCTTCCGGACGGATCGCCATCCGCCAGGCCTGCGCCCAGCTGAGGAAGAAGCGCTCGGCACCGGTGAGGCCGTCGATCACCGGCGGCTCGGCTCCGTCGAGGGAGATCAGGTAGGCCTTCCACGCGATCGACAGGCCACCGAGGTCGCCGATGTTCTCGCCGATCGTCAGCGCGCCGTTGACGTGGCCGTCGGGCACCTCGGTCGGCACCAGGGCGTCGTACTGGGCGATGAGGGCCTTCGTGCGCTCCTCGAACGCCTGCCGGTCGGCCTCGGTCCACCAGTTCTGCAGGCGACCGTCGCCGTCGTACTGCGAACCCTGGTCGTCGAAGCCGTGCCCGATCTCGTGCCCGATGACGGCTCCGATCGCGCCGTAGTTGGCGGCGGCGTCGCGGCTGGCCTCGAAGAACGGGAACTGCAGGATCGCGGCCGGGAACACGATCTCGTTGAAGCCGGGGTTGTAGTACGCGTTGATCGTCTGCGGGGTCATGAACCACTCGTCGCGGTCGATCGGCTCGCCGATCTTGCCGAGCTCGCGGTCGACCTGGAACGACGCGATCGCCCGGACGTTGCCGAGCAGGTCGTCGGCGGTGATCGGCAGGGCGCTGTAGTCCCGCCACTTCACCGGGTAGCCGATCTTCGGGGTGAACTTCTCGAGCTTGTCGAGCGCGCGCGCCCGGGTCTCGTCGGTCATCCACTCCAGGCCGGTGATGCTCTGGCGGTACGCCTCGACCAGGTTCGCGACGAGGTCGTCCATCGTGGCCTTCGAGGTCTCGTCGAAGTGCTCCTCGACGTAGATGCGACCGACCGCTTCACCCATCGCGCCCTCGACCAGGGAGACACCGCGCTTCCACCGGTCGCGCTGCTTCGGTGCGCCGGTGAGTGCGGTGCCGTAGAACGAGAAGCTCGTCGCCGAGAACGCACTGGTCAGGTACGGCGCCGAGGCACGGATGACCTGCCAGCACAGCCAGTCCTTCCAGACCGGCAGGGGCTGCTCGCGGAACAGCTGCGCCAGACCGGTGAGGAACGAGGGCTGACGGACCACGACGGTGTCGAACGCTCCGGCGGGTGCGTCGATGGCCTGCCACCAGAGGCGCAGGTCGACACCCTCGGCGAGCGCCGAGGCCTCGTCCCACGGCAGCTTGTTGTAGGTCTTCTGGCTGTCGCGGGTGGCGACGTTGTCCCAGTGCGCCGACGCGATGGCGGTCTCGAGGGCGATGACGTTCTCGGTGCGGTCGCCGCTCTCGTCGTACCCGGCCAGGGGGAACATCGAGCCGACGAACTCACGGTACTTCTCGCGGATGTCGGCGAAGCGCTCTTCGCGGTAGTACGACTCGTCGGGCAGGCCCAGGCCGGACTGCTCGAGGAACACGATGTAGGCGTCGGGGTCGCCCGGGTCGTTGTCGACGAAGAGCTGGATGAAGCTCGGCAGACCCAGTCGCTCGAAGCGGCCGACCATGCGCAGGACGTCGTCCTTGTCCTCGATCGCGGCGATGTCGGCGAGGAGCGGTTCGATCGGGGCGGACCCGAGTGCCTCGAGCGCGGTCTCGTCGGTGAACGAGGTGAAGAGGTCGCCGACCTTGCGCTGTTCGGTGCCCGGATCGGCGGACTGTGCGCGCTCGATGATCGTGCGCACGGCGGCTTCGGCTTCCTCGGCCAGGACGGTGAACGAGCCGTAGCGGGCCTTGTCGTCCGGGATCGGGGTGGCGTCGATCCACCTGCCGTTGACGTGCCGGTAGAGGTCGTCCTGCGGCCGCACCGACTCGTCGAGTTCGTCGGTACGGATTCCGGTGGTGCCTGCGACGTCGGTCATGCTCACCACGATAGCCACCGAGGCCCGGTCCGCCACCCGCCCGGCGCTCATCTGCGTCGGGCTGTGCGTCGCCGGAGCACCCCGGCGAACGGCAGCGCGAGCGTGCCGAGGAGGAGGAGCGCTCCGGCGGTGATCGTCGGGCGGACGAGTTCGGCACCCGTGTACGCGAGTCGACCGGCGGCAGCGCTGCGGACTTCGGCGTGCAACCTGCCAGCGGCGGGCCGGCCGACACTCGTGCCGGTCACCACACCGCCCCCGGTGCCCCCGCCGACGCCCGGCCCGCTGCCTGCCCCGGACCCGGGGCGTTCGGGCAGTGCGGGCAGGACCAGGCGGAGGGCACCCTGTTCGACTCCCCCGACCCGCTGGCGCGCGATGACACTGCCCGCGGGGAGCTCGGCTCGGGGCACGACGAGCTCCCACGCCCGCGCGATGTCGGTCCGGATCGGCGCTCCGGTGTCGTCGGTGATCGCTGTTCCGGCCTGGTCCTCGAGCGTCACCGTCCCGCCGGGCTCGCCGGTGCCGTGCAGGCGCACCCGACCGTCCGGCAGTTCCTCGACGCCGCCGGTGAGGGCGATCGGGATGGTCACCCGGGTCTCGGTGCGTCCGAGTTCGTCGTCGCCGTCCGCGGTGACGACGGTGATCCGGTCGAAGCGGACATCGTCCGGGATCGGCAACGAGGCCTGCCACGCGGTGTCCCGGCCGAGCTCGACGACGAGGGGTGCGCCGTCCTCGTCGGTCACCGGGCCGGCGGCGTCGGCGAAGGTGAGGGTGGTACCGACCGGGGCACGGCCGGCCAGCGTGATGCGCCCGGTCTCGCGCGAGGCCGACGTGCTCTCGACGACCGCGGCGCCGGACACCTGGTAGACGTCGTCGACGCCGCCGTTCTGGGTGCCGTCGAAGTACTGCGCCACCTCGATGTGGTGCGCGCCGAAAGCCAGGTCACGGAGGACGACCTGCCAGGAGCCGTCCCCCGCCACGTCGGTCTCTGCCAGGACGGTGTCGGACTCCCGGACGACGAGGTGCGCGTCCGGGTAGGCGAACCCCTCGAGCGCGATCGACCGGTCGATGCCGTCGATGGTCGCCAGCATGTCGGGCGGCAACAGGATGAGCAGGTCCACCGGGATCTCGAGGACCTGCCCCGAGACCGCCGAGGTGACCCGGATGACGTGCTCACCCCGGCGGACGCGGACCTGCGCCTCCCAGTGCCCGTCGGCGTCGCCCTCCGTCCACACCGGTTCGACGACGTCACCCGCCACCTCGACGCTGGTGCCCCGGTCCACGGTCCCCCGGAGGGTGACGATGCCCGGGCCGTGGGCGATCGAGTGCACGGACGCCGTGAAGTCGGTGGTGATGCCGCCGGCCCCCTCGTGCTGCTCGACGCCGGGCGCCCGCGAAGCGCGCTGCCCCGCTGCGGCCGCCGGCTCAGCGGTGAGCGCGGGCAGTGCGGTGAGCATGCCGAGGGCGAGGACCGCGGCGACCGCGGTCGGGGCCAGGACAGGGTGGTTCGTTCGCATGGTGCTCCTCGTGACGTTCCACACACCATATCTCTCACGCCAGTCGCGAGGAGGCGTTCTCCACAGGAGTTCGACGTGACCCGTCACGCGGGGTCGCCCGCCCGCTACGGTCATCGCATGGGACTTCCGTGGAAGCTGCACGGGGACGGCCGCACCGTCTCCGCTGCGACGATCGTGGCGCCGGACGAGCGCCTCACCTGGCCCCGGACGATCGGGCTCGGGGTGCAGCACGTCGTCGCGATGTTCGGCGCGACGTTCCTGGTGCCGCTCATCACCGGCTTCCCGCCGTCGACGACGCTGCTGTTCAGCGGCATCGGCACGATCCTGTTCCTGCTGCTCACCGGCAACCGGCTGCCGAGCTACCTGGGGTCGTCGTTCGCCTTCCTCGCGCCGATCGGGGCCGCGACGAAGATCGGCGGCATCCCGCTCGCCCTGTCCGGCATCATCGTCGTCGGGGCGCTGCTCGCCGTCGTCGGGCTCATCGTGCACCTCGCCGGTGCCGGGTGGATCGACCGGCTCATGCCGCCGGTGGTCTCGGGCGCGATCGTCGCCCTGATCGGCTTCAACCTGGCCCCGGCCGCGCGTGACAACTTCGTCGCCGCCCCGGTCGTCGCGGTGATCACCCTGGCCGCCATCGTCCTGTGCACCGTCCTGTTCAGGGGGCTGCTCGGTCGGCTGTCGATCGTCGTCGGCGTGGTCGTCGGCTACGTCGCGGCACTGATCGGCGGACAGGTGGAGCTCAGCGCCGTCACGAAGGCGGACTGGGTGGGTCTGCCGACCTTCACCGCACCGGCGTTCGACCCGTCGCAGATGGCGGTGTACCTCGGGTTCCTGCCGGTGGTCCTGGCCCTCGTCGCCGAGAACGTCGGCCACGTCAAGGGCGTCGGGCAGCTCACCGGCCGCGACCTCACCCCGCTGACCGGCCGTGCGCTCTTCGCCGACGGCATCTCGACCGTGTTGGCGGGTGTCGGCGGTGGTTCGGCGACCACGACCTACGGCGAGAACATCGGCGTGATGGCGGCGACGCGGGTGTTCTCCACGGCCGCCTACTGGGTCGCTGCGATCGCCGCGGTGCTGCTCGGGCTCTCCCCGAAGATCGGTGCGGTCATCTCGACCGTCCCGGCCGGGGTCCTCGGCGGTGCGACCACGGCGCTCTACGGACTGATCGGCGTGATCGGCATCCGGATCTGGGTGGAGAACCGGGTCGACTTCGCCAAGCCGAAGAACCAGCTGACGGCGGGCATCGCACTCATCATGGGCATCGCCGACTTCACGTTCCACCTGGGCGGTGCGACGTTCGGCGGCATCATCATCGGCACCATCGCGGCGATCGTCGTCTACCACCTGATGGACCTCATCGGTCGGGCGCGCGGCACCGACCCGGCGACCCCGGCGGCGACCGACGCGGAGCGGGCAGCCACCGGCGGCGTCCCCGTCGAGCCGCGGGTGGACACGGCGAAGCGCGACTGACCGGCCAGACGCGACGGGCCAGACGCGACGGGCCACACGCGACGGCGCAGTTGCGACGGGCCAGGCACGACCGCTCAGAGGAGCCCGACGACCCCGGTGACGAGCTGCACCACGCCGAGCACCGTGAGGACGACGACCAGGGCGACGGAACCGCGCTGCGCGATGAACCGCCTGGTGACCGCGAGGACCGGTTCGGCTCGGCGTCCGAGCGCCGCCGCGACCGCGATCGGCAGCACGGCGGTCGACCCCGCGAGCACCACGTAGGCGGTCCCCGTGACGACCATCGCCGCCACCGAGGGGTCCGCGTCCCCGACCACGAGGCCGGCCGTCAACGACAGCACCAGCGCCTTCGGGTTCGTCACGAACCAGGCCACGCCGACGACGAAGGCCCGCGCCGGTCCGATCGCCGCCATCAGGTCCGACCACCCGGCGCTGCGCGGACGGCCGTCGGGCAGCCGACGCACGGTCCACTGCCACACCGCCAGACCGAGGAGCAGCACGCCGGCGACGACCTCGATCACGGCTCGGACGTCGGTCTTCCCCGCCGCAGGCGTCGGCAGCCGTTCGCCGAGCAGGACGGCGACGACGAGCGCGGCAGCGACGCTGAGCACCCACCCCGCGGCACATGCGGCAGCGGAGGAGTACCCACCCCGGTGGCCGAGCAGGAACACGACCGAGGCGATCACGAGCGGACTCAGTGCGATGCCCACCACGGCGGGGACCAGTGCGACGACGTCCACACCTCGACCGTAGCCATTGGCAGGATGTCCTGGTGCCCCCTGACTCCGAGGACGAGACCGCGACCGACGTCGTGACGGCGACCGATGCCCGTCGCGCACGTCGGTCGGTCGACCGTGACATCGTCCACCTCGCCCTGCCGGCACTCGGAGCCCTCGTCGTCGAGCCGCTGTTCCTGCTCACCGACACCGCGCTCGTCGGACACCTCGGGGCGACGTCACTGGCCGCCGTCGGGGTGGCGAGCGCGGTCCTGCAGACGGTCACGGGCCTCCTGGTCTTCCTCGCCTACGCGACCACGCCGGCCGTCGCACGGGCCCTCGGGTCCGGCGACCGTCGGGGCGCGGTGCGCGCCGGCATCGACGGGATGTGGCTCGCCCTCGGCCTCGGTGTCGTCCTGGCGCTGGTCGGCTGGCCCCTCGCCGGCCCCCTCATCGGCCTCTTCGGCGCCGCTCCGGAGGTGTCCGCGGCCGCGACCTCGTACCTCCTCGTCTCACTGATCGGGCTGCCCGGCATCCTGGTCGTGACCGCGTCGACGGGGCTGCTCCGCGGGCTGCAGGACACCCGGACCCCGCTCGTCGTCGCCACCGTCGGCTTCATCGCGAACGGACTGCTCAACGCACTGCTCATCTACGGTCTGGGCTGGGGTGTCGCGGGGTCCGCCGCGGGGACCGTCGTCGTGCAGTGGGCGATGGCCGCCGTGTACGTCGTGATCGCGATCCGGGCCGCGCGGGCTTCCGGTGCGCCGCTGCGGCCGGGAGCCTCGGGCGTCGTCCGGGCGCTGCGCTCCGGGGCGTGGCTGTTCCTCCGCACCGCGTCACTGCGGATCGCGATGCTCGCCACGATCGCGTCCGCGACCGGGCTCGGCACGATCGGGCTCGCGACGACCCAGATCGGACTGACCGTGTTCAGCACGCTGGCGTTCGCGCTGGACGCGCTGGCGATCGCCGGCCAGGCGCTGGTCGGCCACGCCCTCGGCGCGCGGGACGCGGAGCGGGTGCGGCTGGTGACCGGGAGGCTCGTGGTCCTCGGCATCGCCGGTGGCGTCCTGCTCGGGGCGCTGACACTCGCCGCGAGCGGCGTCCTCGGGTCGGTGTTCTCCGACTCGGGAGCGGTCCGGTCGGCGCTGCCGCTCGTGCTGGTCCTCATCGCCGCCGGACTGCCGGTCGCCGGGTACGTGTTCGTGCTCGACGGCGTGCTCATCGGTGCCGGAGATGCCCGGTACCTGGCCCTCGCCGGTGTCGTGAACCTGGTGGTGTACCTGCCGCTGCTGTGGTGGTTCGGGGACGGCCTGGCCTCGCTCTGGGCGGTCTTCTCGTTCGGCTACATCGGCATCCGCGCGGTCACGCTCGGGGTCCGCGCGCACCGACCGGGGTGGGTCGCCGCGGCGCTCGCCCGCTGACCGTCACTCCGCCCGGAGCGCGTACGCCGAACCGTCGGCCGTCCGCGTCAGGACGCCCGCGTCGACCGCGTCCCGCCGGACCAGCGCCACGTCCGCGACGAGCATCGCCAGCGCCGCGTTGAGCGTGCTCTCCGGCACCCGGCGTGACGGGCCGAGTCGGTCGAAGACGAGTCGGACGACGGCGGTCGACACCTCCTGCCGTGCGCCGGCGTCGAGCGGCAGGTCGGTGATCCGGCCGACGTGCAGGACCGCCCGGTCGGAGCGGAGCAGCTCGACGGCGTCCTTCGCCTGTCCGACCAGTGCCGCGTCCACGGCTCCGTCCGGGTCGACCCAGTCGAAGCGGGCCACTGCCTGCCGGATCCGTTCGTCCCCGGGCTCGTGGGCACGATCGTTCCCCAGCCCCGCCAGGAGCTTCGGGGTCATGACGACCGCGATCACCTGTCGCGCCCGCCCGAGCGCCGCCTGCACGTCCATGTCCGGTCCCCTCCGTCGTCTGGCTCCTGGGCCGGCTGGCTCCTGGGCCGTCTGGCCGCGGGGAACGATACCGACCCGGCCGGGAACCGACCACGGAGCGACCGGGAGGCGCGTCGCCGCCCGGTGCCGCGCCTCCCGGCCGTCCGCTCCCGCGGGTCCGCGGTTCGGGGCGGACGCGCACGACCCGGTCCCGTCCGAACCGCCGGATCCCCCGGTTCGAGCCAGCTTCCGTTGGGCGCAGCCGGACGGAAGCCGCGCGAGCGGAACCGCACGAGCGGAACCGCGCGAGCGGAGCCGCGCGAGCGGAGCCGCGCGAGCGGAGCCGCGCGAGCGGAGCCGCGCGAGCGGAGCCGCGCGAGCGGGCCGACGCAGCCGCGCCTACCGACGGCAGGCGCCGCGCCTCCCGGCCGTCCGCTCCCCGGGGCCGTGGTTCGGGGCGGACGCGCACGACCCGGTCCCGTCCGAACCGCGGGATCCCACGGTTCGAGCCGGCTTCCGTTGGGCGCAGCCCGACGGGGCCGCGCGAGCGGGCCGGCGCGAGCGGGCCGACGCGAGCGGAACCGCGCGAGCGGAGCCGCGCGAGCGGAGCCGCGCGAGCGGGCCGGCGCAGCCGCGGCTACCCCCGCGGCGGCGCCGTCGTGTCGCCGATGCGCAGCTCGGAGCGGAACGACGCCGGCTCCGGCGCCTCCCCCTCGAGCATCGCGAGCGCCGCCCGCGCGGCCGCCTCGCCCTTCGGCACGAACGGCTGCACCAGGGTCGTCAGCTGCCGGATCGGCGAGCGGTGCAGCAGGCTGTCGTCGACGTGGATGCCGTCGAACCCGACGACGCTGACGTCCTCGGGGACGCGGAGTCCGGCCTCGAGTGCGGCGGAGATCACCCCGACAGCGAGCAGGTCGCTCTGCGCGACGACGGCGGTTGGGGCCGCGACACCGGGGGCGAAGAGCGCGGCGCCGGCGATCCGACCCTCCTCGACGGAGCTGCCGGTGGTGACGACGGCCGGTGCGGAGGGGTAGACCTCGCGGACGCCGCGGAGGCGCTCCATCGTGGTGAAGGCGGTGGACGAGCGCTCACGGGCCGCGTCGACGGGTCCACGCTCCCGCGAGCTGTCGAGCGGCAGAGCGACGACGGTGACGGCCCGGTGGCCGAGCTCGCGGAGGTACGCGGCCGCCCGGTGTGAGGCGTCGCGGTTGTCGAGGTGGATGGGGACGGCACCCTCGATGACGTCGGCCTCGATCGCGACGACGGGGATCGCCCGCCGCCGGAGGACCGCGACCGCCGGGTCGATCCGCACGTTGCAGCCGATGAGGATGACGGCGTCCATGGGTGCGTCGACGAGCGGGGCCATGCCGCGTTCGTCGTCGAGCGGGCTGCGGACCAGCAGGAGCGAGACCCCGGCGGCCCCGGCGACCTCGGCGATGCCGTCGAGGGTCAGGACGTTCACCGGGTCGCGGAAGGCGTCGCTCAGCCGGTCGTCGAGGACGACGCCGATGACCCCGGATCGGCCGCGGCGCAGGGAGCGGGCGCGGGGGTCCGGACCGTCGTAGCCGAGTTCGGCGGCGACGGCGAGGATGCGCTGGCGGGTGTCCTCGGACACCGGGCCGCTGCCGCTGAAGGCCAGGGACGCGGTCGACGGCGCGACGCCGGCAGCACGGGCGACCGCGGCCAGTGTGGGGCGCGACGGACGTGCAGCGCCGTCGCGGGAGGGCTTCGTCCGCGACGCGCCGGGTCCTGTTGCCGGTTCGTCCATCGCCCGTTAGCGTAGCCGCAACCAGTGGTCGAATCGATTCGACAGCCGGAAGTCCAGCCGAGGGCGGACGACCAGCACCGACCCGCACCAGAACGCGCAGCACCGAGCGCGCAGCAGCACGATGGGAACCACCATGTCGACGCCGTCCACCCGCACCGTCCCGACCACGAAGGCCTGGATCATCGCGGTGTTCGTGGTGTTCACCCTGTCCGGGCTCGACATCGCGACGTGGCTGGGTCGGATCCCGAGCGTCCGCGACTCCCTCGGGGCGACGACGCTCGAGATGGGTGTGCTCGTGCTCGGCATGGCGGTCGGCTCGATCGGCGGTCTCACGTTCGCCGGGCACATCGTCGCGAAGCTCGGTGCGCGTCGGGGCGTGCAGGTGGCTGCGGCGTGCCTGGCGATCGGCATGGTCTTCGCCGGGGTCGCGGTCACGCTCGAGTGGGGCTTCGCCGCCATCTGGATCGCGCTCATCGCGTTCGGCTTCGGCAACGGCCTGTGCGACGTGTCGATGAACGTCTCCGGCGCCGCCGCCGAGAAGGCCGGCGGGCGCACGATCATGCCGCTGTTCCACGCCGCGTTCAGCCTCGGCACGCTCGCGGGCGCGGGCCTCGGTGCGCTGGCCGAGAAGCTCGAGATCCCGGTGTCGTGGCACTTCATCGTGCTCGTCGTCATCACGAGCGCCGCCATGCTCGTCACCGTCACGAAGTTCCAGGACGAGCACCGCTTCGAGCAGCCGGTGTCGACCGACACCAGCCCGGTCGCGACCCCGCTCACCCGCTGGCAGGTCTGGGCACAGCCCTCGACGCTGCTCATCGGCGTGATCGTGCTCGGCATGGCGCTGGCCGAGGGGTCCGCGAACGACTGGCTGCCCCTCGCGATGATCGACGGACACGGGCTCGACAACGCCGGCGGTGCTGCCGTGCTGACGGTGTTCCTCGCCGCGATGACCGTCGGCCGCGTCGCCGGCAGCCCGCTGATCGACAGGTTCGGCCGCGTGCCGATCCTGCGCATCAGCGCCGCCGTCGCGGTGGTCGGCCTCGGCATGCTCATCGTCATCGACAACGTGCCGCTCGCGATCGTCGGCGTCGTGCTCTGGGGCCTCGGTGCCAGCCTCGGCTTCCCGATGGGCATGTCCGCCGCGGCCGACGACCCCCGCACCGCGGCCGCCAAGGTCAGCGCCGTCGCGACGATCGGCTACGTGGCGTTCCTGGCCGGGCCACCGCTGATCGGGTTCCTCGGCGAGGAGGTCGGCCTGCTCGGTGCGCTGCTGATCGTCTTCGTGTTCATCATCGCGGCCGGCCTGGCCTCGGGTGCGGCTCGCGAGACCGGCGCCGCCGCCCGGCCCGCCCGTGGAACCGACGAGACGAGCGGGACCACGACGCGCGAGACCGAGCAGGCCAGCAACAGGAACTGACTCAGCCGCCGTCCCCGGCACGCGCCCGCGTCGCCAGGTGCAGGGCGAGCCGGGTCTCGGGGTCGGACAGGTCCACCCCGAGCAGCCGCTCCACCCGCGCGATGCGGTCGGACACCGTGTTCCGGTGGACCCCGAGCACCGCTGCGGTCTCGGCGATCGACGACTCCGCGTCGAGGTAGGCGGCGAGCGTCGTCAGGAGCGCACCGCCGCCGCGCTCGAGCGGGGCGAGCAACTGCCGGGACGCCGGCAGGAACGTGTCCGTCTGCGTCCACGCGAGCAGCAGCTGCGCGAGCCCGAGCCGGTCGACGTGCACGAAGTGCCCGGACTCCGGACGGCTGGCGGCCAGGCGGGCGGCGTCCCCGGCCTCGCCGAGCGTCCGGACCAGGCCGGCAGGGCCCGCCTGCAGACTGCCGACGCCCACGTTGGTCTCCACGGTGGTGCGGAGCGTGTTCTGCGCGCGCCGCAGCCGACCCGCGATGTCGGCCACTGCCTCCCGGCCGGGTTCGTCGGGTTCCGACAGCCACAGCACCCAGCCGTCCGCCTGTTCGACGACGACCGCGTCGAGTCCCTCGGCGCGCACCGCGGCGTCGACCTGCTGGCGGAGCGCGACCAGGTCGACGCCCTGCCGCGCCACCACGCGCGCGCCGACGTGCCAGGCGTCCAGCCGCCACCCGGCGGCGATGGTCCGCTGCACGAGCTGCGGGGCGGGCACCCCGTCGGCCGCGCGGAGTTCGTCGAGCATCGCCATCCGGTAGCGGGCGTCGCGCTCGTCGTCGAGCCGGGTGAGCAGCAGCCGGTGCCCGACGGCGACGGCGGCGACCTGCAGGGCACTCGCGACCACCTGCTGTTCGGCGGCGATCGGGACGGACAGGCCGACGGCCAGCCAGGCGCGCGGTCCGATGCCGGTGCCGACCGGGATCGCCACGAGCGTCTCGTCGACGCCCTCGGCGGTCAGCACGTCGCTCGTGCCGGCACGGCGGACGAGCACGGCGCGGGCCGCGTCGTCGACCGCGGCTCCGCGGAGTGCCAGGCCCGAGGCGTCGAGGAACCGCACCGGGTGGCCGAGCGACCGGTCGAGCCGGGCGAACAGGTCGTCGAGTTCGGGGCCGGCGTCGAGCGCGACGCGGGAGGCGTCGAGAGCGGCCCGGGCTGCCGGACCCATCCCGGTGCCGATGAGTTCGTGCAGGCGGACCGAGGTCGCCCACGGGTCCGGGGTGGCGAGCACGGCGACGCCGAGCCGGTCGGCGAGCGTCGTGGTGCCGGGGCCGAGTTCCAGTGCCCCGTCGACGACGAGCAGGGTGGTGCCGGCCGCGGACGCCCGGCGCAGCAGCACGTCGAAGCGTGCGTCCGCGCGGTCGACCGGGGTGAGCAGCACGACGACGTCGTCGCCCGGCGCCAGGGACCGGCCGACCTGGTCGGGGGTCCCCACCACACCGCGGACGCTCCGGACCGCGGTGCTGCCGGGGCCGACGAGCAGGCGGGTGCCGGACGGCAGGAGCGGGAGCAGGTCGCCGACGGCGTTCACGCGACGACCTCGCCCGCGGCCTCCGCCGCGGCCTCGGCCTCGGGCACGGCCTCGGGCACGACGTCCGCGTCGATGCCGAACGCCCGCGGTCCCGTGCGCGCGGTGCGGTCGGGGTCCGCCCACCACCACGGCGCCGACGGCAGCACGAGCACCGCGAGTTCGTTGCCGACCCGCGTGCGGTCGGTCGCCACCGGCGCGAGCGAGCGCGCGTCGACGACGGTGATGACGCTCGGGGTGCTGGCGACCGGCAGACCGTCGACCAGGCAGTGCACGTACTCGCTGCCCGCCTCGACCCGGGTGACCGCGCCGGTGCCGGCGTCGCGGATGGCCAGGCTGCTGCGGACGAACGCGAGCGCGTCCCCCTCGCGCTGCACGTCGATGACCCGGCCCTGGGCGACGACCCGGCCGCCGATCAGTGCGGCGAGTTCCGCGGCGTCGCGTGCGCCGCCCGCGGCGCGTCCGATCCGGAGCGCGCGCCGCACGCTGCCGACGACGGCCCGCTCGCGCAGCAGCGCGACCGGGACCGGGCCGATCGCGAAGGCCGCCCAGCCGCCGCTGTGCGAGACGGCCTCGCGCCAGACCGTCTCGACGTCGTGCGGGTGCCGGGCGTCGACGACGATCCGCAGGCCGCTCGTGGTGGTGGCCGCGGCCGTGACCGTCGTGGTCGGGCCGACGAAGATCGACAGCTGGTCGATGCGCGGGACCGCGCGGCCGACCAGGTCCGCGTCGACGAGCGGCAGTCCGGCGGCGTGTGCGGTGAGGGCCGCGGCCGGTCCGGTCACGCCGCCGATCTGCGCGGCGACGACGGCGTCGGCCCGGGTGCCCGTCCAGCGTTCGACCGCGGCCAGGGCGGCCGGCAGCTCCTCACCGCTCGGCATCTTCTCCTCGAGCACGGTGGTCGACCCGATCAGCCCGACGGCCACCACCGAGCCGAGCGCGGGGTCGTCGAGGTCGACGACCGGCACGCTGCGGTCACCGAGCGCGACGCGGAGCGCGCTGACCATGTGGTCGACGCGGCCGCCACCGCCGCAGCCGAGCAGGGCGGTGCCGCGTCCGAAGACGACCGCATCGTCGGCCTGGAGGCCCGCCACACCGCCGCCCCGCCGCTCACCCTGGTCCATGGGTCCATTCTGCTGCCGTGGTCGCGTCTCGGGGCCGGATCCCGGGGCCGGGGGTCGGGGCCGGGGGTCGGGTGCACGGGCCGGGCGCCGGGGTCGGCGCCCGGTCGTCGGTCAGCCGACCGCCGGCGCGGCCGGGCGGACGTGCTCGTGCAGGTCCTCGACCGGGACGAACGGTTCGTCGAGCCCGAAGCACGACGGCCCGAACACGGCGAGCGCCTCCGGGGTCCGCATCAGGTCGGGCGTCGAGATGCCGATCACCCGGACGCGCTGGCCGAAGCGCAGGCGCTCGGTGGTGATCGGCTCGGCGGTCTCGGCGTCGAGGACGCAGATCAGGTCGGGTACGACGGCGACGAGTTGCCCGTCACGCCGGGCGACGAGGTTCTCGTTCTGGAACCGGAGTTCGAGCGCGGAGCCGTCGGTCCCCTGCACGGTGGCGCGACCGCGGGCGAACCCGTCGACCGTGCGGCGCTCGACGTCGACGACCTTGCCGTCGAACAGCTCGCGCAGGTGCGTGTAGATCGTCGTGCCGAGGGCCTCGGCGAGCGCGTCGATCGGGTCGCGGTGGGCTTCGCGGGCGACCCGGATGGCCCGACCGACGGCGAGCGCCAGGGACAGCGTGCGCGGGACGGCGGTCTCCCGCACCTGACGGCCGGACATGGCGTACTCGGCGATGTAGGCGACACCGCCGAGCCGGATGGTGACCCCGCGGGCGAGCCACTCCATCTTCTCGTTGTCGGTGCCGGTCTCGATGATCACGCCGTGACCGTTCTCGTCGCTGATCGCCAGTGGACTGCCCGGGACGCCGTAGACCGAGAACGTCTCCATCTGCAGCTCGGGGAACGCGCGGCCCATGCCGTCCGCGTCGACGACGGGCAGGCCGCCGGTGGCGCCGACGAGCAGCGGGATCATCGAGTTGATGCCGCCGCACTCGATGGGCATCGTCGCGGTCGCCGTCCGGCCCAGGTGGGCTTCGAGCCGACGGAGGGCGCCGAGGGGTTCCGGGCCGGCGGGGATGCGTTCGAGCACCACGGTCGGTGCGCCCATCTGCGCGGTGGGGATGACGAGGGCGTCGTCGGGCACCTCGGACGGGTCGAGGATCGTGACGGGGCCGTGCTGTTCGATCGCGGCTCGGACCAGGAGCATCCCGATGGTGGGGTCGCCTCCGCCACCGGTGCCGAGCAGCGCGGCGCCGCGGGCCAGGTCGGGCAGGTCGTCGACGTCGAGGATCCAGCTCATCGGTGCGCTCCCGTGTTCGTCTCGCCCGCACTCGTGGTGCCGTCGTGGCGGACCGCGGGGGTGTCGTAGCCGAAGTACCGCGGGCCGGCCAGGCGCAGGCCGTCCGGGGAGTGCCAGCGCTCGTCGGCCGGTGCGGTGACGATCCGGATGCGGGCGCCGAAGCGCAGGGCCTCGGTGGTGATCGGCTCGCCGGTCTCGGCGTCCAACGTGATGACGAGGTCGGGAGTCGTGGTGCGGACCTGGCCGGCCACCTCGACCAGCAGGTGCTCGTTCTGGAACCGGAGCACCGCCTCCAGGCCGGTGTCGCCGCCGGAACCGGCGATGCGGGCCGTGCCACGGGCGAACCCGGTGACGGTCTTGCGCTCGATGTCGGCGACCTTGCCCTCGAACACGACCGTGCCGCCGAGCACCTCGGTGACCGCCGTGACGGGGTCGGTGTTCTCGCTGCGTGCGCGGACCAGCGTCTCGCCGAGCCGGACGCTCAGCGACAGGCTGCCGCGGACGAACGACTCCTTCACCTGCGCGCCGGACATGGCGTACTGCGCCGTGATCGCGGAGCAGCCCATCTCGACCGTCGCCGTGCGGGCGAGCCGTTCCGCCCACCGGTTGTCGACCGTGTCGAAGACGGCGGTGTTGCCCTTTTCGTCGGCCAGGGCCATCGGTGTCGCGCTGACCCCGGACAGGGTCGGCAGCACCATCTGCACCTCGGGGAAGGCGCGGCCCATGCCGTCGCCGTCGACCAGGGGCAGGCCGAGCTCGGCCGCGGCGACGATCGGTGTCGTCGAGTTCACGCCGCCGACCTCGATGCAGGCCAGGTGGGTGGGGGTGACGCCGAGGAACGCCGACAGGCTGCGGATGGCCTCGGCGAACTGGCCGGCCGACGGCAGCTTCTCGACCATCACGGTGGGGGCGCCGATCATCGCGACCGAGAGCACCACGGCGTCGTCGGGCAGGTCCTCGACCTGGACGATCTCGACCGGGCCGTGGGCGCGGACGGCGGCCTCGGCGAGCAGGCGTCCGATGTAGGGGTCACCGCCGCCGCCGGTGCCGAGGATCGCGGCGCCGCGGGCGAGGGCGGAGCAGTCGGCGCCGATGGCGGCGAGGAGGGGCGCGGCGGCGGCGTGCGCGGCGGCGCGGGGCCCTGCTTGGGCGGCGGCGGCGCGGGGCGCGGCCTGCGTGGCGCTCATCGGACCAGCGCCCCGAGTGCCAGGTCGCCGAGTGCCAGGTCGCCGACGGCCTTGGCGCGGATCCGCGTCGCGTTGCCCGGCAGGTACGGGATCGGGACCTCGTCGAAGTCGACGATGTCCACCGAGCCGGGGTCGGCGCCGGCCGCGATCGCTCGGTCGACCGCCTCTTGCCGGGCCTCGTCGACCACGGCGGACCGGCGGCCGTCGCTGATCGCGTAGACCTTGTCGACCTCACCGCTGACCTGCGCGATCGCCGCACCGATGGCGTTGGCGACCGAGTAGTGCTCCGGGCGGTGCACGGTGCCGAGTCCGGGCAGGGTGTCCGGCAGCAGCACCGAGCCGCCGCCGACCGCCACGACGGGCAGCGGGTCGGACGAGGTGCGCATCCGCTCGACGATGTCGGCGACGCGCTCCGCGATGACGTCGAGCGCGCGGGCGGCGACCTCGGCCGGTACCCCTGCGACGAGCGACGGGTCCCCGATCGCACCACGACCACCGCGGACGGCCACGTCGGTGGCGGTCAGGGTGGTGCCACCGAAGACCAGGCCCTCCTCGGTCAGGCGGTACCCGACGGAGTCCGGCCCGACGACGCTGCCGTCCTCGCGGATGCGGGAGCCGCCGCCGATGCCGACGGACAGGACGTCGGGCATCCGGAAGTTCGTGCGGATGCCGGCGACGGCGACCTCGCCCGTGGCCTCACGGGGGAAGCCCGCGGTCAGGACGCCGACGTCGCTCGTCGTGCCGCCGACGTCGACGACGGCGCAGGTGTCGAAGCCGGACAGCACCGCTGCGCCACGCATCGAGTTCGTCGGGCCCGAGGCGAACGTCGCGACCGGGTAGCGACGGGCGTACTCGACGTCCATCAGGGTGCCGTCGTTCTGGCTCAGGAAGAGCGGTGCGTCGATGCCGCTGCCCGTGACGGACCCGGACAGGCCGTCGACGATGCGGTCGGCGAGCTCGCGGAGTGCCGCGTTGATGATCGTCGCGTTCTCGCGCTCGAGCAGCCCGATGCGACCGATCTCGGACGACAGCGAGAACGCCACGTCCGGCCCGAGCTCGGCGGCCATGATCTCCTGCGCGCGCTGCTCGAACTCGTCGTTGATCGGGGAGAACACCGACGAGATGGCGACGGAACGGATGCCCGCGGCCGCGATGGCACCGGCGTGCCGCTTGAGTTCCTCGGGGTCGAGCTCCGAGATGACGCGGCCGTCGAACTCGTGCCCGCCGTGGGCCAGGAACGGTTGCGCGTGCACGGCCGACACCAGGTGCGCGGGCCAGTCTGTGAACGGTGGCAGCGACGCCGTCGCCGGCAGACCCAGGCGGACGGCGGCGGTGGGGGCGAGGCCGCGTGCCTCGACCAGGGCGTTGATGAAGTGGGTGGTGCCGATCATCACGCCGTCGATGTCCGTGGGGCCGAAGGCGTGCTGCTCGCGCAGGCCGTCGAGCGCGGCGACGATGCCCGAGGTGACGTCGGGGGTGGTGGACCGCTTGACCGCCGCACGGACGGTGCTGCCGTCCATCAGGACGGCGTCCGTGTTGGTGCCGCCGACGTCGATGCCGATGCGCATGGGGGTTCCCTTCGGTGGTGCGGGTGGTTCGTGCGGTGCTTCGGTGGGGCGGGGGTCAGGCGGACGGCTCGGCGGCTGCGGCGGCCGGGGCGGTTGCGGGGGTGCCCTGCTCGGTCGCTGCCGTGTGGGCCACGGCCGCCGGTGCCGCCTCGGTCCGACTGACACCGACGCCGCGGATCAGCCCGACCTTGCCGGCGACCACGTAGAGCACGAAGGCGATGACCACGGAGTTGATCGACGGGATCCCGACGGCGACGAAGTACCCGCAGAGCGAGGCGATCGCCCAGATGACCAGGGTCGCCGGCACCCAGGTGGGCGAGGTCGCCGGGATGGACTCGGCGTCGCTCAGCTCGCGGCGCCAGCGCTTCACGACGAAGTACTCCGCCACCATGATCCCGGCGATGGGCGGGAAGACGACCCCGAGCACGGACAGGAACGGTGTGAGGGCCCCGAGGAACCCGACCGCGGCGAGCAACGACCCGACGACGCCCATCACGAGCGTCACGAGCCCGCGGTTCACCTGCTTGCCGAACACCGCGTCGATGAAGTTCGTGACGCCGAGGCTCGAGCTGTAGATGTTCCAGTCGTTGATCTTGAACGTGCCGAGCAGGATCACGAGGATGCCGACCCAGCCGACGCTCGACGTGATCACGCGGGTGATGTCCGCGGAGCCGACGGCGTGTGCGAGCAGGACCCCGGCCAGGCCGATGACGTACTCGCCGAGCGTCACGCCGAGCAGCGTCTGCTTCACGACGTCACCGACCGACCGGTTGAAGCGCGTCATGTCGGGCGTGATCACCGCACCGACGATGAACCCGCCGGCCACCAGGGTGGTCCCCGCCACGAAGCTCAGCTGCGGACCGGCCGGAGCACGCGCGGCGAGCTCGGCGATCGAGTGCCGGCTCAGCTCGACGACGACCGCCCAGCCGACGAGCACCAGGAACAGCGGCACGGTCACGTTCGCCAGCCACTGCATCGAGTGGAACCCGCGCAGGACGATCGCGGTGACGAGCAGCCCGAACACGAGCGACCACGCCCAGGCGGGCAGGATCGGCAGGATCGAGACGAGGCCGGCCGCCGAGACGCCCGACTGGATGCCGAACCAGCCGATCAGGCTCAGTCCGATCGCCAGCCCGACCAGCGCCGAACCGGCCTTGCCGAACCCGGTCCAGCGGGCGATGACCGAGGTGTTCAGGCCCTCCTTGACGCCGATGACCCCGACGAGCACCGAGACGATCTCCAGGATCACGGCACCGAGGGTGATCGCCCAGAAGGCGTCCCAGAAGCGCATGCCGAAGCCGAGCGTCGCACCGAGCAGGAACTGGGACAGCGCCGAGATCTGCCCGAAGCGCTGCACGGCGACCTGGAACCAGCCGTAGCGCGCGGACATCGGGACTCGGCTGAGCGAGTAGTCGTCGACGGCGACCGACTCGGAACGGGGGGTTCGTGGTGCTGACACTGCGGTCTCGCTGGCCATCGTGGCTCCTCGGTGCGGGGTGTCGGCGTGGGCCGATCGGGGTGGGAGCCACGGTAGGACGGCTTCGGATCGTGGAACATGTGCAGAACGTCGTTACAGGCGTGTGAATCCGTGCGTGCTGCACAGGCCGCGTCGAGCCCTCCGCCCGGTTAGGCTTCCGGGGTGCGTCTCGTCATCGCCCGC
This sequence comes from Curtobacterium herbarum, assembly GCF_016907335.1. NCBI lineage: Bacteria > Bacillati > Actinomycetota > Actinomycetes > Micrococcales > Microbacteriaceae > Curtobacterium > Curtobacterium herbarum. The sequence continues at coordinate 3,440,926 of NZ_JAFBBT010000001.1, forward strand.
TGCTCCGTCGACTACGCCGGTCGCCTGTCGGCCCACCTCCCCCTCGCGAACCGCCTGCTCATGCTGAAGGCGGACGGCTCGCTGCTCGTCCACTCCGACGGCGGCAGCTACAAGCCGCTGAACTGGATGAGCCCGCCGTGCTCGATCGCGATGGCCGAGCCGGACGAGGACCAGGCCGCCGCCGGCATCACCCAGGTGTGGACGGTGACCCAGAAGAAGACGCAGGACCGCCTGATCGTCAGCATCCACGAGGTGTTCGCCGACGAGTCGCACGACCTGGGCGTCGACCCGGGCCTGGTGAAGGACGGGGTCGAGGCGCACCTGCAGCAGCTCCTCGCCGAGCAGATCGAACTCCTGGGCGACGGGCACACGCTGGTCCGCCGCGAGTACATGACCGCCATCGGGCCGGTCGACATCCTGGCGCGTGACGACGCCGGTGCGAGCGTCGCGGTCGAGATGAAGCGCAACGCCAACATCGACGCCGTCGAGCAGCTCACCCGCTACCTCGAGCTGATGAACCGGGACCCGCACCTGCGTCCGGTGCAGGGCGTGCTGGCGGCGCAGTCGTTCGCCCCGCAGGCGCGCACCCTCGCCGAGGACCGCGGGATCCGCTGCCTGGTCCTCGACTACGACGAGATGCGCGGCATCGAGGGCGGGCACGCCCGCCTGTTCTGACGGGAGGCCCGTCCCGGCCCCGCCCCGCGCCTCCGGCCCCGTCCCGTCCACCTGGCCCCGGACCGACCGCCAGGCACGTCGCGGCTAGGCTGGACAGGTCATGACCAACAGCCCGGAGCGTCCCTTCACCACCGTCCTGTTCGACCTCGACGGCACCATCAGCGACTCGGCTCCGGGCATCCTCGAGAGCCTGACGCACACGTTCCAGCAGGTCGGCGTCCCGGTACCGGACCAGGCCACGCTGATGTCGTTCGTCGGGCCGCCGATCCTCGACACCTTCCGCATCGCGATGGGCATGGACGACGAGCTCACCGAGCGCACCCTGGCCGTGTACCGCGAGCACTACCTGTCGCACGGGGCCCTCGACAGCCTGATGTACCCGGGGATCGACGTCGTCCTGCACACCCTGCACGAGGCCGGCGTGCCGATCTCGACCGCGACGAGCAAGCCCGAGACCCCGGCAACGTACATCCTCGAGCACTACGGCCTGACCGGGGACATCGACATCATCACCGGTGCGAGCGACGACGAGGTCCGCTCCGCCAAGGCCGACGTCGTCGAGGAGGCCCTGCGTCGCCTGCGCGCCCGGGGGTTCGACGTGTCCCACCCGGTGCTCGTCGGCGACCGGCTGCACGACGTCGAGGGTGCCGCGGCCCACGGCGTCCCGACGATCTTCGCGGAGTGGGGCTACGGCTCCCCCGCCGAGGCGCAGGGCACCATCGCGCAGGCGGCGACCCCGCTCGACCTGCTGCCGATCCTGCTGCCGTCCGCATGACCACCGGCATGGTCCGGTCCGGCCTGCGCGGCGCCGCCTGGCTGCTGCCGGCCGCGATCGTCCTGGTCGCGCTGAACTTCCGTGGGCCGATCGTCGCCCCGGCGCCGGTGATCGGGGACGTCCGCGCCGACCTCGGCATGACCGCGACGGTCGCCGGGCTCCTCACCACGATCCCGGTGCTCTGCTTCGCCCTCGCGACGCCGTTCGCCAGCTGGGTGATCGCCCGCTTCACCGCGGAGCGTGCGGTGTCGCTGTCGCTCGTCATCGTGCTGGTGGGGACCGTCGTCCGGTCGATCCCGCACGAGGCCGCCCTGCTCATCGGCACCGCGGTGATCGGCATCGGCATCACGATCGGCAACGTGGTGGTCCCGGTCGTGATCCGCCGCGACACCTCGCCGGAGCGGGTCGGCCTGGTCACCGGTGTCTACACGTCGGCGCTCAACGTCGGGTCGATGATCACTTCGCTCGGCACCGCGCCGATCGCGGCCGCGTGGGGCTGGCCCGTCGCGATCGCGGTGTGGGGCGTCCTGGCGCTCATCGCCGCGGCCGCGTGGACCTACACGGTCGGAGCCGGCCCGGCCTGGCGCGGCACCGACCACGACTCGGAGCCGCTGCCCGTCACCGGGCCGATCGACCAGGTGCTCGACACCGGGTCGGTGCGGACCGTCGCACCGCGCGGGGACGCCGCCGTCGTCGAGACCCTGCCGCACCCCGCCAAGCGCTGGGTGACCTGGGGACTCATGCTCGCGTTCGGCGGGCAGGCGTTCTCGTACTACGCGCTCACCGCGTGGATCCCGACGCTGCTGCACGACGAGATCGGCTTCGACACGGCGTCCTCGGGTGCGAGCTCGTCGGTGTTCCAGATCCTCGCGGTCGTCGGGGCGCTCGGGGTCCCCGTGCTCGCCAGCCGGTTCCGGCCGCGGGCCATCATCGTCCTGGTCGCGTTCTTCTGGCTGGCGATGCCACTCGGGCTCCTGGCCGCCCCGCAGCTCTGGCTGCTGTGGTCCGTGCTCGGCGGCGCAGCCCAGGGTGGCGGCATCACGATCATCTTCATCGTCATCGTCCGGCTGGTGTCGAACGACGACGACGCCCGTCGGATGTCCGCGTTCGTGCAGGGTGGCGGGTACCTGCTCGGGTCCGCCGGGCCCCTCGTCGCGGGCGCGTTGCACGGGGCCACCAGCGGGTGGACGGCGCCGCTGCTCACCGTCCTGGTCGCGGTGCTGCTGCTCGGCGTCGTCGGGTCGGTGTCGGCGCGCAAGGTCGGCTGACCAGGCTGACCAGGCTGACCAGGCTGACCAGGCCGACCAGGCCGACCAGGAGATCTGCCTGACCTGGCTGGGAGATCCGGCGCGCCGCTCGGTGTCCGCTGGGTGTCGTCTCAGCGTCCGCCGACGATCAGCAGCGCTCTGGCGGCCCCACTGCGGCTGATCCATCGGCTGGACCGCCATCGTCCCGGATGTGGACGAGATGACGAGACCCGCACGCTGGCGCGACGAGCACCCCGGCGCACGCTGGACCCTCGTCGGCATCCTGGTCGGCGCCGCCGTGCTGTTCTCGTGGAACCTCGCCCGCGGCGGTGACTTCACCTTCTACCAGGCGGCCGCCCGGTCGATGTCCGAGTCCTGGGCCGCGTTGGCCTCCGGGGCGTTCGACCCGGGCGCGACGGTCACGCTCGACAAGCTCAGCGGCTTCGCGGTCCCGCAGGCGCTGAGCCTGCGGCTGCTCGGGGACTCGACCGCGGCCCTCGCGTTCCCCCAGGTGGTCGAGGGGCTCGTCACCATCTGGGCGTGCTCCCTCGTCGGACTGCGCTGGGCGGGTCCGGGCACCGGCCTGGTCGCCGCGGCCGCCGCGGCGACGACGCCCGTCTTCGTGTCGATGTTCGCGCACCCGATGGAGGACGCGATGGTCACGGCGGCGCTGGCGGTCGCGCTCTGCTGCTGGCAGCGGTCGGTGCTGACCGGGACGTGGTGGCCGCTCGTCGCCGCGGGCCTGGCCGTCGGCGTCGGGTTCCAGGCGAAGATGCTGCAGGCCTGGTTGGTACTCCCCGCGCTGCTGCTCGGCACGTGGCTCGGCACGGCGCACGGCCGACGGCTGGTGCGGACGTCGGTCCTGGCGGCCGTCGCGGTCGTGTCGTCACTGTCGTGGACGGTCGCGTTGGCCCTCGTGCCCGCGGGGCAGCGGCCGTGGATCGACGGCTCGACGGACAACGACCCGTTCGCCATGGTGTTCGGGTACAACGGCTCGGGCCGGTTCCTGCCCGGGCTCTTCCCCGGCGCGGTGCCCGCCGAACACGGCACGTCCCCGTGGATCCACCGGATCGCCGGGGCGGGCGACGGGACCGGTCTGACGAAGCTCGTCGACCCGCAGTACGCGACGCAGGTCGAGTGGCTGCTGCCCGCCGCGGTCCTCGGTGCGGTGCTCGCGCTGCTGTCCCTCCGCGCACGGACCGGGCCGGACGGAGCACGACAGGACGACCGCGCTCGTCAGGCCACCCGGGCCACCCGGGCCACGGCGGTCACCCTGCTCGTCTGGACCGGCACCGCCGCCGCGGTCCTGTCGGCCGTCCACATCCCGCACACCGCGTACGTCGCAGCGCTCGGGGTGCAGCTGTGCCTGCTGGCCGCCTCGGGGTGGCGCGGCGCGGTGGTGCTGCTCCGCGCCTCCCGGCCGGTGCCCCGGTACACGCTCGCCGTCCTGCTGCTGGTCGAGACGGTCTGGTGGCGGTGGCTGGACCGCACGGGCGGGACGCCCGAGGTCCTGGCGCGGCCCGCGGTCCTGGTGGGGCTGGCGGCCGCCGCCGTCGCGCTGGTCCTCGCCGCGGTCCCCCGGGGCCACTGGTCCACACGACGTGCCGGTGCCGACGACCGGTCCGGCCGACGGCGCCTGCGGGGCCTGGTCGCCGTCGCGACCGCCGCCGCGCTCCTCGCCGGACCGGCCGCGTTCTCGCTGCAGGCCCTGGACGCCAAGCGCGACGGGTCCGGCGAGGACGCCTCCGTCGGGACCGTCGACAGCCTGGCGGCACGCGGCGCGCACGGGGACCGCGAGGTCTTCCACGTGTCGTCGCCCGCGTTCACCGGCGGGACGACGTCGACGGCGTCCGACATCCGGGTGCTCGTCCGGACCGCGCTCGGGCTCGGCGGCGGACGCGACGGGCGGCCGCTGTTCCTGTCCGACTCGTGGCGGGTCTCCGCCCCGGTGATCGCCAGCACCGGTCGGGCCGTGCTCACCGACGGCGGCTACTCCGGACGCGTCCCGGTCTTCACGGTCGGTCAGGTGCGCGCCCAGGTCCGTTCCGGGGTCCGGCTGCTCGTGGAGCGCGCGAGTGCCTCCTCGCACGACCCGGTCCGCCAGTACGTGGCGCACGACCCCTGCCGATCGGTGCGGCGATTCGTACCCGGCGTGCGGCCCGGGTCGTCCGACCAGTCGCGCCTCCGCTCCGGCCGTCACACCGGGCCGGCCGACCGGGAGGCCCGCCACCCGTCCGGCGCCTCGGCCCACGACCGGCCGACGGGCTGGACCCTCTGGCAGTGCCGCTGACGGGACCGGCGCGGGTCAGGCGCCCCGGGCCTCCAGGACCTGGCGGAGCGTCATCGGCGGCCGACCGGTGACGCGCTCGACGTCGCCGGACACCTTCGCGAGTGACCCGTCCGCGATCGCCGTGTAGGTGCTGACCCAGGCGTCGGCCTGCCACGGCTCGGGCTGCCAGCGCTGCCGGGAGGCGTAGGCCTCCTCCAGGGACTCGCGGTGGTACGACACGGGGCGGCCACGGACCTCGCTGACGACCGCGGCCGCCTGCGTGAGCGTGATCGCCGCGGGCCCGGTCAGGTCGTAGGTGCGGTCGAGGTGTCGCGTCGGCTCGCGGAGGACCGCCGTCGCCACCCGTGCCACGTCGGCCCGGGCGACCGCGGCCATCGCGCCGTCGTCCGCCGGACCGCGGATCACGCCGTCCTCGCCGACCAGGTCCTCGACGAAGTCCAGGTAGAACGAGTCGCGCAGGAACGTGTGCGCCATCGAGGTGTCGCGGATCGCCTGCTCGGTCCAGAAGTGGTCGCGTCCGAGCGTGAAGGTGGCGTCGGCGGCCGCACCCTGGAACGACGTGTAGACGACGTGCCGGACGCCGGCGTCGGCCGCGGCCCGGATGACGGTGCGGTGCTGGTCGAGCCGGTCACGGGCCTCCGCTCCGGACACCAGGAACAGCACGTCGACGTCCGCGAAGGCGGCGCGGGCTGCGTCGGCGTCGGCGTAGGTGGCGACCGCGACCTCCGTGCCGGGCAGTTCGGGGGCACGGGCGGCGTCGCGGACGACCATGCGGAACGGCGTGCCGTCCGCGGCGAGCGCGCGGGCGACGGCGCCGCCGATCTTGCCGGTCGCTCCGGTGATGGCGATGGTCACGTCGTGCTCCTGTCGGTCGGGTGGTGCGGGATGGTGCGGTGGCCGGGTGTCAGGTCCGGACCAGGACGGAGGCCCGGTGCAGGTCCGCCGTGACGCGTGCGGCGTTGACGCCGTCCACCTCCACGGCCCAGGCCCGGGCGGACTCGTGGTCGCGGCCGTGGCGCATGTGCCGGCCGACCAGGCGGTCGATGCGGACGTCGTCGTCGACCACGCACGCCCAGGTCTCGGTGAACAGCCCGGGCAACTCATGCCACGGGGCGGACTGGTCGAGCAGGTAGTTGCCCTCGGACACGACGAGCACGGTCTCCGACGGCACGGCGATGCTGCCGGCGACGGGTTCGTCGACGCGGCGGTCGAAGTCCGGCGCCCAGATCGTCTCGGCACCCGCCGTGTCCGGACCTCCGACCAGCCGGCGGACGAGCGCCACGTACCCGGCCGCGTCGAAGGTGTCGATCGCGCCCTTGCGGTCGTGCCGGCCCAGGGCGTCGAGTGCGGCGTTCGCCAGGTGGAAGCCGTCCATCGGGACCTGCACGGCCACGCCCGGGCCGAGCTGCTCGGCGACCGCGGTGACGACCCGGCGGGCGAGGGTCGACTTGCCCGCGCCGGGAGCACCCGCGATGCCGAGCACGCTCCGACCGCCGACTGCGGCGAGCGCCACCGCGCGTGCAACGGCCTGGTCGGCGGACAGGGGCTCCGGCGTGCTCACGCCCCCATCCTGCTGCATGACCGGGCGGCGACGCCGGTCAGCCGCCGTACTTCGCCGACACGACGATGTTCGATCCGGACTCGGTGCATGCGGTCCTGATCGTCCGCACCCGGAGCTCCCAGTCCGCCGTCGTGTCGTCGATCGTCGGCCCGGGGTGCTGCTCGAGGTACCGCTGGGCCCAGTCCACGGCCGGCGACACCTTCGCGTCAGAAGTGACGAGTTGCTCGAACCCGAACCGCACCGACGCCGCCAGCGCATCGAACTGCGCCTGGGTGAGCTCTCCGCGGGACAGGCCGACGTGCGCGTTGTGCGCGACGGTCTCCAACGCGCTGATCTGACCGCACGTCGCGGCAGCGCTGTCGTCCTGGTCCATGTCGACGGGCTCCGGGGTCGCCTGCTCCGGGTCCGCGGCCGCAGCAGCGGAGGGGGTGCGCGACGGGCTCGGCGCCGTGCCCGTTCCGTCGCCGGCGGAGCACCCGGCGAGTGCGGTCGTCGCGAGCACCGCGACGACGACGACGGACGTGCGGACGGTTCGGAGGTTCCCCATGCGGACGATCCTGGCGGACCGGCCGCGGCCGTCGACGGCTCGATGCGGTATCGAGACCGGTACGAGACCGAGTCGTGACCGACCGCGACGAGCCGGGAGGCGCGTGGCACGTCGTCCGCGTCACTCCCCCGCGGTGAGGGTGGTCAACGCCGCCATCAGCGCCGCCCGTCCCGGTTCGTCGAGCGGGGCGAACAGCTCCTCGAGCACTCGGGCGGCCACCCGGTGTCCGTCGTCGAGCGCTTCGCGCCCGGTCGGGGTGAGGGTGTGCACGAGCCGACGCCCGCGTCCCGCCGTCCGTTCGATGAGCCCGCGCTCGACGAGTCGGGACGCCAGCGTGCCGAACGCCTGGTCGCTCTGGAACGTGGCGACGGCCAGGTCGTGCCCGGACGCGCCCGGCATCCGGTCGACGGCTCGCAGCGCGTCCCACTGCACCAGGGTCACCCCGACGTCCTGCAGGGCGAGGTCCATCGTGCGGTGGTTCCGGTACTGCGCGCGCTTGACCGCCTGGCCGAGCCGTTCGAGGTCCGTCGTCATGGTGCTACGGTATCAACACATTTAGATCAATATGTTGATTCAGGAGTTCCACCCATGCCGAACACCCTCCCCGACGACCTGCCCGTCCTCCGCGCCGGCGACCCCGCCGCACCGATCGCCCTCGTGCTGCACGGCGGTGGTGGGCCCCGGACGGTCGCGCCGATCGTCCAGCACCTCGCCGCATCCCGACACGTCCACGCTCCCACGCACCCGGGCTGGGACGGCACCGAGCGACCGGAGTCGATCGCGTCGATCGCCGACCTGGCGTCGGCGTACCTGACCCGGCTCCGCGACCACGGCGAGCGCGACGTGCTGGTGGTCGGGTCCTCGATCGGCGGGTGGATCGCCCTCGAGATGGCGGTGCAGGCCGCGGCGGACGAGCGGTCCGCCGGGGTCCTCGGCGGGGTGGTCGTCATCGACACCGTCGGGGTCGTCGTCCCGGGGGAACCGATCGCGGACTTCTTCGCGCTCGACGCCCGCGGCCTCGCGGAGGTCGCCTGGCACGACCCCGAGCGCGGCTACCAGGACCCGGCGCTCGTGACCGAGGAACAGCGCACGGTCCTGCAGGCGAACGGGCAGACGATGGCGGTACTCGCCGGCCGGGCGATGAGCGACCCGACCCTGCTCGGGCGCCTGTCGGCGGTGGCCGTCCCGACGCTCGTCGTCTGGGGCGCCAGCGACCGCGTCATCACCCCCGGCTACGGTCGTGCGGTCGCCGCCGCCGTCCCCGGTGCGGTGTTCGCCGAGGTCGCCGCGGCCGGGCACCTGCCCCACCTCGAGGCGCCCGAGCGCACCTGGGCCGTGCTCGACCCGTTCGTCACGCAGCACTGACACGGCGGCCGGGAGGCACAGCTCACTCCGCCGTGACGCCCGCCCACCGCAGTGCCAGCGCCACGAGCAACCCGTGGCGGTGCGACCCAAGTTCGGCGATCGGCACCCATGCCGCCTGGTCCGTCGTCCCCTCGGCCTCGTGGCGCAGCGAAACCCCGACGACCCGGGCCCGGTGCACCACCTGCACGGCCTTCATCGGTCGGCCGTTCTGCGTCTTCCGACGCTCGGGCGGGACGACGTGGGAGCGCACCCCGAGCAGCTCTTCGACGACCACGTCGTACCCGGTCTCCTCGAGCACCTCGCGGACGGCGCCCTCCTCGACGGTCTCGTCCAGGTCGACACCACCGCCGGGCAGTGTCCAGAGTCCGGCGTCCGGCCAGCTCAACCGCGCGAGCAGCACCCGGTCCCCGTCGGTGACGACGGCGTAGGACGCCAGCCGGGTGTCGTAGTCCGTGTACTCCATGACCCGACCATCCCAGGGACCGGACCGATGCCGGAGCGCCGCGCCGGGCCTCCCGTCCCGGCGGCCCGCCCGCCCGGTCCTCCGGGCCGCGAGCCGCGAGCCGCGGGTGCTAGGTTCACGACACGCAGTGCCATCGATCCGGAGGTCGACATGGAAACCCATCGCATGGCGGGCACGACCGTCCTCGTCTCCGGCGGCTCGTCCGGCGTGGGGCTCGCCGTCGCGAAGGGGCTCGCGCGCCTCGGTGCCTGGACGGTGCTGCTGTCGCGGGACGCCGACCGTGCTCGCACCGCGGTCCGTGCCGTCCAGGACGCGACGCCCGGCGCCGACGTCGCGGTCGAGTCGCGTGTCGCCGACCTGACCTCCCCGGCCTCGGTCGCCCGCCTGGTCGACGACCTCGGTCAGACGGTCGACCGGCTCGACGTGCTCGTGAACGCCACCGGGTCCGTCGGTGAACACGGTGACCTGCGGCCCGGCATCCCCCGCAGCTTCGCGACGAACGCCCTGACGCACCACCTGCTGACGCGCGCCGCGTTGCCGCTCCTCCGTCAGGCAGTGGAGGCCCGCGTCCTCACGGTCGGCGTGGCACCGGCACTCGTCCGCCGGCTCGGGGACTTCGCCGTCGACGGTGTGGACGCGAACACCTCCGGGGTCCGGGTCCTGACGCAGGCGGTCGCCTGGAAGCTGCTCCTGTCGCGGCACCTCGCCGAGACCGAACCGAGCATCAGCGCCGCCGTCTTCCACCCCGGGCTGATCCGGTCCGACCTGCTCGGTCGACAGGCGCTGCCCCTGCGGCTCGTCGGCAGCGTCGCGAACCGGTTCGCCCGCGCCACCTGCCCGGTCGCCGAGCACCTGGCGTCCCGGACCGCCGACCTGGGTCCGGCAGGGGGCATGGTCGACGACCGCGGGCGGACGGTGCCGCTGCCCGCGTCGATCAGCACCGCGAACGCCGCGCGTTCGTGGGCGGCGGGCGAGCGGCTGGTCGACCAGCTGGGGTGACCGCGGTGACGGACGGGAGGCGCGGTGCCGGTGACCTGGTCCGCTCACCCGCAACGCGCCTCCCGTCCGGTGCGCTGCGCGAGCAGCGTCGGCACCGACGGTCAGCGTCCCGTGCGGGGACCCCGCGTCGACCTGACCGCGACCGTCCGGACTCACGCCGGCGGCACGCCCCGGTTCGCCGCCGACAGGTTGTACACGGTGCCGGACCGCAGTGCCGCATCCGAGGCATCCGCCCTGAACGGGTTGAGGTACTCGACGTCGTCCACGGTCAGGGCGAAGCGTTGCCGGATGGCCGGGAACGTGTCGCCCGGTGTGACCGTGTAGGTCGACAGCGCACCGTTCGTCGAGGTCGTCGTCCCGGTGGCGCCGGCGCGGGTGCCGTGGTCGACCACGACGAGGTCCGCGCGGGTGTCCGGCACGTCCCACGTCAGTGGTGCGGCCGCCAGGACCGGGGTGACGCACCCGTCCGGGCCGGCGGTGCCGGTCGCTGCGTCGACGTGGACGACGGCGCTGCGGAGGTAGGACGGGTCGACCTCGAAGGGACCGCCCTCGATGCTGATCGGGAGCGACCACGTGTGGGGCTCGGCGTCGACGCCGTTCATGACGAACCGCCACGAGTCGCTCGGGCAGGTGGCCGTCGTGGCGTACGGCGTCAGGTCGAGGTCGAGCTGACCGGTCGCGGTGGAGCGGAAGTCGTCGATGGTCGCGGTCACCACACCGTCGGCGGCGGTGAGGACGATCGTCCCCGACGTGCTGCCGTCCGGCGAGGCCAACGTCCCCGTCGCGATGACCCCCGAGAGTGCCGGGGACTTCTCGGCCGCGTCCGCGGTCGGCGTCGGCGTCGTCTGCGTCCGCGTCGGGACCTGCGTCGGGACCTGCGTCGCGGACGGTGACGCCGTCGGCTGTCCGGCACCCGGCGAGGCCGTGGAGACCCCGCACCCGGTCGCCAGGAACACGATCGCGGCGGAAGCGATGCCGACGGCGGCGGTTCGAGTACCCCTCATGGTCGGATACTCGCAGATCGGCTGCCGGTCGGGGCAGTGGTGCGGGCGGTCGTGACCAACCTGGAACCAGGTCGATGCGTCCGAGGACGACCGGTCGGACCGCCGGTCAGCTCGTGGAGCCCTCGTCCCACTCGATCGTCAGGGTGCTGTTCATGACGCCGGGGTCGGACGCCTCGATCGGCCCGCCACCCGAGTCGCCGTCGGCCACCACGACCGCGCTCGCCTGGCCGCCGTACGGCGGGTGCGGGACCTCGTCCCAGGTCACGCTCACCCGCTCGCCCGGCACCAGGTACCCGACGTCGCGCCCGACGATCGCACCGAAGTGCACCCAGACGTCACGCACCGGTGCCGGGAGGCCCGGATCACCGCCGACGACCGGGTCCAGGTCGACGACTCCCCAGCCGTCGTCCGCGTTCCAGCTGCGCACCGTCCCGGGCGTCGTCGTCGTCATCGGTCCGTCATGCGCTCGGCCAGACCGGGCCCTCGATCGGCGGGACCGGCAACGACACCGCTCCGTCGTACGCCCGGTGGAGCAGCATGTGGTCCATCAGCACGAGCGCCAGCATCGCCTCGACGACCGGCGTGGCACGGATCCCGACGCACGGGTCGTGCCGGCCCTTGGTCTCCACGACGGTCGGTGTTCCGTCACGGTCGATCGACCGACGAGGCGTGCGGATCGAGCTCGTCGGCTTGATCGCGATCGAGACCCGCAGCTCCTGACCGGTCGAGATCCCGCCCAGGACCCCACCCGCGTTGTTGCTCGCGAAGCCGTCCGGGGTCAGTTCGTCGCCGTGCTCGCTGCCGCGCTGGCTGACGCTGTCGAAGCCGGCACCGATCTCGACACCCTTGACCGCGTTGATGCTCATCATCGCGCTGGCGATGTCCGCGTCGAGCTTGCCGAAGAGCGGCTCGCCGAGGCCTGCCGGGACGTTCCGCGCGACGACGTCGATCCGCGCACCGCACGAGTCACCGGCGGCACGGAGCTCGTCCATGCGCTGCTCCAGCCGCGGCACGACCGCGGCGTCGGCGGCGAAGAACGGGTTCAGCGGGATCTGCGACTCGTCGACGAACGGCACCGCGATGTCGTCGAGCTGGCTCATCCACCCGACGATCTGCAGGTCGCACTCGCTGCGGAGCCACTGGCGGGCGATCGCACCGGCCGCGACCATCGGCGCCGTCAGTCGGGCGGACGAGCGCCCGCCGCCGCGAGGGTCGCGCAGGCCGTACTTGCGCCAGTACGTGTAGTCCGCGTGGCCCGGCCGGAAGGTGTCGAGCAGGTCCGCGTAGTCCTTGCTGCGCTGGTCCTCGTTCCGGATCACCAGCGCGATCGGCGTGCCCGTCGTCCGACCCTCGTAGACGCCGGACAGGATCTCGACCCGGTCGGGCTCCCGCCGCTGGGTGACGTGCCGGGAGGTCCCGGGACGCCGCCGGTCCAGGTCGTGCTGGATGTCCGCTTCGGTCAGGGGGATGCCCGGAGGGCATCCGTCGACCACGCAGCCGACCGCAGGACCGTGTGACTCGCCGAAGTTGGTGACGCGGAACAGTTCTCCGAACGTGCTGCCGGACATGGGTCCTCCAGATCAGTGGTCAGGTGCACGGGCGCGCGGTGGCCAGGCGACCCTCGACCGTAGCGCGACGAGCCTGATCATGGGGCATCGCCGGGTCGTGGAGCGCTCGGACGACGGCGCGTCCACGCGCGTGTCAGACGAGTGCGACCGCGCCCCACCCGGCGCGCATCCGGGCGACGGCTCGATCCCACCCCGACAGCAGGTCGCCGTCGTCGCGCATCATCGACTGCATCTGCAGCCCTTCGTACAGGGCGACCAGCTGCTCCGCCGCGTGCCGGGGTGAGGTGCCGTGCGGCTCGCGACCGGCGACGACGTCCCGCACCAGGGCGAGGGTGATGTCCTCGAACGACCGGACGTACTGACTCCGGAACCAGCCGGCCGCGGGGTGGGTCGGCGCCGAGGCAGCACTGAGCGTCGCGATCCGGATGCGGACGAGCCCCGGGTCCGCGAGCCCGGACTCCAGCCGGGCGCGCAGGTACGCGGCAGCGCCCTGCTCTTCGGCGATCGGCCAGAGTGCCTGACGGTCGCCGTTGTTCCAGCGGTTCATGACGGCGACGACGAGCAGTTCCCACACCGGGTAGGCGTCGGTGACGTCCTGCGGGGTGAGGTCGGCGAGCGCGGCGACCTCGGCGGGTCCGACGGCGTGGAAGTCGGACCGGCGGAAGGCCTCGATCGCCGCCCGGACGACACGGGGACGGAGGTCGACGTCGGGCGCGGGCATGAGGACGATCATCCGGCCCGGGCCCCGGTGGCGCGACCGCCAGTTCGAGGGGTGGGGCCGAGCCCGTCGCCGGGCCGCGAGTGCTCGGCTCCGGTCGAACGTCAGCCCCGGTCGAACGTCAGCGTCTCGTCGTCGGCCGCGGTGATGCGTCCGGTACGCGCGAACTCCGCCCAGATCGCCCGGTGTCCCGGCCCGCGGCGTTCCACCGCCGCCCAGTCCTGCTCCGGCACGAACCGGCTGCCGGCCCACGCCGCCCGGTCGCCGAGCAGCAGTGGCACGTCGCTCATGTGCACCGCCCCCGTCGGCCGGACGGTCACCCCGCGGTGCAGCCGGTAGACGACGGCCCGACCGCCGGCGGCGCGGTGTCGGGCGGCGAAGGCCCGGGCGTCACGGCCGTAGATGACCTCGCTGAGCGGGCGGACGAGCCACCAGCGGAGCAGCGCCCGCCCGACCCGGGTGCGCGCGACGGCCGGGAGGCCCGGGATCATCGGCACGTAGAGGGCGGCCTCGTCGGTGGCGGACCCGATGAGCACCTCCACGTGCGGGGCCGCGCGGCGCCACGCGTCCGCCAGGTCCCGTTCCGCGGGCAGCGGCGCGTGTCCGTACTGCGTGCCGAACGGCATCCCACCGCGCAGTCCGTACGGCAGCGCCACCTTCTCGGCGGCCGCCTGCAGTTCGAGCACGTCGTCCAGCGCGGTGCCCGGTGTGACGGTGCCGACCGCGCGGAGCATCGCTCGGTTCATCCGCGCCCGCCGGCGTGAGAGCCCGAGCGGCGCGCTCTGCACGATGGCCCGCTGGAACAGCCCGGCCGTGCCCTCGGCGACCATGAGGTGCGCGATCGCGTCACCGCCGGCCGACTGCCCGAACAGGGTGATGCGCTCCGGATCGCCGCCGAGCCCCGCGATGTTGGCGTGCACCCAGCGCACCGCCTCGACCAGGTCGAGCAGCCCGAGGTTCGCCGGCACCCGCTCCCCGTCGCCGAGGAACCCGAGCACGCCGAGCCGGTACGTGACCGCGACGACGACGACCCGCTGCTCCTCGGCGAGCGCCCGCGGGTCGTGGATCGGGATGTCCCCGCCGCCGACGACGTACGACCCGCCGTGGATCCACACCATCACGGGCAGCAGCTCGTCCTCGCCGAGGTCCGCGGGCACCGTCACCGACAGGGCCTGGCAGTCCTCGGACACCTGGGCCTCGATCGGGTGGATGAGCTCCTCGAGCACCGGCGTCGCCGGCTGCGGCGGCACCGGCGCGGGGGTGTCGGCGACGAAGTCCGCCGTGAACGGCGGCACCGGCTGCGGTCGCCCGAACCGCTCGGCGCGGGCGTACGGGATCCCGAGTGCGCGGACCACACCGCCGTCGCGGTGGCCGACGATCCGGCCGACGGGCGTGCGGAAGGTGCGGGTCGTCGCGGCGGTCACCAGGCAACCGTACGACGGTCCTGGAGGCACGGATCACGTCACACAGGGATGAAAACTACACAGCGGGTGGTTTCTGCGGTAGCGTCGGATCGTCTCGCCGTGGAGCAGTGTCTCCGTCGGCCGCACACCACGTCAGGATCGAAGGAGCCTCTGCAATGCCCACCACCTCTGTGCAGCTGTACTCACTGCGCGATGCGATCGCCGAAGACCTCGACCAGGCCATCGCCCGGGTCCGCGAGATCGGCTACGAGAACGTCGAGCCCTACGCGTTCGTCGAGCGCGCCACCGACCTCGAGCGTGCGTTCGCGTCCACCGGCCTGAAGGCCCCCTCCGGGCACGTCGCCGTGATCGACGCCGACGACACCGCCCCGATCTGGGACGCAGCGGAGCGCCTCGGCATCCACACCGTCATCGACCCGTTCATCCCGACCGACCGCTGGCAGACCGCCGACGACGTCGCGAAGATCGCCGAGCGCGTCAACGTCCTCACCGCCGAGGCCGCGTCCCGTGGCCTGCAGTTCGGGTACCACAACCACCAGTGGGAGTTCACGAACAAGGTCGACGGCCGCACCGTCTACGACCTGTTCGTCGAGCAGCTCGCGCCGGAGACCGTCCTCGAGGTCGACACGTTCTGGGCGACCGTCGGTGGCGCGGACGCCGCTGCCGTGCTCCGTGGCCTCGGCGACCGCGTCGTCGCCATCCACGTCAAGGACGGCAAGGTCGACGGTGACATCCGCACCGCACTGCCCTCGTCCGAGAGCGCCCTCATCGTGCCCGAGGCCCTGCAGCGCGCCTTCGAGAACCAGACCCCGGCCGGCCAGGGCGACGTCGACGTTGCGGGCATCCTCGCCGCGGCGCCGCAGGCCATCCGCGTCGTCGAGTTCGACGCGTACAAGGGCGACGTCTTCGAGGGCATCACCGAGTCCCTCACCTGGCTGAAGGACAACGACAAGTGAGCCGCACCGGCATCGGCATCATCGGCGCGGGGAACATCTCCACGCAGTACCTCGAGAACCTGACCCAGTTCGCCGACGTCGAGGTCCGCTTCGTCGCCGACGTGCTGCTCTACCGGGCCGCCGCGCAGGCCGAGAAGTACGGCGTCGCCGGTTCCGGCAGCGTCGACGAGCTCCTGGCCCGTGACGACGTGCAGATCGTCATCAACCTGACGATCCCGGCCGTGCACGCCGAGGTCGACCAGCAGATCATCGACGCCGGCAAGCACGTGTGGAGCGAGAAGCCGATCGCCACCGACCACGACTCGGCAGCGGCCGTGCTCGCGTCGGCGCAGGCGAAGGGCCTCCGCGTCGCGACCGCTCCGGACACCGTGCTCGGCGCGGGCATCCAGACCGCACTGCGGGCCATCGCGCGCGGGGACATCGGCGAGCCGCTCACCGCGACGACCCTGTTCCACGTGCCCGGACCCGAGGCGTGGCACCCGAACCCGGACTTCCTGTTCGCCACCGGTGCCGGTCCCCTGTTCGACATGGGCCCGTACTACGTGACCACGCTCGTGCACGCGTTCGGCACCGCTTCGCGCGTGCAGGCCGTTTCATCGAAGTCGCTCGACCGCCGCACGATCGCGTCTGGTGACCGTGCCGGCGAGACCTTCCCCGTCGAGGTCCCGACCCACCACGCCGCGCTCATCGAGTTCGCCGGCGGGCAGTCCGCCCAGTCGACGTTCTCGTTCCAGCACGCGCTGCCGCGGATGGGCTTCGTCGAGATCAACGGCACCCTCGGCACGATCTCGCTGCCGGACCCGAACACGTTCGAGGGTGAGTCGACCCTCTGGCGCTACGGGCACGACGAGCCCGAGACCCTGCCCGCCGTCGGTTCGACCTGGGGCCGTGGCACCGGAGTCGTGGAGCTCGCCCGCGCGATCGCCGAGGACCGACCGGAACGCGCCTCCGGTGCCGTGGCCCTGCACGTCCTGGACGTGCTGCTCGGCATCCGCGACGCCGCCGAGTCGGGCTCGGCAGTCGAGATCACCTCGTCCGTCGACGCGATCCCGCCGCTGCCGGAGGACTTCGACCCGGCCGCCGCGGTCCTGACCGCCGGAGAGTAGCCGCAGCCCCACCACCGGAACGGCCGGCCCTCCTCCAGGGTCGGCCGTTCCGCGTTCCCCGGCGACCGGGCAGGATGACCGCATGGGCAACGCGTTCTCGACCGGCTGGCGCATCGCCCGCACACGGCGGTCGGAGTTCCTCGACCCGGCCCGGCTCCGACGCCGGACCGTCGTGACCGGCACGGTCGCCGTCGTCTCGGGCACTGTCATGGTCGTCGCCGATCTGCTCTGGGGCATCTTCGACGGGCCGTGGCCCCTACGCCTCCTGGCGATCGTCTGCTTGGCGGCCGCACTCGGGTGCCTGGTCGGAGTGTTCCTCCGGGTCCACCGTCGGGATCTCGACCTCCGAGGCACCGCCGCCGGGACCGGGACCGGCGACTGGCGCCGCGATGAGCGCATCGCACGGCAGTTCGCCGCCCGTGCTCCGGCGATGCTCCCGGAGGACCGCGACGAGATCCTGGCCCGGGCCGAGCGCACCGTCGGACCGTCCGTCGCCCTCGCGGCCCGGTTCGTCCTGCTGCCGATCACCTGGGCGCTGGTCTGGGCGGGAGCGCTGCTGTCCGGCCTCGGCTCGCTCGACTCCCCGTTCGTGTTGTTCTGGCCCCCGATGCTCATGCTGCTGCAGTCGGCCACCTTCATCACGGCGGTGACGAACATCGGGCGGTCCGACGCCGCACGCCGCCGTGCCCTTGCGCTCGAGCCGGCCCCGGTCGTCGAGGCACCGCCGCGTCGGAACAACGACCCCCGCGGCTCGAAGATCGGTCTCCCCGGCGACTGACCCCGGTTGCGGCAGGCAAGAAGTGGGAGTCAGATCCGACGTGGGCAGGTGTTCGCGTGGGGCATGCCTTCGATCACCTTCGTCCTCATCGCTGGCCACTTGCTGGCGTGCGTCCTGGCGTACATGCACACCGCTCCGATCAATGCTGCGCACCGGGCCACCGACGAGAGTGGCCGCGGGTTTTCTCCCGGGCGCGCGACCGGGCGCGACGAACGTCTTCCCGACCACAGCCTTGCGATCTCCGACGCATGTGATCTCCGGCGTCACAATCGATCACGTCAATATGTCTGTCCGTCCGACCCGACGTACGTCCATCTCGCCGTACTTCCTCTGTACGTCGATGCCGTCCGTTCGCAATCTGAGGACACTACCAGTTTGGTTGAGTGACGAGGCGGTAGACCTATAGCCTGCGCGTGGGGCGGGCATGGGGTCGCCCGACAACTGAAAGAAGGGGACAGGAATGGACGCTGCAACCATTTCCGAAGCATGGCTCTCCGGGGCCGACATCGAGGACGGGCAATCGCCCAGCCCTGTCGATCGCCTGGAAGAATTCGCGTTCATGCCGAGCGGATGCGTCTTTGAAAGCGCGATTACCGATCCGAGCGGATGTGATCCAACGACCACTGTCTGTGGCACCGTCGCGCCTTGCGTCGGCACGCAGAGAGTGTGCGGGTGCTGACCGGCAAGCCATCGAGTCACTCGCAGCAGACCACTGATTCCGGGTGGCGTGTCCGTTCGCGGATGACGCCACCCGGAATATTCGTCGATGCAGACCCCGTGGTGGACCATGAGACTGCATCTGGTCTTTACGAGGATTGCTACCGTCTCGCGAAACACTTCGCTGGCGAACTACTGGACCGCGGAGCGGGGAGTACGCCCTTGCTCGTTGAAGGCGTGCTGGCGACCGTAGGCGAAGAACTCGCGTCAGGGATCGCACAAACGATTTGCGTCGAGATCAACATCGCACGGATCGCCGGCGTGCTCGTCGGTGACTCGGCACAGAAGCGGTACCGCTCCTACTTCGAGGGCGCAGTGCTGCCGGAATACCGGAAGTATCTGTATTCCAAGTACCCCGTGCTGCACGAGCGCATCACGGCTGTCACATCCGCTACGGCGGCGCTTTTCGAGCGGATCGTGGCAGCGGCTGAGGCTGACGCGGCCGGATTGTCGGAAATGTTCGGCACGGACATCGTGCCCGAGGTGAGCCATATCACCCCGCTCGGCGATCCTCATGACGGTGGAGCACGGGCGTGCCGTGTCCGATTCTCGGACGGGCACGTGGCGATGTACAAGCCGCGGTCTGCGGCACCTGAACTCTTCATGACCCGCTTGACCAGTCTACTCAGTGCAGGCGTCCAGGATTTGGTCAGAGTGGCTACCGTTCTCGATCGCGGGACCTACCACTGGTCCCCTTGGCTCGAAGCAGACAAGAACACTGGCTTTGGGCGCGCGCACTACACAGCGGCTGGTGCGTGGATCGCATTCGCGTACTTCACGGCCACGCGGGACCTCCACCGGGAGAACCTTTTGCCCTATCAAGGCTGTCTGGTAGGGATTGACCTCGAGTGCATCCTCAACTCGGTTCCCGCGAACAACCCGGGTGACAACAGCCTTCGAACGAACCAGCTCAGTTCTGTACTCACGACAGGAATTCTTCCGCAGCGTATCGCTTCGAATGCTGACGTAGAAGGGGTGAATATCGGCGCAATCGGCGCGATCGACGGCGACGTCTCAGGGTTGTTCAGCATGGTGGTCACGGATGACTGCACTGACGTCGTTCGAGTCGGCCGTCGGGAGGGCGTTACTCAGGACCAGCGGACCGCCGATGTAGCGAGCGGCGTTGCCGCTAACCTGGACGCCGTGCTCGACGGGTTCGAACGTTGCTCAGCCGACCTTCGGGCGAATCTACCTGAGCTTGTATCGGCGATGTATGAGTACGACGGCCACACACGCGTGGTCGTTCGCCCGACGCAGGTCTACTTTGAGTCGCAATTCAAGGCCACTCATCCACGATGCCTCGTGGACTCGGGACTGGCTCGTCAGACTCTCGGCGATCAGCTTCACGTTGTGGCACCGTACGGCGATGACGCTTTCCTCCAGAGGGAAGTCGACGCGCTCTACCGTATGCAGATCCCGGCTTACTACTGCGATCCACGCGACCACTCCCTCCCCGGGCCGGTCGGAGACATCCCACTCGCCTCAGGGCTCGCGACCGCACTTGAGCGCACCGCTGAGCTTCGGGACTGGAACGCAAACAGTCACCGTCACCGTGATGCTATTGCCAAGTGCATCGCAGCATTTGGATCCGCGGCGCAGACCGAAGTCGGGCGTTACATTGACCTGCACGAACTCCTGCGCGACGAAGACGTGGATCACAGCGCGACCCTTCGTCTCCTTGATGATGTCTTCGGCGAGATCCGAGAGTCGCGAGCTGCCGTAGCGCCGAGCGCTTGGATGAACGTGGGCCGTGCCATGAACAACAGGTGGTCGGTGGCATTGTCTGACCACGGCCTGTACGGCGGAGTGGCGGGCGTCTACCTCGCTGCCGCCGTTCATGGAGCAGGCAGCGGCTCTCCGCAGGCACTCAAGCTCGCTGCGGATCTACAGGCCGACATCATCGCTGTATGCACGGAAGACAAGGTCGCTTCAGTCGACTCGGGAGCTTTCGGCGGCATCGCGGGGATCGCTTTCGCTATCGGTGCCGGTATTCAACTCGGGCTCATGACTGAGACAGTTGGACGAAGTGCGATCAACCGCATTGCATCGATGTGCCTCGACAAACTGAGCACGGATGTCGAACCAGACGTCATCGGCGGCGCTGCCGGGTGCCTCCTCGTTTTCTCGGAGCTCCTCCGGGTGGGCCTCGTGTCACGTGAGCTGGGAGTCGTCGTTTGTGATGCCAGCGTGGAGGAACTACTCCGGAGGTCCCGTCGCGACGAGGGCACCGAAGGACTCGTCTGGGACAACGAGTGGGCCAAGACTTGGCTCGGAGGAGCCAGCCACGGCGTGGCTGGCGTGGAATGGGCTGCTGCGCGGTACTTGTCGGTCGCGAAGACCGCTGAGCGGAAGGCCCACGCCTCTCAGCTCTTCGTCGGCGCGAAGCGAAGCCAAGACGCGCTGTGGGACTCGGCCAAACAGCATTGGTCCGACCGCCGATCGGCCGCCGTCGCCGGCGACCCCCCGATGCAAGCATGGTGCCATGGAGCGGAAGGCATCGTCCTCGCCCGTTTCGATTACGGCGCATTCGATTCAGAGTCACGCCGAATCGACGCGCTGCGCTTCGTCGCAGACCTGCCGGTGGTCACGAACACGAGCTTGTGCCACGGGATGGCTGGCCGGATGACTGCTCTAAACGTTCTACTCGCGGGCGTCGGTGAACAACACTCTGAGTCGGTTTACCCAGCGAGTCTCTCGGACGGGATGTTGGCAGCGCTTGTTGCAACGCTGAGCGGACGACGCGCAGTTGATGCAACCAACCTCGAGCTTTGGAATGAGGGACTGATGACCGGACGATCTGGTATTGCTCTGGCGATATCGCAGCGAATCGTGGGTACGAGCGACCTCAGCCCCCTCCTACTACGGCTGGGAACGAGACCGTGACGTTTGCCTGTGTCGAGTTGGCTCGGTGTAGTTGCTCACTGCGGTCGTCCGGGTGGTACCCAAGCCGCTCCCGCACCCTGCATGCACAAGAACGGGGTGCCCGTACCGGACATCCGGCGCACCGTTTGGATCCCGCGACCGCTCCTGCCGAATCTGTCGCTCTCACCGTCGATCGATTCCATTGTGACTCGTGTGCATCAGCACGGTGAGACCCTCACTGACCCGCGCCTGGTCGAGCAGGTAGAGGAGCAACAGGCCCTGACACAGCGGGAGGGGGCGGCCTCTGACCAGCGAGCAGTCAGACGGCGACCTTTCGATTCGGAAAGGAGAACTGTTGAAGTACACCTACACGTCGAGCGCGTGCGCGCAGTATCCGACGACTCGTGCTTGTCAACATCGCGGCCCGCACACTCAAGATGCACCCTTGGCAGCCGAAGATGAGCATGCAAGCGGTCCGCCACCTACGCCCTTCGACGAAGGCTACGAGACCGACGCAGGAATAGCATACGTGTCGAACTACCGGGCCGAGCGCCCTAGGGCGATCTTGGTAGCCACTCATGGCGCTGCGACAACGATTCGTTCACCAGACCTGCAACTCCTGTGCCACCTGCTATTGCGCAATCAAGTTTCGGTAGCACTGATCACACAGCCTGCCCGTTTTCGTTCCGATGTAGCTGCCCGTAATCGGGAAAGCGATCGGGCGTGGCACCAAGTCGTCAACTATGCCCGACGGGATCACGACCGTGTGATCGTCGGCGGGCGCAGCGCCGGGTCACGTGTGGCGATCCGCAATGCCTCCTCCGTTGGGGCTATCGGAGCAATCTTGATGTCGTACCCGTTAGTCTCGGCACGCAGCGCGCAGGAGTTGTACGGTGCCACTACACCACGCCTCGTATTTCAAGGCGAACTCGACGATGAGTCTCCGCCGCAAGGGTTTCGCCCCGCGAGAAATATGAGCGTGACGCCCGTTCCTGGAATGGGCCACCTGATGGATTCACCGCGAGCATGTTCATCACTGCAGCGGGAACTGTCAGCAATCGTCCCGCCGTGGCTGAATGAAGTTCTGGTTCAGCCGAAGAGCCCATAGAGCTGCCTGATCTGCACGGATTCTTCACTCAATCGGCAATGAGTGGAACTCAGCCTTCCAGATCTCACGGACTGCAGGTTCAACACGTCTTGCACCGTGTAGAAAGCGTTGCACGAGATCCCTCCAAAAGCATCGCTGCGCACAGCCCAATTCCCTCCAGATGGCAAAACAAACGAGTTAACCGTATCTGACGGTGGCGAGACAAAGGCTGGACTGTTTCGAAGGTGGCGGCAGAACAGTCTCGGGACGACGGGATCCTCGCCATGTCCTGTAACCAGGGCGCCTACTGCCGACATCTGCCCTCGCAACGACCGGTCCAGAGGCATACAGCTTCAACCACGTCACAATCTCACCGTACGAAACTCAGA
The DNA here is from genome assembly GCF_016907335.1 of Curtobacterium herbarum. Classification (NCBI taxonomy): domain Bacteria; kingdom Bacillati; phylum Actinomycetota; class Actinomycetes; order Micrococcales; family Microbacteriaceae; genus Curtobacterium; species Curtobacterium herbarum. Next base: position 3,463,457 of record NZ_JAFBBT010000001.1, read on the forward strand.
ACATTTCTGAGCGGCTTCACATGTGACTGTTTGAGGGCCACGCTTGACGAATGGCGTGTGCTTGCGGTTGAGTAATCTCATGTCGCCAAGGGGATCATGGCACCCGACGCAACGCGCGTCGCACAATCGGGCGCGGGTATGAGTAACAGCATTCGCCTGAGCGTTCTGGACCTAGGGACTATTCCGCACGGGTCCACGCCGAAAGTCGGTCTCCGAGAAATGATTCGTGCCGCGCAAAGCGCCGAGGTCTTGGGCTACGAGCGCTACTGGGTAGCTGAGCATCACGCGACGAATACCTGCTCGAGTGCGGTTCCGATCGCTATGTCTGCCGTCGCATCTGCTACTTCGCGGATTCGCGTTGGCAGTGGAGCACTGCTTCTATTGAATCATTCGCCTTATGTTGTGGCGGAACAGTTTGGTACCCTTTCCGCGTTATACAGCGCACGGATAGACCTCGGCCTCGGTCGATCCGTCGGTGCCGGCCCAGTTGCTTCGTTGGTAGTGCGCGACAGTACTCAGCCGGTGCAATTTGGCGACTTCGATCGTCGTCTGGACGACCTGATTGGGCACTTCGACGGAACCTTCCGTCGCGATGGGCATTTGGTTCCTGCTTTGCCCGGCGTGAACGACCAGCCTGAGATATGGCTACTTGGATCGAGCGTTTCTGCCGCAGAAAATGCCGGGAGTAGGGGTCTGCGATACGCTCACGCCCATCACTTCGATGGTGCGTCGAGTGGCGAGGCACTTGATGCCTACCGCGTCAGCTTCCGTCCCAGTGCTGCGCTGGCGAAGCCCTATTGCGCCGTGTCGGCGGTCGCCGCCGTTGGCGACACTGACCGAGAGGCTTTACGCATTGCTCGGCCCCACTTCGTAACCCGGGTGTACGCGTCACGTGGTCGGCCTGGAATCACGCCAGACGACTCAGCGGCTGCTGAATTCCAGTTTTCCTCAACAGACGTATCAGACCTCGCAGAGTTTGCGGATCGGCAGATGATTTGCCGTCGGGAGCATGTTGCTCAGCGGATTCTACGGCTTCAAGCGCAATTTGGCATGGATGAACTCATCGTTCTTCCGATTGCGACTTCAACCCACCAGAGGATTGACACGCTGCGTGCTGTCGCACAAAGCAACAACGATCTCAAAGACTCGTTGACAACCTAGAAGGGGCCGATCCATTGGACAACTCTGAGCTTCTCATCGGTATGCAAAGGACGGGGTATGCTACCTGTTCGGTAGAATCAGCGGAAGACTTCTACGAAACGATGCACGAAGTAGCGGCGACGACGAACCTCAAGGCTATTCCGCACCCGCGTCGGCCTAACCAAGAGACGTCTCTCGCGCCACAAACTCGGGTGGCGATGGACCCGCACTCCGAGTTAGGTCGCACTCCGTATCGATGCGCCATTGTCGGCTTTTTGGGTGTCCAGCCTTCACAGAGCGGGGGGGAAACGATCCTCGTCGACACGAGTCTCGGCAGCCCGTGCGGCGACCAGCTTGCGGAGCTGTTGCCGGAAACGCTGCGCTTCCGCGGGCTTATCTCGCAGGCGGCGCTTCCCGACGGCTTTGACTCCGCCACGTCTCAGGCGACCGCTTACGGGAAAGTCGCCTCGGTGACGCCACGAGACGGCGATGTGCTTGAATTCGAATACGAGATCCCAACGGTCGTACGATCAGCCATTTCACCGGCCGTTCTCTCGGTCGCAACCTCAGTTGTGGGACCCTACGGCGGTGCGCACGACGCCTCCTCGGGCTTCCCTATCTCGGAAGAAACCATCGAACGGGCACGACAGATCATGGGTGTCTACAGCGTGAAGCTGCGGCTCGATGCGGGCGATGTGGTCCTCATCGATAACTGTCGCACGCTTCATGGGCGCCGAGCCTACGCAGGCGACCGCGTCATCGTGTCGGCATTGCTCAGCCAATTCGGGTCCGCTTTTGGTTGAGTCGTGATGCATTAGGAGCAGATACGAATGCCGCGACTGTCGCTGCGACGATGAGTACTATCGTAGATCGGACGCTCAGTGCAGGAAACCGTACCGCCACGGGGTCCAACGCCTATGAGGTGCCGCGACCTGCTTCCCAGGCATTTGTAATCGAGCAGGCGACTGACGCCCCTCCTCCTGAATGCTGGCCGTACGACCGAGTTCACGATCTGTCGCTACTGAGCTGTCGTCTGAGGGCAAAGCCGTACTTGTGCGCAACCCCTTCTCCGCCATGAGGGCGAGCAACGAGCACAGTTGGGATCGGAGCGAAGGCGTAGCTCACGAGCAGAAGTGGCGCCTGTCTCTGGTCGTGAGGACCCAGTGACGCAACCAGTCGATTTCGTCACGGCGGTCCGTTCGGCTCCTCCGGCCAAAGACCTGAGCGATGGTCTAGAGGTCATGCAACACCAGAGGCCGATCGGCACCCGGGCCCGCATCAACTCGACCGATCAAACCCTCGCCCGCCCGCCCGCCCGAGGCCGTCGGCGGCACGGATCGGGCCTTCGACTGGAAGGCGTCGGTCAGGCCCTGGCCCGATTGGCGCCCCCTCGTGTCGCGGAGACGTGGCGGCTCAGCGCGCCGCCCGAAGATCGTGACGCGCGATGTGACCGGTCGACCGAAGACATCGGTTTGCCGTCGCACGCCGCCGATCCCTCCCGCTCGCACCGACCCCGGTCGTAGCCGCGCTCCACAGCGGAACGTCCACCCCCGCGGCTCGGCCACCACCCTCCCCAACGCCTGCCACCCGCGCTCCGCGGACCCTCCCGCCGCGTGCCCCGACCACCCGGTGCCCGTGTGCAGCCGAGCGGGGATTCACTCGGTGCATGCGCACCATGGGAGTCGAGGAAGAGCTGCTGCTCATCGATCGGAGGACTGGTCACCCGGTCCCGGTCGCCGACCAGGTGCTCGCCCGTGCAATCGCGGCCGGCGGCCCGGGCGACGGCGGCGAGGTCGTGGCCGAGATGCACCGCGAGGCGATCGAGCTCATCACCCGCCCGCACTCGTCCCTCGCGACGCTCGGCGACCAGGTCCGGACGAACCGTGCGTTCACCGAACAGCTCGCGTCCGAGATCGGAGCGCACGCCGCACCGCTGGGCACCTCGCCGTGCCCGGTGACACCGCACCCGACCGAGTCTCCGCGGTACCTGGCGATCATGCAGCGGTACGGCGCCCTGCCGCGACGGGTGCTCACCTCGGGCCTGCACGTGCACGTGTCGATCGACTCCCCGGACGAAGGTGTCGCCGTCCTGGACCGGATCCGGACGTGGACGCCGGTCCTCATCGCCCTTAGCGCGAACTCCCCGTTCCACGACGGCGTCGACACGGGTCACGCCAGCTGGCGGTCGGTGCTCTGGAACCAGTGGCCGTCGTCGGGCCCGCAGGAGCGCTTCGGCTCGCTGTCCCGCTACCGTGCGGTGACCGAGGCGATGCTCGGCACCGGCGCGCTACTCGATCCCGGCATGCTCTACCTCGACGCGCGGCTGTGCGCGAACCACCCGACGGTCGAGGTCCGCGTCGCCGACGTCCCGCTCGACCCCGGCACGACCGTCACGGTCGCCGGCCTGGTGCGCGCCCTGGTGGACACGGCGGCGAACGACGCCGCAGACGGCCGGGAGGCTCAGAGCACCCCCGCCGCAGCGCTCCGGCTAGCGAACTGGCAGGCTTCCCTCGAGGGGCTCGATGGGTGCCTGGTCGACCCGACGACGGAGCGTCCGGCGCCGGCGCGGGAGGTCGTGATGCGGTTCCTCGCGCATGTCCTGCCGGCCCTCACGTGCAACGGCGACGACCAGCTGGTCGAACGCGGGATCGACGACCTCTTCACCAGGGGCACCGGCGCAGCCCGGCAGCGCGCGGCCCGCCGGCCTGCCGCGGAACCCGGGCGCGACGACCTCGGGCACGTCGCCCTCGCCGCAGCCTGGCAGGAGGGTTGAAGGCCGGAGGCCGGAGGGCTCGTCGGGTCGCACGTCTGGCGGCTCTGCGACCAGGGCGCCGGGTCGCTCGTCAGCGGGGCAGCGGCGCCTCGAGCGGGAGATCGGCGCCGTGGTCCACAACCACCCGGCTCCCGTCGACGTGGAGGCCGAAGACGTCGCCACCGGTCGGCGAGGGGTTCGCCTTGACCTGGTTGCTGTTCGCCCAAGCCCGCACGCCCGTGGCGGTACGGAAGGACCACGCGTCGCGGAAGCCGAGCTAGAGCTGACGTCCGCCGAGGGACCGTGCATCCTGCACGCCGGCGGTTGCAACTTCGCTGACATGCTCGTCGTGTGACGACCAACTCACCCTCTCAACGGGTCCACCGTTTCGACGTGGTAGCGGCGAACGAGTTACCTGAGATGAACCGTTTGCAGAGATCGTTCTTTTCGAAGCACTACCGGCCTCAATTCCTTGCGGGCGATGCGATCGACGTTGACGGGCAGTTCGGCTACCCCGTCGTCATGCTGCACGAGCTCCTGGCTGAATGGGACGTTGACCCCAAGACGGCGATGGAGGGAGCGGCTCGCATCATCGACGCATACCCGAAGTCCGTGGCCAAAAGCAAAGCACGACAGTGCCTCGCCGACATGCACTACCTCCGGGAGGAGTGGGCCGATGCGTTGACGCTGACGTACGGTTTCCGACGGCTCGTTGCCTTCGTCGGCCTCAGCGACGTGCTGCCGCCACGTGCGGACGCCTGGGAGGTCATGCGGTGGGGATCCTCGAACATCACCAAGGCGGGCTGGCAAAACCTCGACGCGGCGCTTGATGACCTTCAAAGAACGCTCGACAGTTTCCACGACGAGCACGGCATCAGCATCATCGGGCATTTTTGGAGGCGACTGCATGCGAACGAAACCACAGAAGCGATAGCGCAGAGCCTTTACGACCTGATCGGTTCCGACTACTCCGTCGACCAGATCGTTCACCTCATCGAGCACGGCCGGACCGTCGGTTCGTACCCTCTGATCGCGTTCGAGGGCTTTGCAGGCTACGAGCGTCCCATCCCAGCAACTTGGAACCGCAGTAACCCGTACGCTTTCGAGGGCTTGATCCGAGCGCTCTGCCGGCCCCTGTTCCGCGAATCGGAGAACCGCGCGCGTGAGGCCGCTGGACTCCCGCGCGTCGGCGAGGGCCTGGTGTCCGAGATACGTCTGCTGCATCAACTACGTGCTGCGTTCCCCGACGAGCGAATTGACCACCAGGCACGGCCATCGTGGCTTGCACCACAGTCCCTCGACATGGTGCTCCGCGGGCGAAACGTCGCAATCGAGTACCAGGGCGCCCAACACTCGCGCCCGGTGGAGTTCTTCGGTGGAACGAAGGCTTTCGAACGGCAGCAGCAGCGTGACGCTACGAAGCGTTGGCTGTGCGCTGCGCACGGGATGACCCTCCTCGAGGTCCACCCCGACTACCTGCTAGACGACATCATTGGAGCGGTACGCCGCGCTCTCGAGTAGTCACACCACTCAAGACAGTCGCTCAATCCGCATCTCCAACACGTCGCTGATTGGCCAGCCTCGGACGCGTCCCACCCTCAGCCACCTTGGCTACGTCTCACATTCAGTCGTTGAGCGCGTCCAGGCTCTTCCCGAAGTACCGGGTGAACCGGAGGCCCGTCGCGAAGGCGATTTGCATCTGCTTGTCTTCTTTCCGGGCCCGGGCGTTCAGCTTCATCACGCGGTAGCTCTCGCACCGAAGCCACATGTCGGCGTTGTGCAACGCAGCATCGTCTCGCAGCATGCCAACTCCGACGAATCCGTCGCGGGCGATCTCGAAGTCCAGCCTGTAGCCGAGGATGTCGTCGGTGGAGAATGCGGGCGGGCGGTGCATACGCGGTCACCACCTGCTCCGGCTCGGCGAGAACGAGAGTGAAGCCCGCCTCCGCTGACAGCGGACCGGGCTCACGTCATCCGTCGGACAGGCCGTGAGCGGAGAACCTGCTCCGGAGCCCACCATATTCGAGGACCCAGGGCCCGTCGCCGGAGGTCGACCCGGGCCACTCGAAGACGATGTCGAAATGGTCTTGGAACGGACCTCCGGACCCAGAGGTCTGAATCGACGATGCCTCCACTCCTCCCGGCCCACGGAGAACGAACCGATCCGAGAAGTGGTCCGGCTCCTGGCTCGTGACTCGGCCGTCTCCCCGAGAAACGTCGTGCAGCCCGGACCAGACGCGGAGGTTCAGATAGCCGCGCGAGACCTCCAGGAACAGAGGAGTCACGACAGAGTCAATCGCAACGTCCGGGCGCGCAATGAAGACAGCCATGTCCGACACGCTACTGAGTGATCGCGGAAGCGTCGTCGTAGTAGGCGACCGACCCCCACGCGATCTCCGCGATCCCATCCACACGCTCACCGGGAACGGGGCAGAACTCGTCAGTGCGCGTCAGCAGGTAAGTCCCCGGTCCTGACGCTCGCCCGCAGGACTGGTACGTTCCGCCTCCGATGGAGTAGTCGCAGCTCAGCGTTCGATGGGTGCCGTACGACATGCTGTTCGCCGAGGCCGAGAGGCGAAGATCGCCAGGAGCAACCTGGATGTGCATGAGCACTTCACCGCCGTTCTTCCCGATACTCGCGTCGGGCGTGGCCCCACGCGACCCCGCTCCCGCCGGTGCTGAGATCACGGATGAAGACTGCCCTGGGTGATCGCATCGATATGACAGTGCGTTGATCGAACTCTGCTGCTCCGCGATCGGGAGCGGCTTGCCGCTCGGGTCGTCCAGGTTCAGGCGGACTCCGGGGCAGACGGTGACCACGCCTCCAGCTGCGGACGGGGCCGGAGGCGACACCGCTCTTGCGACGGCGTTGGCCGGCGCCGCTACCGCCCCAACCGAGAGCACAACCATCCCGACAGCGAAGAGCAACCTCGACGGCACCCTCATCATGATTTCCTTCCATCGGCGCACTAGATCGTGAGCACAGCATGGTCCTGCTCTCGGAGATCGTCATGTCCTCACTACTGCGGACCGCCGCATGCGACGGTTTCGCTCTTGACGGCCTCAGAGCCCGATGCTGATGCCTTTGACGGCTCATCACAGTTGAAGGGGTGGGTGGGGTCTGAAGCCACCGGACTCGAGCAAGCTGCGGACGATGAAGATGTTGAGGTTCCGGAAGCCGAGCGCAGAGCCGCGGAGGTGTTCGCGGCGCCTGTTGATGGCCTCTGTCGGACCGTTGGAAGTGCCGAGCCGGTTGAAGATCACCAACACGTCGGTGGCGCGCTGCTGCAGGTTCCGGCCGAGCCGGCGGATTGTGACCCGCGATGCGGGGCTAGTCGATCACGGCCACCACGAGAGCAGCCCACCGGATCACCGCGGACCCGTTCACGTCAGAGACGAGTCCGAGGTCCCGCCACTCCGCGGGTCCGCTGCGGGGATGATCGACTCCAACAACCGCAACACCCGCTCCCCATCAACCGCATCCGGGTCGAGCAGCCACTGCACCTGCAGCCCGTCCGACACCGCGATGCTCAGGCTCGCCAGGTCCTCCGCGTCCAGGTCGTCCCGGATCCGGCCCGACGACTGGTCCCGCCGGATCAGCTCGGCCAGGTCGGCCCGCAGCCGGGTGAACCGGTCGCGCATGAACTCCCGCGTCGCCGGATGCCCTTCCTGCACGGCGTCGGCCGAGAGGGTCGTGTACAACTGCACGAGCCCCGGCACGGCCCGGTTACGGGCAGCACTCTCGCGCATGTCGCCGATCGCGGACTTCATCCGCTCCGGTGCACCCTGTTCGCGCACCTCGTGCTCGCGGTAGACGGCGAGCAGCAGTTCGTCGCGGCTCGGGAAGTAGTGCCGCAGCGCCGCGTGCGTGATCCCGAGGGCGTCCGCCACGGACCGCAGCGAGGACGCGTCGACCCCCTGCTCGGCGACCATCCGGATCATCTCGTCGAGGATCTGGGCCCGTCGTTCGGTGCCCTTGCGGTAGCCGCCGCGGCGCGGCGGCGTCACGGCGTCGTCGTCCACGGGGTCGGTCACCGTGCCAACTTACCGCTGGAAGGTTTTGATCAGCGTCACAGGATCTCGAGTGCTCCGAACACCGTGACACCGAGGCCCACGACGGCTCCGCAGATGCCGACGCACGTCACGACGTACGCGAACACCAGCGCGGCACGCGCCGCTCGGACTCGCTTCAGCGCCGACGCAGCCACGAGCGTCGCCGCGATGACCACCGGCAACGAGGCGAACCAGGTGATGCCCTGGACCAGATCAGCGGCCCTGACGTCGGCGGGAGGCGCGCGGAGGACCCCGCGGCCGCTCTCGTCGGTTGCTCGGTACGCAGCATCGATCGGAGCGGTGTGCATGTCCGTCAGGACGCACGCCCACGCCTGCCCTGCCATGAGCGCGAGCGCGATGGACGGCACGACCCAGGCCATCACCTGCGTCAGTCGGGTCTCCCTCACCCTTCCACCCTGCAGCAACCGAGACCGACGGAGGATCCGTCGAACGAGTGAGAAGTCGCAAGCGGATCACCGCGAGCGCGTCGTGACGCTGGGTCAGGACCCAGCGGCCAGTGGCGGACGGGAGGCCCGGATCACCACCCGTGACGCGCCTCCCGTCCGGTGGGTGTCAGGAACCGGCCGCCGACCCGTCGGGGTCGGCACCCGCCTCCGGCACCGTGTACTCGTCCACCGGTGTCGGCAGGCCGGCGTCGAGCGCGGCCGTGATCTGCGCGAGGCAGCGCGCCAGCACCGCGTTGTCCTCGGCGGAGAGGTGGTCGATGACCTCGACGACGGCCTCGTGGAAGACCTCGTACGACCGGTCGATCTTGCGGGCGGCCTGCACGGTCGGCTCGAGCACCTGCGCTCGGCGGTCGGTGGGGTGCGGGGCCCGGAGCAGGTCGCCCTTCTCGACCAGGCCGTCGACGATCTTGGTGACCGAGGCGTTCGAGACCGACAGCATGACGGCGAGGTCCTTCGGCCCCATGCTCCGGCCGTCGCGGTGCGCCTGCAGCATGTAGCGGACGGTGAGGAACTCGTTCTTCGTCAGGCCGCTCTCGCCACGGGCACGTTCGAGCTGGTCCTCTTCGGCGTGCTGCAGCCGGAGCAGGGCGTCGACCGCGGTCTTGGCGGACCGGGTGCGGGGCTCGCGGGCGTAGAGGTGGACGTGCTCGCGGCGGACGACGGTCAACGGCATGGGTGGGTGTCTCCCTCACCCGTGCGGGCGGGCGGTCGTGCGGGCAGGCGCGTGGCGCCGGCACCTGCGGGCAGGCAGATCGGGTCAGGCGGCCGGCGCGACGAAGAAGTCGGCGTAGGACAGTTCGGTGCGGCGGGACAGCAGCGACGGGTCCTCGATCCGCTGGGCGACCCAGGCGTCGATGACGGCCGGGTCGGTGAGCCCGACGCGCGGGTGGGAGCCGCCGAACCGGGTGTCGTGCGAGGTGCCGTGGTACGTGCTCTGCATGGGTGCGCCTTCCTCGTCGAGGGTCTGCCTGCCGTCCGTCCATCCGGACGTGAGGACTCTTTCACATCGTGAACAATGAGGGCAACGAACAGTTCGTCGAGTTGTACAGTTCGCGCACCGAACGACCCGTGGGCCCGCTCCGGACGCACGCGAGCCCCTCCTCCGACGGAGGAAGGGCTCGTGCGTGGGCCGGTCCGGACTACTCCTTGTTGAGCTTGTCCTGCACCGTGCCGGCGATCTTCTCGACCGTGTTCGGCAGCTCGGTCGTGCCGTACAGGCGCGAGTCCGCGTGCGTGGGCGGCGGCATCGGCACCGTGGTCGTGGGGCCGTCGTGGTACGAGTACTCACCCTTGCCGTCGAACGACGGACCGCTCGCCCAGGGGCCGTTCTTCGCCTCGGCACCGTCGGAGAAGTTGAGGTACTGGTAGTTGACCTCCTGGTTCTCCTTGTGCTGCGGGAAGTTGCTCGGCACCGGCATGGTCTCGAGCCCCTGCTCGCGGAGCTCGGCCGCTGCGGTCGCCCACATGTTCTGGTGCATGGTGTCGCGGGCGATGAGGAAGCTCAGCAGGTCCCGCACACCGTGGTCGTCGGTCATGTGGAACAGCCGGGCGGCCTGCACACGGCCCTGCATCTCGGCGTTCTCGTTCGCCGTGAAGTCGGCGAGCAGGTTGCCGCTGGCGGTGATGTACGAGCCCTGCCAGGGGTTCCCGTTGCTGTCCACCGGACGCGCGCCGGCGCCGGCGACGATGGCGTGCTGGACGTCCGTGCCGCCGACGATCGCGGCGACCGTCGGGTCGTCCTGCAGGGCGTCCTCGGTGATGCCGAGCGGGGACTTCTCGAGCAGCTGGGCGATCATCGTCGCGAGCATCTCGACGTGGCCCATCTCCTCCGCGCCGATGCCGAACACCATGTCGCGGTACTTGCCCGGGATGTGCATGTTCCACGCCTGGAACTGGTACTGCAGGGCGACGGAGATCTCGCCGTACTGGCCGCCGAGCACCTCCTGGAGCTTCCGCGCGTAGACCGCGTCGGGCTTGTCGGGGGTCGCCGTGAACTGGAGCTCTTGCTTGTGGAAGTACAAATCGTTCTCCTGTTTCCGTGTCGGTTCCGGGATCCGTTCCGAGCGTCGGCGCGAGCCGCTGGACGGCTGTCCGGAGTGTTCAGATCACGCGGCTGCCGCCGGACGGGAGGCGCGGGGCGGCCCCGCCACGGGCCTCCCGTCCGGCACCCGGCCGGGCACCGGCGTACCGTCGGCGACGTGGATCTCCAGCTGCAGGACCGTGTCGCACTCGTCGTCGGTGGGAAGGGGTACATCGGCACCGCCGTCGTGGACCGCCTCCGCCAGGAGGGCGCGACCGTCGTCGTCGCCTCCCGCACCGCGGACGCGGCCGACGGTGCTGCGTCGGGCAGTGTGGCGATGGACACGGCCGACCAGACCTCCGTCGACGCCGCGGTGGCCCGGGTGCTCGAACAGCACGGACGCATCGACGTCCTGGTCGTCACCGCCGCCCCCGCGGCGAACACCCTCGACCCCGAGCGCCGCTCCGACCCGGACCAGGTCGCCGCAGCCGTCGACGGCAAGGCGCTCGGGTTCCTCCGGGTCGCGAACGCCGTCCTGCCCGCGCAGCGTCAGGCCGGCTTCGGCCGCGTCGTCGTCGTCAGCGGGCAGAACGCCTACCTGTCGGGGAACATCACGACCTCGCTGCGGAACGCGGCCACGAACGTGATCGCGAAGAACCTGGCCGACGAGACCGCGGGCACCGGCGTGACCGTGAACGTCGTGAACCCGGGCACCGTGCGGGACGAACCGAGCGCCGAGGTCCGACCGGGGGCCGGTGGCGAGTCCAGCCCGCAGCAGATCGCGGACCTGGTGGCGTTCCTGTCGTCCCCGCTGTCGGTGGTGTCGGGCGAGTCGATCTCGATCGCGCACCGCGTCCTCGGGAGCGTCACCGTCTGACCCGCCGGCGCGGACGACACCGCGTCCGTCCCCCTTCCACTGCGCTCCTTCCACTGGGCTCCGGGCGGGTGTTGACTGCCGCCATGCAGCAGGCCCACTCCGCCGACGGAACGCCCATCGCCTGGGAGGCGATCGGTCCCGCCGATGCTCCCGGTGTCGTCGTCGTGGGTGGCGCGTTCAGCACCGCCGACGCCGCCCGACCGCTCGCGCACGCCCTCGCCGACCTGGGGCTGCGGGGTGTGGTCCTCGACCGGCGCGCCCGCGGTGCGTCCGGCGACACGCGTCCGTACGCGCCGGAACGGGAGGTCGAGGACCTCGTCGCGGTCGTCGCTGCGGCCGGCGACGTCCGTGCCGTGTTCGGGCACTCCTCCGGCGCGGTCCTGGCCCTCCGCGCGGCAGCCGAGGGGCTCGACGTCGAGCACCTCTTCCTCTCCGAACCGCCCTTCGCGTTCGACGACTCCCGTCCGCCGCAGGCGCCGGACCTGGTGGACCGGCTGCAGGCGCACGTCGATGCCGGTCGGCCCGAGGACGCCGTCGTCCTGTTCCAACGCGAGGCCGTGGGCCTGCCCGACGAGGTCATCGAGCAGATCCGGCAGGCACCGATGTGGCCGGACCTGGTCGCCGTCGCCCAGTCGACCGTGTACGACGCGACGATCACCGGGGAGACGCCGGTGCCCTCCCCCGCGATGACCGCGGTGACGATGCCGGTGACCGTGCTGCGGGGCGGACGAACCTGGCCGTTCCTGGTCGTCGCGACCGACCGGCTCGCCGAGGTGCTGCCGACCGGCAGGCTCGTGGTCGTCCCGGAGTCGCAGGACCACGGCCTGCACCCGGCGGGCACGGCGCGGGAGGTCGCAGCAACGCTCGGGTGAGACGGACGGGCGGGGCGGGAGAACGACGAAGGCCCCGATCTCTCGATCGGGGCCTTCGTCTGCTTGCTCTCGCTCGGAGAGCACTGGTGCGCGAGGGGGGACTTGAACCCCCACGCCGTTTCCAGCACACGGACCTGAACCGTGCGCGTCTACCAATTCCGCCACTCGCGCCAGCGACGAGAACACTACCATGCACAGACGGTGCCAGGAGCCAACCACTACCATGCAGAGGTCAGCGACCGAGAACGTGGGGACCATGGGCTTACTGGACAACTTCGAGCGAGGGTTGGAGCGCGCCGTCAACGGTGCGTTCGCCAAGACCTTCCGCTCCGGTGTGCAGCCGGTCGAGATCACCGCGGCACTGCGGCGTGAACTCGACACCAAGGCGGCAGTGGTCTCCCGCGAGCGCATCCTCGTGCCGAACGAGTTCACGGTGCGGCTCGCTCCGCCGGACCACACTCGGATGCACGACGTCGGGCAGCCGCTCATCAACGAGCTCACGCAGCGGGTGCAGCAGCACGCGGTCGCGCAGAACTACTCGTTCTCCGGCCCCGTCACCATCCGGCTGCAGCAGGACGGCACCCTCTCCACCGGCATCCTCGAGATCGACTCGACCACGGTGCAGCGGGACCTCGCCTGGGTCGCGGTGCTCGACATCGGGTCGCAGCGGCACCACCTGAAGCGTGGACGCACGATCATCGGTCGGGGGACGGACGCGGACATCACCGTCGCCGACACCGGGACGAGCCGGAAGCACGTCGAGGTCCTCTGGGACGGCAAACACGCACAGGTGAACGACCTCGGGTCCACGAACGGGTCGAAACTCAACGGTGAGCGCATCAGCCAGGCGATCCTCGAGCCGGACTCAACCATTGAGATCGGTCGGACCCGTATGGTGTTCCGGGTGATCCCGGAGAACGACGGAGGTGCGCGATGACCACAGGCCTGACCCTGCTCGTCCTGCGCTTCGCGTTCCTCGCGGTGCTGTGGCTCTTCGTCTTCGTGATCGTCTTCGCGTTGCGCAGTGACCTCTTCGGCCAACGTGTCCGCGCGATCCCCACCGATCCCAAGTCCGGCCCGTCGACGCCGACCACCCCGCCGATGCCGGCCGGTGCCGGCACCGCAGCCGCAGCCTCCGGGTCGTCCCCCGGTGCCTTCACCGAGCTGATCGGTCAGGCCAACGCGCCCACCGCAGCCCCCGCCGGACCGGTCGCCACCCGCCTGGTCATCACCGAGGGCGCGCGTGAGGGCATGGAGATGCCCCTCGGCGGCGGCCCCATCACGATCGGCCGCTCCAGCGAGAGCAACGTCGTGATCCGCGACGACTACACCTCCACGAACCACGCCCGCCTCGACCTGCAGGGCGGTGCCTGGGTCCTGACCGACCTCGGATCGACCAACGGCACCTTCGTGGGCGGCCAGAAGGTCACCGTCCCCACCACCGTGGCGGAACGCACCCCGATCACCATCGGGACGACGACGTTCGAGCTGCGGCGGTAGTCCCGGATGACGGCTCGCACGCTGAGCGCCGCTGTGTCCCACGTCGGACGCATCCGCGCGAACAACCAGGACTCCGGCTACGCCGGGCAGCACCTGTTCGCGGTGGCCGACGGCATGGGCGGGCACGCCGGCGGTGACGTCGCCTCGGCGATCGCGATCCGACGCATCCGCGAGGTCGACCGCGAGTTCCCGTCGGCGCACGACGCCGAGTTCGCGCTGCAGTCCGCCCTGATCGCCGCGAACCAGCTCATCACCGAGACCGTGTTCGAGCACCAGGAGCTCACCGGCATGGGCACCACGGTGAGCGCCATGATCCGGGTCGGCGACCAGCTCGCGATCGCCCACATCGGCGACTCCCGCATCTACCGCTGGCGTGACGGCGAGCTGCAGCAGATCACCTCCGACCACACGTTCGTGCAGCGTCTGGTCGACAGCGGCCGCATCACGCCGGAGGAAGCCGCGGTGCACCCCCGCCGCTCGGTCCTGATGCGCGTGCTCGGCGACGTCGACGCGGCACCAGAGGTCGACACCGCGATCATGGACATCCGCCCGGGCGACCGGTGGCTGCTCTGCTCCGACGGACTGTCCTCGTACCTGGCAGAGGAGCGCATCCGCCACGCGCTCGCCTCCACCATGGACGCCAACCAGGTCACCCAGCGGCTCGTCAAGGAGACGCTCGACCACGGCGCCCCCGACAACGTCACGGTCGTCGTGCTCGACGTCACCGACTCCGAGCCGGGCGACGACGACGACGCGGCCACCACGGTCGGCTCCGCCGCGGCCCCCCTCACCTTCGAGGCGTCGACCGGTCGCAAGCCGATCCGCCTCCCCACGATCCTGCTGCACCCGCTCAAGGTCTCGAGCGCTCCGGAGGACTCGCACTTCGAGCCCGAGTCCGACCAGTACTTCGCCGAGCTCATCGCCGAGGACCGTCGCCGCCGGGTCCGTCGCCGCGTCTCCTGGTCGATCGCGCTCGTCATCGCGATCCTGGCGCTCGTCGGTGCCCTCTTCCTCGGCTACCGGATCGTGCAGGACCACTACTACGTCGGCACGGACCGCGGTTCGGTCGCGATCTACAAGGGCGTCCAGCAGTCGATCGGTCCGATCGCGCTGTCCGACGTCTACGAGGACACCGACATCTCCCTGACCGAACTCCCCGACTACACGCGGGAGAACGTCCGCTCGACGATCAACGCGACGTCCCTCCAGGACGCCCGCGCGATCGTCGACCGTCTGCGCACGGCCGCCGAGACCGGTCAGGACCAGAGCGGGACGGGAGGCTCGGGAGACTCCCCGACGTCGTCACCGTCCGCCTCCCCCTCCGGGTCCGCGACCCCCCGTTCCCCGTCACCCTCCCCGTCGAGGAGCGCACGATGAGCGCCACGACCGCGCCCTCGCTGACCCAGGCGATCACGATCAAGCTCCGGGAGCCCGCGCGCGCCCGGAACCTCGAGCTCGTGCTGCTCGTCATCGCCTGCGGCATCTGCGGCGGCGCGATGGTGCTCGTGCAGCTCGGCACGAAGGGGCGGGTCTTCGACACGTCGGTGCTCTGGACCGCCGCGTCGATCCTCGGCCTCGCGCTGGTGATTCACGTCATCCTGCGGATCGTCGCGAAGAACGCCGACCCGTTCATCCTGCCGGTCGCGCTGGTGCTCAACGGCATCGGGATCGCCGAGATCTACCGCATCGACATCCACAACGGCGTCTCCGGGTGGGCGGCGATCGGCGTCAAGCAGATCGCGTGGACCCTGCTGGCGATGGTGTTCGCGATCATCACGATCCTGCTCGTGCGCAACCACCGGTTCCTGCAGCGGTACCGGTACATCTTCATGCTGCTCACCATCGTGCTGCTCCTGCTTCCGATGCTGCCCGGCATCGGCACGAACATCGGCGGCGCCCGGGTCTGGATCCGGATCGGACCGTTCTCGTTCCAGCCGGGTGAGCTCGCGAAGATCACGATGGCGCTGTTCTTCGCCGGGTACCTGGTCACCGCACGCGACAGCCTGTCGATCGTCGGCCGGAAGTTCCTCGGCATGACGTTCCCCCGCGCCCGCGACCTCGGCCCGATCCTCATCATCTGGGGCGTGGCGATGAGCGTGCTGGTGTTCCAGCGCGACCTCGGCACGGCGTTGCTGTACTTCGGCCTGTTCCTCGTGATGATCTACGTCGCGACCGCCCGGCTCAGCTGGGTCGTCATCGGCCTGGTGCTGTTCATCGGCGGAGCCCTCGTCGCGGCGAGTGTCCTGGTCTACGTGCAGGGCCGGTTCGAGCAGTGGCTGGACCCGTTCGACCAGCAGATCTTCCTGCGGCAGACGCAGGGCAGCTACCAGCTCGTGCAGGGCCTGTTCGGATTCGCGAACGGCGGGATCACCGGCACCGGGCTCGGCCAGGGCCGTCCGTACATCACGCCGGTCGCCAACGCGGACTACATCATCGCCTCGCTCGGTGAAGAGCTCGGGCTGATCGGGGTCTTCGCGATCCTCGGCCTGTTCGTGATCCTGGTCTCCCGGGGCATCCGCGTCGGCTTCATGGCCCAGGACGACTTCGGCAAGCTGCTCGGCATCGGGTTCGGGTTCACGATCGCCCTGCAGGTCTTCGTCGTCATCGGCGGCATCACCCGGATCATCCCGGTCACCGGACTCACCACGCCGTTCATGGCGGCAGGTGGTTCGTCCCTCGTGGCGAACTGGATCATCGCGGCGATGCTGCTGCGGCTGACCGACTCGATCCCCGCCGAGCAGCGCATCCAGCAGGGTGCGTTGACCGAGCGGGGCAACACCGGCCGCGGCCGGTCCAGGAAGGAGCGCCGGTGAACCGCCAACTCCGCGGCGTCTCGACCGTCGTCGTGCTCATGTTCGTGGCGCTCTTCGTGTCGACGACGTCCATCCAGTTCTTCGCGGCGGACTCGCTCCGTGCCGACAGCCGGAACTCGCGAACCATCCTCGACAGTTACTCGACCAAACGCGGTGCGATCCTGGTCGACGGGAAGCCGATCGCCGAGTCCACCGCGGTCGATGACCAGTACCAGTACCAGCGCAAGTACAACAACGGCGAGCTCTACTCGGCGGTCACCGGCTACTTCACGATCGGCCAGGGCAACTCGGGCATCGAGAGCGCCGAGAACGCCGAGCTGTCCGGCAACAGCGACGACTCGTTCTTCCAGAACCTCAACTCCATCCTCACCGGCCAGGACGTCCAGGGCGACAACGTCAACCTGACGATCGACCCCGACGTGCAGCAGGCCGCGTACGACGCCCTCGGCGCGAACACCGGTGCGGTCGTCGCGATCCAGCCGAAGACCGGCAAGATCCTGGCGATGGTGTCGAAGCCGAGCTACGACCCGAACACGCTCACCTCGCACGACACGAAGGACGTCATCGCGCGCTACCAGGCGCTCGAGGCCGATGCGTCGAAACCGCTCGCGAACCGCGCCATCGCCGGCGACCTGTACACGCCCGGCTCGGTCTTCAAGCTCGTGGTCGCCTCTGCGGCCCTGGCGAGCGGGGACTACACGCTCGACTCGACGCTGCCGAACCCGTCGACCCTGACCCTGCCCGGCACCAGCTCGCGGATCAACAACGCCGAGGGCGGCAGCTGCGGCGGCGGCGACCAGGTGAAGCTGCGCGTGGCGATCCAGTACTCGTGCAACATCCCGTTCGCCGAACTCGGCCAGAAGCTCGGGTACGACACGATCAAGAAGACCGCGGACGAGTACGGCTTCGGCAACGTCATCGACGTGCCGACCTCGGCCACCCCGAGCCAGTACCCCGAGCCCGAGTCGACGGCGCAGCTCATGCTCAGCTCGTTCGGCCAGGCCAACGACCGCGTCACCCCGCTGCAGATGGCGATGGTCTCCGCCGGCATCGCGAACGGCGGGCGTGTCATGCAGCCGTCGCTCGTCGAGTCGATCGAGACGAGCGACCTGAAGACCGTCGACTCGTTCTCGCCGAAGCAGTACAGCGCCCCGCTGTCGTCCAGTGCGGCTTCCGACCTGACCGAGGCGATGCAGAGCGTCGTGAACGCGGGGACCGGAACGAATGCGAAGATCGACGGTGTCGACGTCGCCGGCAAGACCGGTACGGCCGAGGGCGGCACGGGCGATCCCTACACTCTCTGGTTCACGGGCTTCGCCCCGGCCAAGGACCCCGAGGTCGCGGTCGCCGTGGTCGTCGGGAACGGCGGCGGGCTCGGGCAGTCCGGAGTCGGCAACACGGTCGCGGCTCCCGTCGCGAAGAAGGTCATGGAGGCGGTGCTGAACAAATGAGACCCACCAGCGGACTCACCTTCGGTGGGCGGTACCAGCTCTCCTCCCGAGTCGCCATCGGCGGCATGGGAGAGGTGTGGCAGGCGACTGACCTCGTCATCGGGCGCACCGTCGCCCTGAAGATCCTCAAGGACGAGTACCTCGGCGACCCCGGGTTCCTCGAGCGCTTCCGCGCCGAGGCCCGGCACGCCGCACTCGTCAACCACGAGGGCATCGCCAACGTGTTCGACTACGGCGAAGAGGACGGCAGCGCCTACCTCGTGATGGAGCTCGTCCCCGGCGAAGCCCTGTCGACGATGATCGAGCGCGAGCACACCCTGCCGGTCGACAAGGTCCTCGACATCGTCGCCCAGACCGCGAACGCCCTGCAGGCAGCGCACGCCGTCGGCCTGGTGCACCGCGACATCAAGCCGGGCAACCTGCTCATCACCCCGGACGGCCGCGTCAAGATCACCGACTTCGGCATCGCCCGCATCGCCGACCAGGTCCCGCTCACCGCGACCGGCCAGGTCATGGGCACCGTCCAGTACCTCTCGCCGGAGCAGGCGAGCGGCCACCCGGCGTCGCCGTCGACGGACGTGTACTCGCTCGGCATCGTCGCGTACGAGTGCCTGGCGGGCCGCCGACCCTTCACGGGCGAGTCGCAGGTCGCCATCGCGATGGCGCACATCAACGACCAGCCGCCGGCGCTGCCGGGGACGGTCCCGGAGCCGGTCGCGGCCCTCGTGATGTCGTGCATCGCGAAGAAGCCCGCGGACCGCCCGGCGACCGCGGCGAACCTCGCCCGCGCAGCCCAGGCCCTCCGTCGTGGTGACGTCGCCGCGGCGACCGTGGCGGTGCCGGCCATCGGCGGTGCCGGGACGGTGGCGTTCAACCCGCCCCCCGGCAACGACGCGGCCACCGCGCTCATCGGCACCCAGGCGAACGCCCCGGTCGTCGGCGGTGGTGCGCCGCGCAGCCCCGCCGGCCCCGAGGACGACGTCGAGCAGAAGAAGAGCCGCGCCTGGATCTGGTGGCTCGTCGGCGCCGTCGTGCTCGTCGCGGCGATCGTGGTCGGCGTGTTCGTCTTCGCGAACGCCGACTCGGACCCGAAGCCGTCACCGTCCCGGAGCAGCGCTCCGTCGCAGACGCAGACCCCGAGCCAGGAACCGTCGGCCACCCCGTCCGACACCCGCACGACGATCAACCCGGCCGACTACGTCGGACGGGCGACCGACCAGGTCCAGACCGAACTGCAGGCCATGGGCTTCGCGGTCCAGGTGCAGGACGGCGACCCGGCCGAGACCGCCGAGCAGGCGAACACGGTGCAGTCGATCAGCCCCACCGGCAGCCTGTCGGACGGTGCGCTCATCACCCTGCGCGAGTTCACAGCACCGCCGTCGGTCAACAAGCCGAACACCCCGAGCGCCGGTGCGGTCTCCGCCTCCGGAGCCGTGAAGTTCAGCTGGTCGACCGCGACCTGCCCCACCGGGTACACCGTCTCGAAGTACTCGTGGACGGTCTCCGGCGGCAAGGACTCCAGCGGCGCGACGAGCGGCGACACCTCCGAGACCTCGGTCGACATCCAGGCCGACCAGGCCGGCGACGACGTCACCCTGTCGTACACGGTGACGTGCGGGAACCTGGCCGCGTCGAGCGCCTCCGACCCCGCGACGGCGACGTGGGTCGCACCGACGGACCCCACCGACGCGCCGAGCTCGACGGCGACGCCGCAGGACTGACGCACCACCGCACCACCCCCGCGAGGCCCCGACGTGTTCGACGTCGGGGCCTCGCCACGTTCCGGTAACGGTTGCTGCCGGAGGGCGGCCAGCCAGCGTCCCCCCAGAGAGCCCTGCCGTACACTTGCCCGGACGGACATTCGGAGGAGTACGTGCCTGAAGGTGTGACCGCGGGGATCACGCTCCTCGCCAACCGGTACGAGATCGGTGACGTCATCGGACGCGGCGGCATGGCCACCGTGCACGTCGGCACCGACACACGGCTGGGTCGGCGAGTCGCCGTGAAGCTGCTCAAGCCGAGCCTCGCGAACGACCCCGCGTTCCGCACGCGCTTCCGCCAGGAAGCCCAGGCGGCCGCCCGCATGGCCCACCCGACGATCGTCCGGGTCTACGACGCCGGCGAAGAGACCGTGCGCGAGAACTCCGGCGCCGAGGTGCAGGTCCCCTTCATCGTCATGGAGTACGTCGAGGGTCGCCCGCTGAGCGAGATCGTCGCCGAGGGTCCGGTCGTGCAGGAAGAAGCCGCTCGCATCGTCGAGGGCATCCTGACCGCGCTCGAGTTCTCCCACCGCGCCGGTGTCGTGCACCGCGACATCAAGCCGGCCAACGTCATGATCACCCACTCGGGCCAGGTCAAGGTGATGGACTTCGGCATCGCTCGCGCCATCACGGACACCTCGGCCACGGTGGCGCAGACCACGTCGATCCTCGGTACCGCGTCGTACTTCTCCCCGGAGCAGGCCCGCGGCGAGGTCGTCGACGCCCGCACCGACCTGTACTCCACCGGCATCGTGCTGTTCGAGCTGCTCACCGGGCACCCGCCCTTCCGTGGCGCCTCGCCGGTCGCGGTGGCCTACCAGCACGTCAGCGAGCAGCCCGTCGCCCCGTCCACCATGACGCCGACGGTGTCACCGGCGCTCGACGCCGTCACGCTGCACGCCCTCGTGAAGGACCGCACCCGGCGGTTCCAGAACGCTGCGGAGTTCCGACGCGACCTGCAGCAGGCCGCCGCCGGACACGTCCCGATCTCGAAGAAGAAGCTCGCCGCAGCAGCCGCGGACGACGCCGCACTGCTGTTCGGGGTCAACCCGCGTGCCGCGGCCAACGCCGACGTCGCGTTCCGTGAGCTCGACGACACGCAGGAGCGCCGTCCCCAGCGGACCCAGAGCCGGCCCCCGGTGGCCTGGATCTGGCTCGGCATCGTCCTGACCATCGCCGTCATCGCCGGGGTGGCGTACTTCGTCGCCAACCTCGAGCCGGGCAAGCCACCGGTGAGCTCGTCGATCAAGGTGCCGAGCGTCTCCGGTCAGACCTTCGACCAGGCCCAGGCCACGCTCGAGAAGCGTGGCCTGAAGGCGGTCCGCGACGACGAACCGTCGGACAGCGTCGACAAGGACGACGTCATCCGGACCGTCCCCGGCTCCGGCACCTCGGTCGCCCGCGACCAGGACATCCGCGTCGTGGTCTCGACCGGGCCGGAGCAGATCGCCGTGCCGGACGTGCGGTCACAGACGCAGGACGCCGCGACGAAGGCACTCGATGCCGCCGGTTTCTCGGTCGGCGCGGTCAGCTCGGACTACTCGCCGACGGTGCCCGAGGGAACGGTCCTGAGCACCGACCCGGCCTCTGGCGGCACCCAGGCGAAGGGCTCGGTCGTCAACCTCGTCGTGTCCAACGGCAAGGTCCAGCTGCCCGACGTCACGCAGCAGCCGTTCGAGACCGCCAGCTCGACGCTGACCGGCCTCGGTCTCACGGTGCAGCCGGCCCCGTCCTACGCCTGCACGGGCACCACGGTGACCCAGCAGAGCGTGCCCGCGGGCGACGTCGCGCAGGGCAGCTCGATCACGCTGACCTACTGCGCCGCGTCCGCCCAGCGCCAGCCGACCCGCAAGCCGGCAGCCCCCGACGACGGTGGGGCGTCGAACGGCGGAGCGTCGAACGGCGGGACGTCGAACGACTCGGGCGGCGGCGACGCGAACCTCGGCTAGGGGAGCGGATCAGACGCTCACTGGCCGTCGGACGTCCTGCGGCAGCGACCGACAGCCGCGCACGCCGATCGCGATCACCGTGCACCACGATCGATCGCCGCGCACCACGATCGATCACCCTGCACGTCGATCGCTCGCCGTGCGGGCCGCGACCGACGGTCAGTGACCGGTGATGAGCGGCCCGAGTCCGTCGGCCCGCTCGGCAGCGCCACTGAGGCCTGCCGTCTCGAGCCAGTTGCCGACCATCCGGTAGCCACCCTCGGTCAGGACGGACTCCGGGTGGAACTGCACGCCGTAGACCGGTGCACCGCGGTGCTCGACGCCCATGATGACGCCGCCCGCGGTCCGGGCCGTGGTCGTCAGCTCGTCGGGCACCGTGCCGTCGACGATCGCGAGCGAGTGGTACCGCGTCGCGGTGAAGGGGTGCGGGACACCGGCGAAGAGCACGCTGTCGTCGTGGTCGACCTGTGACGTCTTGCCGTGCATGAGTTCGTCGGCGTGCGTCACCGTGGCGCCGAGCGCTTCGGCGATCGCCTGGTGTCCCAGGCAGACGCCCAGCAGGGGCTTGTCCGCGGCGATGGCCGCACGCACGGTCGCGATCGAGACGCCGGCGTCGGCCGGGGTGCCCGGACCGGGCGACAGCAGCACGCCGTCGTACTCGGCGATCCGGTCGGCGATCTCGGTCTCCGGGAAGGCGTCGTTGCGGACGACGTCGGTGTCCGCGCCGAGCTGCTGGACGTAGCCGTTGAGGGTGTACACGAAGCTGTCGTAGTTGTCGACGACGAGGATCTTGGTCATGGGCCGTTCACGGTACTCGTGGGGGGATGTGAGTCCGGTCGGACGGGGCCGGAACTCACGCATGGTGACGGTAGGATACCGGCCATGGCCATGGACAAGGACCGCACCAAGCCCGCCCGGACGACCCGAGCCGACTCGGTCGACACTGCGGGGGACCAGCCGAACCCCGTGTGGTTCAAGCCCGTCATGTTCGGCTTCATGCTGATCGGACTCGCATGGGTCATCGTCTTCTACGTCTCCGGCGGCACGCTCCCGGTTCCGTCGCTGAACTCGTGGAACATCCTGATCGGCTTCGGCATCATGTTCGTCGGCTTCCTCATGACCACCCGGTGGCGCTGACCACTCGCTCCAACGCCCCCTCGACGCCCGTCGCACCGCTCCCGGTGCGGCGGGCGTCGTCGTTCGCGCAGGCGGGGCCAGGCTCTGTGTCTGTCCACAAGCCACAGGGCCGAGAATCGGCCGATCGGGAGGCGCGAGCACGGTTCTCCACAGATCCGCGCGTTCTCCACATGACTGTCCCCACCCCGTGTCCGGAGTTCTCCACAGGCTCCTCCACAGTGGGGATAATCACACCCGTGTAACTCACCGATCTGTCCCCAACTGTGGAGAACTCCGCGGGGAGGTGTGGACAACGGTCGTTCGGCCGCGAGATCAGGTCT
Organism: Curtobacterium herbarum; assembly: GCF_016907335.1. Taxonomy (NCBI): domain Bacteria; kingdom Bacillati; phylum Actinomycetota; class Actinomycetes; order Micrococcales; family Microbacteriaceae; genus Curtobacterium; species Curtobacterium herbarum. Next base: position 3,486,568 of record NZ_JAFBBT010000001.1, read on the forward strand.
GTGCTCTGCGACGGCAGGCGCTGGCTCCGACGACAGAACGCCCCGTCGCGGGAGCGACGGGGCGTTCTGGTGGACCTGCGGCGGCGTCAGCCGGTGGTGACCGCGTACCCGACGAAGCAGAGCGCGATGGCGACCACAGCCTCCAGAGCGAGCAGGGTGACCTGCAGGCCACGCTGCCGGACGTTGCGCGTCCGGGCGAACACGAACCCGGTGACGAAGCCGGCGAGGATGCCGCCCACGTGGGCCTGCCACGAGATGTTCGTACCGGGCAGGAACCCGATCACCAGGTTGAGCCCGATGATGACGAGCAGCTGCACGGCGTTGTTGCCGAGACTGCGCTGCAGGACGAAGAACGCCGCGAACAACCCGAAGATCGCTCCCGAGGCGCCGACGACCCAGGTCCCCGGTGCCAGGAACGTGACGAGCATCGACCCCGAGATCCCCGCGATGAAGTACAGCGCGAGGAACCGCCACGTCCCGAGCATGTTCTCGAGCATCCGTCCGAAGATGAACAGCGCCCACATGTTGAACAGGATGTGGAAGACGCCCGAGTGGACGAACAGCACCGTGGCGATGCGCCACGGCTGTGTCGGCAGCAGCGCCGAGTTGTACGCGAGCCACTGGCTGAGGAAGCCACCCGACACCTGGTCGAGCAGCCAGATGGCCACCGACACCGCGATGAGGACGACGGTCCCCTTCTGGTCGAGCATCGCGAACCGGCGCCGGGCGACCGTCAGGCTGCTCGGGCCGGAGGCGCGACGGTTCTCGGTGAACTTCGCCCGCTGCTCGCGCACACACTCGGGGCAGTGCACCCCGACCGCTGCCGGCGTCTGGCACTCCGGGCAGATGGTCCGCCCACAGCGCTGGCACAGCACGAAGCTCTGCCGGTCAGGGTGCCGGTAGCAGGTGTTGGACGAAGCCGAGGTGGAGTCGGTCACTCGGTTCAGACGTCCTCGACGTCGATGCTCTGGATCACGACGTCGTCGACCGGCTTGTCGCGACCGTCGGTCGGGACGGCCTCGATCGCGTCGACGACGGCACGCGACTCGTCGTCGGCGACCTCACCGAAGATGGTGTGCTTGCCCTGCAGCCAGGGGGTCGCCACCGTGGTGATGAAGAACTGCGAGCCGTTGGTGCCACGGCCACCCTGCAGGCCGGCGTTCGCCATGGCGAAGATGTAGGGGTTCTGGAACGTGAGCTCCGGGGAGATCTCGTCGTCGAAGCGGTAGCCCGGGCCGCCGATGCCCTGGCCGAGCGGGTCGCCGCCCTGGATCATGAAGTCCTTGATGATGCGGTGGAAGACGACACCGTCGTAGAGCTTGTCGGTCGACACCTTGCCGGTGCCGGGGTGCGTCCACTCCTGGGTGCCGGTCGCGAGACCGACGAAGTTCTGGACGGTCTTCGGTGCGTGGTTGCCGAACAGGTTGACGCGGATGTCGCCCTTGTTGGTGTGGATCGTTGCGACAGCGGTGTGCAGAGACATGACCCGATTCTCGCATGTGCCGCTGGATGTGCACGGGACGCACAGCCGGGGTTCTGTGACCTGTCAGGCGCTCGGGTGGCAGGATGGGGTCACGTCGAGCCATGGAGGTACCGAATGTCGATCGAGATCCCGCGCAAGCGCCGGAAGCAGATCAAGAAGCTCAAGGGCAAGACCGCCTCACTCCTCGGTGAGCAGCGGAAGGTCCTTGAGCACGCGAACGCCATCCTGACCGAGGCCCGGGAGCACGCGGCTGATGCTGCGCGCAAGGACTTCGCTCCCCGCGTGCAGAACGCGATCGACAACGGGCTCCGTCCCGCGGTCGCGACCGGGGTGCACGCTGCGACCTCGGCAGCACAGAACGCCTCGCACCGGTTCCAGTCCGAGGTCGTCCCCGGCCTCATCTCCACCGCTGGCTCCGTGCTCAGCGTCGGGGACCTGGCGAAGGACCCCCGCGTGCAGAAGATCGTGAAGGAAGCACAGAAGCGCAGCAAGACCGCGCGCAAGGCTGCCGGCAAGTACGTGCCGGCCGTCGCACCGAAGAAGGGCATCGGTTTCGGTGGGGTCGCCCTCATCATCGTCGGTGTCGTCGCGGTCGCCGGTGCTGCCTACGCCGCGTACCAGACGCTCCGCGCCGACGACGACCTCTGGGTCGCCGATGACGCGGACAACGCGGGCAAGCCCGCCGCCTGATCTCCTGGTTCGCTCGAAGGGCCCCGGCACGCTGCCGGGGCCCTTCGTCGTTCCCCGGCGGTGTGGCCTTCGCGTCCGCCCTCGACGTCGCACGACACGCCGCCACCCTTCCGCCGAGTAGCTCGGCCGCAGCCAGCAGGCCGACCGGTCAGGACACCCCGCAGCACTCCCGCCCACCGGTCACGAACTGTCGCCTGGAGGCCCGCCAAGCGACGCTTCGTGACCACTCGCCCGCAAACCCCGGGCATGCCGGCAGCCCGACCGCTCAGCAGCCCGACCGGTCAGGACACCCCGCAGCACTCCCGCCCACCGGTCACCAACCGTCGCCTGGAGGCCCACCAACCGACGCTTCGTGACCACTCGCCCGCAAACCCCGGGCATGCCGGCAGCCCGACCGCTCAGCAGCCCGACCGGTCAGGACACCCCGCAGCACTCCCGCCCACCGGTCACCAACCGTCGCCTGGAGGCCCACCAACCGACGCTTCATGACCACTCGCCCGCAAACCCCGGGCACGCCGGCAGCCCGACCGGTCAGCAACCCGACCGGTCAGAACACCCCGCAGCACTCCCGCCCACCGGTCACGAACCGTCGCCTGGAGGCCCACCAACCGACGCTTCGTGACCACTCGCCCGCAAACCCCGGGCATGCCGGCAGCCCGACCGCTCAGCAGCCCGACCGGTCAGGACACCCCGCAGGACTCCCGCCCACCGGTCACGAACCGTCGCCTGGAGGCCCACCAACCGACGCTTCGTGACCACTCGCCCGCAAACCCCGGGCATGCCGGCAGCCCGACCGGTCAGCAACCCGACCGGTCAGAACACCCCGCAGGACTCCCGCCCACCGGTCACGAACCGTCGCCTGGAGGCCCGCCAACCGACGCTTCATGACCACTCGCCCGCAGACCCCGGGCATGCCCCCGGCAGGGCGATCCCGCGACTTGGCCAACCCAGACCGGAACACGGAACCCCGAACCCGAGCACCGGGATCGACGGCGAACGCCGACGCACCGGACGCCTGCACGCACGACGCCCGCGCCGCAGGGGCGGCGGCGCGAGTAGGCACGACGACCGAGAACGGCGAAGCGAGGAACGAGCGGAGCAGAGCTCACGCGGAGGGAGTGGAGCCTAGGAGATTCGAACTCCTGACATCTGCCTTGCAAAGGCAGCGCTCTACCAACTGAGCTAAGGCCCCGGAGCGACCGGATCGGCCGCGACGCCGAGACTTCCGACGCGGGAGTTGAGTTGTGGTGGGGCTACAAGGACTTGAACCTTGGACCTCTTCGTTATCAGCGAAGCGCTCTAACCGCCTGAGCTATAGCCCCTCAGACCGGATGAAAGCCTACCCCACGATCGCGCCGGAGCGAAATCGAGCGGGTCGGCCCACCCGGACCAAGTCAGTTGTTGGTGAAGCCCACGAGCACGCCGCCCGTGATCCGCACGCTGAGGTTGTACAGGACGCTGACGATGGCGCCCAGCACGGTCCCGACGACCACGTTGAGGATGCCGACGACGATCGAGAACCCGAGGACCTGGCCCAGCGAGAACTGGTCCATGATCGAGTAACTGTTCTGACCGGTGACGTCCTTCAACAGGCTGTCGATCTGGTCGAAGACGCCGGTCTGGTTGAGGATGACCCACACCAGCGCCGTGGCGACGACGATCACGATCGAGCCGGCCAGGGCGATGAGGAAGGACAGCTTCACCATCGACCAGAAGTCGACGTAGACCAGGCGGAGTCGGACCTGACGAGTCCCGACGGGCCGCTTCGCCTTCCGCTGGAGCTTCTCGGCGACACTACTCATTGCTTGACTCGTCCTCTCCGGCCTCGACAGGCGCGGCGTCGGTGGGCAGTGCGTCGGTGGAGACTTCCTCCACGAGCTCTGCGTCGGCGGCGTCGGCGACCGCTTCGTCCGGGCTGACGGTCTCGACCGGGCCCGCGGGCTCGATCTCGGCGTCCTCCTGGTCGTCCAGGTTCCGCTCACTGTTCCGGGCCACAGCGATGATCCGGTCGTTCTCCGCGAACCTCGCGAAGACGACCCCCATCGTGTCCCGGCCCTTGGCTGGGACCTCGGCCACGGCAGACCTTACCACCTTGCCCGATTGCAGCACGACGAGCACCTCGTCGTCCTCGCCGACGATGAGGGCACCCACGAGGTCGCCCCGGTCGGCGGCCAGACGGGCCACCTTGATGCCGAGACCACCGCGACCCTGGATGCGGTACTGGTCGACCGAGGTGCGCTTGGCGTAGCCGCCCTCGGTCATGACCCAGACGAACCCGTCGTCCGCGACGACCGACGCCGACAGCAGGGTGTCGTCCCCGCGGAACGACATGCCCTTCACTCCGGAGGTCGAGCGACCCATCGGACGGAGCGTGTCGTTCGTGGCGGTGAAGCGCAGCGACATGCCGTGGCGCGAGACCAGGAGCAGGTCGTCGTGCTCGTCGACGAGCAGCGCCGACCGGAGCTTGTCGCCCTCGCGCAGGTTGATCGCGATGATGCCACCGGTGCGGTTCGTGTCGTACTCGGTGAGCGCGGTCTTCTTCACCAGGCCCTGCTCGGTGGCGAGCACCAGGTACTGCGCCGCCTCGTAGTCGCGGATGTCGAGGACCTGCTGGATCTTCTCATCCGGCTGCATGGCCAGGAGGTTCGCCGAGTGCTGGCCCTTGGCGTCACGTCCGGCTTCCTGCAGCTCGTACGCCTTGGCCCGGTAGACGCGGCCCTGGTCGGTGAGGAACAGCAGCCAGTGGTGCGTCGTGGTGACGAAGAAGTGGTCCACGACGTCGTCCGCGCGGAGCTGTGCCCCGCGGACACCTCGGCCGCCCCGGTGCTGCGAGCGGTACTGGTCGCTGCGGGTGCGCTTGACGTAGCCACCGCGGGTGATGGTGACGACGACCTCTTCCTCGGGGATGAGGTCTTCCATGCTCATGTCGCCGTCGAAGCCGAGCATGATCTCGGTGCGGCGGTCGTCCCCGAAGCGGTCGACGATCTCGGTGAGCTCGTCGATGATGATGGTGCGCTGGCGCTCCGGGCGGGCGAGGATGTCCTCGAAGTCGGCGATCTTCAGCTCGAGGGCCTCGGCCTCCTCGTGGATCTTCTGGCGCTCGAGGGCGGCCAGACGACGCAGCTGGAGTTCGAGGATCGCACGCGCCTGGATCTCGTCGACCGAGAGCAGCTCCATCAGGCCGTTGCGGGCTTCTTCGACGTCGGGCGAGCGGCGGATGAGCGCGATGACCTCGTCGAGGGCGTCGAGGGCGGCCAGGTAACCGCGCAGGATGTGCGCACGCTTCTCGGCTTCACGCAGTCGGAACTGGGTCCGGCGGACGATGACCTCGACCTGGTGGTCGACCCACGCGCTGATGAACCCGTCGAGCGCCAGGGTGCGGGGCACCCCGTCGACGATCGCGAGCATGTTCGCGCCGAAGTTCTCCTGCAGCTGCGTGTGCTTGTACAGGTTGTTGAGCACGACCTTGGCGACCGCGTCGCGCTTCAGCACGATGACCAAGCGCTGCCCGGTCCGGCCCGAGGTCTCGTCACGGATGTCGGCGACGCCGGCGAGACGGCCGTCCTTGACGAGCTCGGCGATCTTGATCGCCAGGTTGTCCGGGTTGACCTGGTACGGCAGTTCGGTGACGACCAGGCAGGTCCGGCCCTGGATCTCCTCGACGCTGACGACGGCACGCATCGTGATCGAGCCGCGGCCGGTCCGGTAGGCGTCGACGATCCCGCGGGTGCCGAGGATCTGCGCGCCGGTCGGGAAGTCCGGGCCCTTGATGCGCTGCATGAGCGCTTCGAGGAGCTCTTCACGCGTCGCGTCGGGGTGCTCGAGCGCCCAGACCGCACCGGAAGCGACCTCGCGGAGGTTGTGCGGCGGGATGTTCGTCGCCATGCCGACCGCGATGCCGACGGAGCCGTTGACGAGCAGGTTCGGGAAGCGGGCCGGCAGGATCGACGGCTCCTGGGTGCGACCGTCGTAGTTGTCCTGGAAGTCGACGGTCTCTTCCTCGATGTCCCGCACCATCTCGAGGGCGAGCGGGGCCATCTTGGTCTCGGTGTACCGCGGGGCCGCGGCGCCGTCGTTGCCCGGGGAGCCGAAGTTGCCCTGCCCGAGGGCGAGCGGGTACCGGAGCGACCACGGCTGCACGAGCCGGACGAGTGCGTCGTAGATCGCGCTGTCACCGTGGGGGTGGAACTGTCCCATCACGTCGCCGACCACGCGCGAGCACTTCGAGAATGCCCGGTCCGGACGGTAGCCACCGTCGTACATCGCGTAGATCACGCGGCGGTGCACCGGCTTGAGGCCGTCGCGGACCTCCGGCAGGGCACGACCGACGATGACGGACATCGCGTAGTCGAGGTACGAGCGCTGCATCTCGAGCTGCAGGTCGACCTGCGAGATGCGGTCACCGGAGACGACGATGTCCCCACTGTCGCCGTGCACGATCTCGGGCTCGTCGGCGCCGTTCTCGTTGTCGTCAGCCATGTGCTTGCGTTGCCTTCCTTGACAGCCTGGAGGCTCGTCGTCCGTTGGTCGCGCCGGGCGCGACCACGAGGGGTCGGGTCGGGTCGACGCGGCTCACGCCGCGCCTCCCGGCCTAGATGTCCAAGAAGCGGACGTCCTTCGCGTTCTGCTGGATGAACTGGCGACGGGCGTCGACGTCCTCACCCATGAGCGTGGCGAACACGCTGTCCACCGCGGCGGCGTCCTCGAGCGTGACCTGCAGGAGCGTCCGGGTGTCCGGGTTCATCGTGGTGTCCCACAGCTCCTTGTAGTCCATCTCGCCGAGGCCCTTGTAGCGCTGGATCCCGTTGTCCTTCGGGATGCGCTTGCCGGCGGCGATGCCCGACTGCAGCATCGCGTCGCGCTCTCGGTCGCTGAACACGTACTGGTCCGCCGCGTTCGACCACTTCAGGCGGTACAGCGGCGGCTGCGCGAGGTACACGTAGCCGCGCTCGATCAGCGGACGCATGTAGCGGAACAGCAGCGTGAGCAGCAGTGTGGTGATGTGCTGGCCGTCGACGTCGGCATCGGCCATCAGCACGATCTTGTGGTACCGGGCCTTGTCCGGGTCGAAGTCCTCACCGATGCCGGCGCCGAACGCCGTGATCATCGACTGGATCTCCTGGTTGGCGAGGGCACGGTCGAGCCGGGCCTTCTCGACGTTCAGGATCTTGCCGCGCAACGGCAGGATCGCCTGCGTCATCGGGTTGCGGCCCTGCACGGCGGAACCGCCGGCGGAGTCGCCCTCGACCATGAAGATCTCCGACAGGGTCGGGTCCTTCGACTGGCAGTCCTTGAGCTTGCCGGGCATGCCGCCCGACTCGAGCAGCCCCTTGCGTCGCGTGGTCTCGCGCGCCTTGCGGGCGGCGAGGCGGGCCTGGGAGGCCTGGATCGCCTTGCGCACGACGTCGCGCGCCTGCGTCGGGTTGCTCTCGAACCAGTGCGTCAACTCGGCACCGACGACGCGCTGCACGAAGCCCTTGGCCTCGGTGTTGCCGAGCTTGGTCTTCGTCTGGCCCTCGAACTGCGGTTCGCCGAGCTTGATGGAGATGACGGCGGTGAGCCCTTCACGGATGTCGTCGCCCGTGAGGTTGTCGTCCTTCTCCTTGATGATCTTCGCTTCGCGGGCGTACTTGTTCACCAGGTACGTCAGCGCGGAGCGGAAGCCCTCTTCGTGGGTGCCGCCCTCGTGCGTGTTGATCGTGTTCGCGAAGGTGTGGACGCTCTCCTGGTAGGAGGTGTTCCACTGCATCGCGACCTCGAGCGCGATCTTGCGCTCCGGGTCCTCGGACTCGAAGCCGATGACGTCCGGGTGGACCAGGTCGGCCTTCTTCTGCGCGTTGAGGTACTCGACGTAGTCGGCCAGACCGCGCTCGTAGCGGAAGGAGTCCTTGCGGGCTTCTTCCCCCTCGGCCGGGGTGCGCTCGTCGACGAGCGTGATGCGCAGGCCCTTGTTGAGGAACGCCATCTGCTGGAACCGGGTCCGGAGCGTCTCGTAGTCGAACTCGACCGACTCGAAGATCTCGGCGTTCGGCCAGAACGTGATCGTGGTGCCGGTCTCGTCGGAGGCTTCGTCCTGGGACAGCGGCGACACCGGCACGCCGTCGGTGTAGCTCTGGCGCCAGACGTGTCCCTGCCGGCGGACCTCGACGTCGAGCTCGCTCGAGAGCGCGTTCACGACGGAGGAGCCGACACCGTGCAGACCACCGGAGACCGCGTACCCGCCGCCGCCGAACTTGCCGCCGGCGTGCAGGACGGTCAGGACGAGCTCGACCGTCGAGATGCCCTCGTTCGGGTGGATGTCGACCGGGATGCCACGGCCGTTGTCGATGACGCGGACGCCGCCGTCTTCACGGATGGTGACGTTGATCGTGTCGCAGTAGCCGGCGAGGGCTTCGTCGACGGAGTTGTCGACGATCTCCTGCACCAGGTGGTGGAGACCGCGCGGGCCCGTGGACCCGATGTACATGCCCGGGCGCTTGCGGACGGCTTCGAGGCCCTCGAGCACCTGGATCTGGTCTGCGCCGTACGATGGTTCGCTCTGCGGGGCCTGCTCCTGCGGCTGGGCCTCGTCACTCTGCGGGTCTCGCTGGTCGTCGTCAGATTCAGATGTCATGTCGGGAGTGCTCCTGCCTGCGCGCGGAACGCCCGCACACTGCACTCCCCAGTCTACCGCAGCGAGGCCCGGGTCCGGGGGCCGTACGCCCCACAGAGCGACGAATCTCAGACGGATGGATGATTTCGTCTGGTCAACCGTAGGTATCGCGAGGGCCGCGCCCCTGGACCGACCTGAGGCCGCGTTTCCATGTGGGGGCGTCGGGCCCGGAAACCCGGATCGACTCGACGCCCGCTGCCGGGTACCGCTGGGCGATGGTCGTCGTGACCGTCCCGCGCATGAGTCGGAGCTGCGTCGCCCAGGCCGTCGAGTCGCACCGGATGACCAGTGCGCCGTCCTCGATCGTGACCGGCGTGGAGTGCTTCGCGAGCTCGTCGCCGACCACACTCGGCCAGTCCACGAACAGCTCGGAGCGGGCCAGCGGCTCGGTCCAGCCGAGCTCCGCCGTGAGGGCGCCCATCACGTCGCCGAGCCCGGTGGGCTCCCGGCCCTTGCCGTACGGCACCGAGTCCGGGTCCTGGCCGGCAGCGCGGCGGCGCCGGGCGTCGAGGCCGCGCTTCGACGGGTCGCCGAAGACGGCCTTGAAGTGCTGGTACACCCGGGACGGTTCCGCGGGCTTCCGGGGCGCGGGCATCAGGACGCCGCCGGGGTGGTGTCCGGACGGGAGGCCCGGTCGGCGTCCGCCTCGTCGGTCACGATCGCGCCCGCCTCGATCCGCACGGTGTGCGCGGCGAGCTGCCCGGGGACGTCACCCTGCACCGCCGCGGTGATGAGGACCTGCTCGTAGTCCGCGACCGCTCCGGCCAGCCGCTCACGGCGCGATTCGTCGAGCTCGGCGAACACGTCGTCCAGGATGATGATCGGGTCCCCGAGCGAGGACTCCGCGCGGAGGATCGTCGCCGAGGCCAGCTGCACCGCGAGTGCGAAGGACCAGGATTCGCCGTGACTGGCGTAGCCGCGGGCCGGTAACCCGTTCAGCTCGAAGAGGACGTCGTCGCGGTGGGGTCCGGTGAGGGTCAGCCCGCGATCGAGTTCGTCCCGCCGGCGACGCTCCAGCGCTGCCCGGAACGCCTCGGCCGCGGAGGCGATCGTGACCGGCTCCTCCGGGGTCCCGAGCACCGGGTCGGTCGCGGCGGCGTCCTCCGGGTCGGCGCCGCGGACACTGAGCACGCCGGCGATCGTCGCCTGGTGCCGCTCGCCCGCGACGGTCGCGTACGACTCGGTCACGAACGGGGCGAGGCGCCGGGTGAGGTGGTCGCGCGCCGCGATGATCTCGGCGCCGAACTCGACGAGCCGGTCGTCCCAGACGTCGAGGGTCGAGAGTGCTCCGGCCTTCGCCCCGGTCGCACGCGCCGACTTCAGCAGGGTGTTCCGCTGCCGGAGCGTCCGGTCGTAGTCCGCCAGGACTCCCTGCATCCGCGGGGCGATCTGGACGAGGAGCTCGTCGATCATCCGCCGGCGGCCGGACGGCTCACCGCGGACGAGTGCCAGGTCCTCCGGCGCGAAGAGCACGCTGGTGCAGTACCGCGGCAGCTCGCGCGGCTTGATCGCCGACCGGTTCACCTGCGCACGGTTCGACCCGCTGCGGTTGATCTGCACCTCGGCGAGGATGCTGCGGTCCTCGTGCGCGAGCCGGGCCCGGACGATTGCCGAGTCACAGCCCTGCCGGACGAGTGCGGCGTCCGTCGGGACCCGGTGCGACCCGAGGGTCGACAGGTAGCCGATGGACTCGACGAGGTTGGTCTTGCCCTGGCCGTTGCGGCCGACGAACAGGTTCGGCCCGCGTGCGAAGTCGACGTCCGCCTCCCGGTAGTTCCGGAAGTCGGAGAGCTGGAGATGGTCGACGTGCACGCGGGCCGAGACGGGTCGAGGGGGTTACCTCGACCGACTACGCCTTCTTGACGGCGTGGCCGCCGAACTGGTTGCGGAGTGCGGCGACGGCCTTCATCGTCGGGGACGCGCTGCCCTGACGCGAGACGAAGCGCGCGAACATGGCCGCGGAGAGCGCCGGCATCGGCACCGCGAGCTCGATGCCCTCCTCGAGGGTCCACCGACCCTCGCCGGAGTCGTCGACGTAGCCCTCGAGCGCGTCGAGCTTCGGGTCCTCGTTGATCGCGAGGACGAGGAGGTCGAGCAGCCAGGAGCGCACGACGGTGCCGCGCTGCCATCCGGCGAAGACGGCGGGGACGTCGGTGATGATGTCCTTCGCCTCGAGGAGCTCGTAGCCCTCGCCGTACGCCTGCATGATCGCGTACTCGATGCCGTTGTGGACCATCTTCGCGTAGTGGCCCGCGCCGATGCCGCCGGCGTGCGAGAAGCCCTCTTCGCGCGGGCCCTCGGGACGGAGTGCGTCGAAGACGGGCATGGCGCGCTCGACGTCGGCCGCGTCGCCGCCGGCCATCATGCCGTAGCCGTTGTCCTTGCCCCAGACACCGCCCGAGACACCGACGTCCATGTAGCGGATGCCCTTGGCGTCCAGCTGCTTGGCGTGGATCTCGTCGTCGAGCCACTTCGAGTTGCCGCCGTCGATGACGAGGTCGCCCGGCTCGAGGACCTCGGCGAGGTCGGTGATGACGTCGTCGGTGATCTTCCCGTGCGGGACCATGACCCAGACCAGACGCGGGCCGGTGAGGGCCTTGGCGAGGGCGCCGAGGTCGGGGACGTCCGAAACGGCGGGGTTGGCGTCGTACCCGACGACGTCGATCCCTGCGTTGCGCAGACGCGCACGCATGTTGTTGCCCATCTTCCCGAGGCCGACAAGACCGATCTGCATGATTTCCTCTTCTTCGTCGATGTCGCGCTGATGCCGCTGGTGGCGCGTCAGCGCAGGATGTCTGTTGCGACTAGCGCAGCAGCAGGTTGGGCTGCAGCAGGTACCGGTACCCGTCCGTGGCCGGTTCCTCTCGCGAGGACTGCCCGGTGATCAACACCGGACCCGGCTTGTTCGGGTTCTCCGTCTTGGTGAAGGAGATCCGGACGAACTCGGAGTGCACTGCATTCAACCCGTCCAGGAGGAAGGCCGGTTTCAGGGAGACAACCGTTTCCTCACCGGTCAGCAACGCATCGATCGACTCTGACGCCTGCGCTTGTTCGGAACCGATCGCCTCGAGCGTGAGCCCGTCGACCGTGAAGGAGAACCGGAGCGCGGCTTCGCGCTCCAGGACGAGGGAGACCCGTCGGACGGCTTCGACCAGTTCCGCGGTGTTGATGACCGCGTGGTCCTGGACCGTCTCGGGGAAGAGCCGGCGCACCGGCGGGTAGTTGCCCTTGATGAGCAGCGAGGTCACGGTCTTGTCGTCGGCGTGGAACGCGATGAGCTCGCGGTCGGACCCACCGCTGATCGAGACCGAGACCGTCGTGGCCGAGCCGAAGGTGCGACCGACCTCCTGCAGGGTGCGGGCCGGGACGAGGGCGTGGAGGGTCGTGGCTGCGTCGCCGTCGCCGCCGGCGCGACCCGAGTCCCACTGGATGGTCCGGACCGCGACGCGGTAGCGGTCCGTGGCGATGAGGGACACGTCGTGCTCACCGACCTCGAGCTGTACGCCGGTGATGACGGGGGTGACGTCGTCACGGCTGGCGGCGACGGCCACCTGCGAGACCGCTTCGGAGAACGAGTCGCCGGGGATGACACCGGTCTGCGGACCGACCTCGGGGAGCGTCGGGTACTCCTCGACGGGCATCGACAGCAGCGTGAAGTGCGCGGAGCCACAGGTGACCGTGATCCGGGAGTCCTCGGTCGCGAAGCTGACCGGGGCGTTTGGCAGTCGGCTCGCGATGTCGTTCAGCAGCCGGCCGGAGACGAGCACCGTGCCCGGGTCGTCGATCTGTGCGGCGATCGAGGTCTGCGCCGAGACCTCGTAGTCGAACGACGACAGCGTCAGACGATCGCCGTCGGCGTGGATCAGCACACCGGACAGGATCGGGAGGGTCGTGCGCTGTGGGAGGAGCTTCACCGCGAAGGAGACGGCTTCGGAGAAGACGTCCCGGTTGACCTCGAACTTCACGGCGTGGACCCCTGTCGATCGGTTGACTGCCCGGCGGCCCCATTGTGGCACAGCAGCGGCAGACCACCGATCCGTGTCATCCGCCGTCCCCAGAGGTTGGCCCAGGGAGATGGAGAGAGAAGAGAGGAGTAATGGTCTTAACGCCTGTGCACACTGTGGACAACTCTGGGGATGCCGCTCCCCGACTGGGAACTACAACGGTGTCACTTGTTGGTGGCGTGTGCACGACCTCTGGATGAGCAAAAGTCATCTATCCACTTCTCTCCCCAGTTTCCACAGGCGCCCCTCCAGCTGTGTACAAGCGAGCGGCGTGTCCTCCACAGTTATCCACAGGCTTTCCACACTGTGGGGAATCCGCCGCATGGAACCGTCTCAGATGGTGGACGCATGCAGAAGGAGGCCGATCCCGGGTGTGGGACGGGCCTCTCCCCACCGGCACGGCCTGCCCGCCGCTGGCGCGTCGGTCAGGTACCGGCGGCGTGGGCCCAGGACGGGGGGTGGCGGGGTCGGGCGCCCTACCGGTAGCGGCGGTCCTGCTTGATCCGACTGGTCAGTTCGGTGACCTGGTTGTAGATCGAGCGGCGCTCCTTCATGAGCTCCGCGATCTTCTTGTTGGCGTACATCACCGTCGTGTGGTCGCGGTTGCCGAACAGCTGGCCGATCTTCGGCAGCGACAGGCTCGTGAGCTCACGGCACAGGTACATGGCGATCTGGCGGGCCGTGGCGATCGCCTGCGACCGGGACGAGCCGTAGAGGTCGTCGACCGAGAGCTTGAAGTAGTCCGCGGTGTGGTTGATGATGTCCGTCGGCGCGATGACGTTGTCCTCGTCCAGGGTGATCAGGTCCTTGAGGACCGTCTGCACCAGCGCCATGTCGACGGCCGTCCGGTTCAGGCTCGCGAACGCGGTGACCCGGATCAGGGTGCCCTCGAGCTCGCGGATGTTGCTCGACACCTTCGACGCGATGAACTCGAGGATGTCGTCCGGCACCTGCAGGTGGTCCGACTGCGCCTTCTTGCGGAGGATCGCGATGCGGGTCTCGAGGTCGGGCGCCTGGACGTCGGTGATCAGCCCCCACTCGAAGCGGCTGCGCATCCGGTCCTCGAAGCCGGTGAGGTGCTTCGGCGCGACGTCCGACGTGATGACGACCTGCTTGTTGTGGTCGTGCAGGGTGTTGAACGTGTGGAAGAACGCCTCTTGCGTGGAGTCCTTCCCCTGCAGGAACTGGATGTCGTCGATCAGCAGGATGTCGATGTCGCGGTACCGCTGCTGGAACTGGTTCGAGCGGTTGTTCGCGATCGAGTTGATGAAGTCGTTCGTGAACTCCTCGCTCGACACGTAGCGGACGCGGATCCCCGGGTAGAGGCTCTCGGCGTAGTGCCCGATCGCGTGCAGCAGGTGGGTCTTGCCGAGGCCGGAGTCGCCGTAGATGAAGAGCGGGTTGTAGGCCTTGGCCGGCGCCTCGGCGACCGCGACCGCTGCGGCGTGGGCGAACCGGTTCGAGGCACCGATGACGAAGTTGTCGAAGTTGTACTTCGGGTTCAGTCGCGACTCCGGACGACCGCCGGTACCGGGAGAGTCGACCGGGCTCGGCACGAACGGCGCCTCGATGTACTGGCGGGGCGCGGCGGTCTGTGGCACGTGCTCCTGCACCGGTTCGGCGTAGGACGGCACCGCGACGGCGTCCACCCGCGGCTCCGAGGCCATGTCGGGGTTCACGGTGATCGCGAAGTTGGCGACCGAGTCGTCACCGATCCGCGAGACGGCCTCGGTGATGGGCACCCGGATGCGCTGTTCGAGCATGCCGCGGGTCAGGTCGTTCGGGACCTCGAGGTAGAGCGTGCCGGCGAGGACGCCCTTGGGCTCGACGAGGTTGAGGAACCCGTGCAGCTGCGGCGTGATCCGGTCGTCGTCGGCGAGGATCCTGAGCACTGACGACCAGAGGTCCTCGACGGGGTCGGCCGGCATCGTCATGGCGTGCTCGTCTCCTGGTCTCACTGCTCGGGTGGGTCGGGCTGCGGGCGCAGTCGGTCCGGGTTCGGTGCTGGTCCTGCTGGTTCCGGGACGGCTCGTCCGGCACCAGGCCGGGCGGCGGACGTCGTGCGAGCCACGCCGGGGCCGACCCGCGCCTCCGGGATGGCCGGAGGCGATCGGCGCGGTGTTCCGTGCGCTGCTCGCCGTCGAGCTTCCCACAGGGTTGTCCACAGTCTGCTCCACGGCCGCGCGGACCGTGGTCGAGGGGGTACTCCCCCGTACTACCGGGCTTCCGGCGGTGCGGTGACACAACTGTAAAGGACCGGGGCGCGTCGCACCCAACGGAAGTTGTCCCCAGTGTGGAGAATCGGGAGGCGGTGGTCACCCAGGCCGCGCGGGCCCAGGGGTGTTTGACCTCGCAGCCCTCGTCACGTACCGTTGTCCAGTTGACTGCGGCCGTTCGGTCGCGCCTTCCGTGTCAACCAACGCATACGTGACGGCTCGCCGCGAGCAGCCGTGTGGAGATCATCATGAGCAAGCGCACCTTCCAGCCGAACAACCGCCGCCGCGCCAAGAAGCACGGCTTCCGGGCCCGCATGCGCACCCGCGCCGGCCGCGCCATCCTCGCCGCACGCCGCGGCAAGGGGCGCACCGAGCTCTCCGCCTGATCCGCGGGGGTCCTCGTCGTGTTGGCCCGAGCCAACCGCATCGTCCGAGGCGACGACTACCGGATGGTCGTGCGCCGTGGCCGCAGGAGCGCCACGGCACACGCCGTCGTGTCGGTAGTCCGTCGCCTCGATGACGATCCTGGTCCCACCAGGTTCGGGTTCATCGTGGCGAAGACCGTCGGGAACGCGGTGACGCGCAACCTCGTGCGTCGCCGTCTGAAGGCGATCGCGCACGGGGTCCTCCCGAGCGCGCCGCTCGGGTACGACGTGGTGGTGCGTGCACTGCCAGCCGCCGCGCAGGCCGCATGGCCTACCCTGCTCGAAGACATCACGCGCTCCTTCGCGCGCGGTGTCGAGAAGGCAGCATGAACCGGTTCCTCTGGGTCGTCGCGTTGCTCCCACGCAACGCGTGCGTCGTGGTGCTCCGGGCCTACCGTGCGGTGATCTCGCCGCTCTACGGCAACGTCTGTCGGTACCACCCCTCGTGTTCGCGCTACGCGCTCGAGGCGATCCAGCAGTACGGCGTGGTCCGCGGATCGGCGATGGGCGCTTGGCGCATCGCCCGGTGCAACCCGTGGGCAGCCGGCGGGATCGACGACGTCAGGGAACGTCGCCGCCCCTTCACCGTCAGTCGGTTCGGGTTCGTCCTCGCGCCGACCCCGCAGCAACAGCAGACCTCGGCCGGCTCGGTCCGTCCGGTGCTGCTCCCCCAGCGCACTCGAAAGGCGTGACCGTCCCCATGGACCTCATCGGTACGATCCTCTGGCCACTCAAATGGGTGGTGTCCGCGATCCTGGTCGGCTTCCACTGGGTCTTCGAGAACCTCGGGATGGACCCGTCCGCGGGCATCACGTGGGTGCTGTCGATCATCTTCCTGACCTTCGTGGTCCGCGGCGCGCTGATCCCCATCTTCGTGCGACAGATCAAGTCGCAGCGACGGATGCTGGAGGTCGCCCCGCAGCTGAAGAAGATCCAGGACAAGTACAAGGGCAAGAAGGACCAGTTCTCGCGTGAGGCCATGTCCCGCGAGACCATGGCGCTGTACAAGGAGACCGGGACCAACCCGCTCAGCTCCTGCCTGCCGCTGCTGATCCAGATGCCGATCTTCTTCTCGCTGTACTCGGTGCTGCACGAAGCGCAGATCAACAAGACGGGCATCGGCCTGCTGTCGAGCGATCTCGCCCGGTCCTTCGGCAACGCGTCGCTCTTCGGAGCACCGCTGCACGAGACCTTCACGAACGCCTCGGGCTGGGAAGTCCGGGTCATCGCGGGCTTCATGATCGTCGTGATGACGGCGTCGCAGTTCATCACCCAGCTGCAGCTCGTCGCCAAGAACATGTCGCCGGAGACCAAGGCGTCCCCGATGTACCGCCAGCAGAAGATGATGCTGTACGTGCTCCCGCTGGTCTTCGTGATCTCGGGTCTCTCGTTCCCCCTCGGTGTCATGTTCTACTGGCTGGCCTCCAACCTCTGGACCATGGCCCAGCAGTACTTCGTCATCCGCAGCATGCCGACGCCGGGCTCCGAGGCCGCGCTCGCTCGTGAGGCCCGTCTCGCGAAGAAGGCCCAGCGCCGCGGCACCCCCGCGTCCGCCGGAGTCCTCACCGAGGCCGGAACGGGTGCGTCGATGGCGGAGGTCGAAGCCCGCGTGAACAACCAGCGCCAGCAGCCGGTCGGCAAGACGCGCGCCAAGAAGAACGGGAAGACCAAGTGAGCGAGCAGGACACCGCTGCGGTCGTCGACACCACGGACGACGAGCAGCACCTCGCCCCCACGGACGCGACGGACAACCCGGCGGCGACGGACGACGCGGACGACCTCGACGGTGACGACGAGGTCCGCGACGAAGCGGACATCGCGGCCGACTACATCGAAGAGTTGCTCGACATCTGCGACCTCGACGGCGACATCGAGATCGAGGAGCGTGCCGGTCGTGTGTACCTGACCGTCACGGACGACGACTCCGCGCTCCGGGTCCTCGCGAAGCCGGACACCGTCACCGCCCTGCAGGAGCTCACGCGGATCGCCGTGCAGGCCGAGACGGGCGAGTTCAGCCGCCTCATCCTGGACATCGGTGGCTCGCGCGACGCCCGTGCCACGGAGCTGCAGCGCCTGGTCGACACCGCCGTCGAGCGCATCGAGGCTGGTTCGACCACGGCGGCACTGCCCCCGATGTCGTCGTACGAGCGCAAACTGGTCCACGACCTGGTCGCCGAGAAGGGCTTCCACTCGGAGTCCGAGGGCGAGGGTCGCGACCGTCACACGGTCATCACGCGATGACCGACGCCGACGTCACGGCCGGTTCGGAGCCTCCTGTCCTGGAGGCCGAGCCGGCCGTTGCCGCGCGACTGTTCGGCGACCGGATCGCGGGGGCCCGGTCGTTCGCGAACGAGCTCGCTCGTCGCGGCGAGGAGTTGGGCCTGATCGGTCCGCTCGAACTCCCCCGACTCTGGACCCGACACATCCTCAACTCGGCACTGCTCGCACCGCTGCTCCACGAAGGTGCCACCGTCGGTGATGTCGGATCGGGTGCCGGCCTGCCGGGGCTCGTCCTCGCGATCGCACGACCGGACGTCTCCATGACGCTGATCGAGCCGATGGAGCGCCGGACCGATTGGCTCCGCGCCGAGGCCGATCGGCTCGAGCTCCAGAACATCACGGTGCTCCGTGCGCGGGCCGAGGACGTCGCCGACGAGCTGGTGCTCGACCAGGTGACCGCCCGTGCGGTGAGTGCGCTCTCGAAGCTCATCCCGCTGACCGTCCCGTTGGTGCGGTCCGGTGGTCAGCTCATCCTGATGAAGGGCGCCCGCGTCGATGACGAGGTCGCTGCGGCCCGCAAGGTGATCCTGCGCCAGCGTCTCGAAGACGTCGAGGTCCTCGAGCTCGGAGAGGGTGTGGTCGAGGAGACCACGCGCGTCTTCCGGGCTACAGTTGACTGACGCCACCGGTCCGGTCTGATCGGGCTCCGCTGCAGCACGGTTCGCCGGGTGCGCACAGAGCGCGTCGAGGGGTGACGGCATGACCGATCACCCCGATGTTCCACGTGAAACACAGACCGGGGAAGAGGCACTCGTTGAGTTCATCCACCGACTACGACGCGTCGACACCCCTCGCGCGGGAGATCGCTGATCTCAACCGCCGTCGGCGTGCGATCGCGACGCAGCAGTTCCCGCTGCCGGCGAAGACCCGTGTCTTCACGGTGTCGAACCAGAAGGGTGGCGTCGGCAAGACGACCACCACGGTGAACCTCGCGGCTGCGCTCGCACACGGCGGAGCACGGGTCCTGGTGATCGACCTCGATCCGCAGGGCAACGCCTCCACCGCGCTCGGCATCGACCACCAGGCCGAGGTCGCGAGCATCTACGACGTCATCGTCGACGAAGCGCCGATGGCTGACACGGTGCAGCGCTCCCCTGAGTCCGAGACCCTGTGGTGTGTCCCCGCGACGATCCACCTGGCGGGCGCGGAGATCGAGCTCGTCTCCCTCGTCGCGCGGGAGCAGCGCCTCCGGACGGCTCTGGACGAGTACCTCGCTTCCGTCGAGGAGCCGTTCCACTACGTGTTCATCGACTGCCCGCCGTCGCTCGGTCTGCTGACCATCAACGCCTTCGTGGCGGCGAAGGAGGTGCTCATCCCGATCCAGTGCGAGTACTACGCGCTCGAAGGTCTGAGCCAGCTGCTGCGGAACATCGAACTCATCGAACGGCACCTCAACCCCCACCTGGCGGTGTCGACGATCCTGCTGACGATGTACGACGGGCGCACGAACCTGGCGAACCAGGTGGCCAACGAGGTGCGGACACACTTCGGCGACCAGGTGCTGCAGGCGATGATCCCCCGTTCGGTGCGGGTCAGCGAGGCGCCGAGCTACGGGCAGAGCGTGGTGTCGTACGACGTCAACTCCACCGGGTCGCTCTCCTACCTGGAGGCCGCGGCCGAGATCGCAGAACGAGGAGCACAGGCCTGATGGCACCCAAGCGGACCGGACTCGGGCGAGGCATCGGCGCGCTCATCCCCACCACGGACGAGCAGCAGGCGCGGCCGGTCGACGTGTTCTTCCCGTCCGGAGGAACCTCGGCAGCGGACACGACGAACGGTGGCGCCGGCGCGGGGACGGCCGAGGAACTGCTCGCTGTGCCGGGCGCCCGACTGGCCAACCTCAACCCGCTCGACATCGTCCCGAACGCCCAGCAGCCGCGGAAGGAGTTCCGCGAGGAAGAGCTGCAGGAACTCGTGCACTCGATCCGTGAGATCGGGCTGCTCCAGCCGATCGTCGTGCGGCCGATCGCCGGGGCTGCCGGCACTGCGCCGCAGTACGAGCTCATCATGGGTGAGCGTCGTCTCCGCGCCACGAAGGAACTCGGTCTCGCGACCATTCCGGCGATCGTCAAGGAGACGCCGGACGACGCGATGCTCCGGGACGCGCTACTGGAGAACCTGCACCGCGCCCAGCTGAACCCGCTCGAGGAAGCGTCCGCCTACCAGCAACTCCTGGCCGACTTCGGGATCACCCAGGAGCAGCTCGGGCAGCGCATCGGTCGCTCCCGCCCGCAGATCACGAACACCATACGACTGCTCCGCCTGCCCTCCCCCGTACAGCGTCGGGTGGCAGCCGGGGTTCTGTCGGCAGGCCACGCCCGTGCGATCCTCGCCGCACCCGATGCCGAGGCGATGGAGTACTTGGCGGAGAAGATCGTCAACGAGGACCTGTCGGTCCGTGCCGCCGAGGCGATCGCGCAGCAGCTCTCCACGAAGACGCCGGCGAAGACTCCGGCACCGCCGTCGAAGCGTCAGGTGCACTTCAACGACATGGCCGAACGCCTCGGGGACCGCTTGAACACCCGGGTGAAGATCGCCGTCGGCGCGCGGAAGGGTTCCGTGACCATCGACTTCGCGAACCCGGACGACCTGTCGCGGATCCTCGGCGAATTGGGCATCCAGGACGTGGCCGACTAGCCAGGTCGTCACGTGCGGGGCTGTGCGCCCTTCTGAGCGCGCTGGAGCATACGGATGGGTACCGGTGAGGGTCCGCCGCGATTCGCGCGGCAGCGGCGAGCAGGGCGTCTGTGTGGGTTCCCGGTTCGATAGTTGTGGCATCTCGGCGATACGGGTCGGATTGCTGCGCACTGGTGGCCGGACTGGCTGCTCGGCGGCACCCCGGGCCCGGAGAGCGGCATCCGTCGTCGGCCTGGTTCTCGATCGGTAGAGCCGGACCGTTCGTGGCCGTCGGCGGGATGTTCCACGTGGAACCTTCCGGCCAGGTGTCCGCAACCGCTTGTGTTCGAACGGCTGAGCGGAACAACCGCGGTTGCTGCGCGCGATCGTTGCGGCCGGAGGGTTGTCGGTCAGGGCAGGGAACCACCAGATGAGGACCTCCCGCGCAGAGCCACGGGTTCCTGGTATCGGATGCCGGCACCAGCGGCGATGTTCCACGTGGAACATCGTTGGCAGCTCTCGAAGATGAGGCCCCTGTTCGGCGCAGACGGACGCGGAACTCGAGTGCCTCCGGCGTCGCCAGCCCTGAGCGACCCAAGATCACGACGAAGCTGCTGCGTCGGAGCGCACGTTCTGGCCCGCGGCCACTCCCCGCTCCTCGGACCTCGGGCAGGGTCACAGGCCATCGACGCCGGCGGGCGGTGGCAACTCCGATGCGAACTCCTCTGTGTTCCACGTGAAACCTCATGGCGTTGCTCTGTCTCGACCCCTGATGAGTCCGCTCGCGTCGATCCGGTCCAGAGGCGACGGGCTGTACTGAAGACGCACGCGGGGTCGGCCCCGGGCACTGTTCTCCGGGAGCCGAGTGACCAGACGGCGCATGTGGTCCGCCCCAGGCACTGTCGTGAGGGAAGGGGGTAGCCAGGCCGTGTGTGCGCATGGCGTTGAGGAAGTCCGTCGACGCGCGCACGGCGATCCTCTGCAGCACTGAGAGGAAGCCGACGAAGGTGCGATCGAGCAAGTGGGCGTACCGTCCCGGCGTCGAGTCGTGTTCCGTCATCGATGCCGGCTCGCGACGGAAATTACCCGAACTTGCCGCATGGTTGACCGAGAATCCGAGCGGCGTCCTCGTGTTCAGTGCTGAGCGTCGTCGGGGAGAGGAGCCTCCCGCAGGCGCACGGAAGGTGCACCGGGTTCGTTCCAGCGGAACAGGACCAGGTGCCAGAGCCCCGGGCTCGTGCGCGATGGGTCGATCAACCCGTTCGCCCCCAGTTCGATCAGGCGGTCGCGCACCATCCACGAGCTCGGTGTCCCACCGCGGGCTGCGATCTCCTGCCACGGGGCGACTGCATCAGCGAGGTCGATGCCGGCAGCATGCACCGCAGCAGCATCGCGCAGGTCGACGATCCCGAACGCGTTGACGTCGACCTCGATGATCTCCAGCGCTGCGGAGCGGGCCGCCTTGTGCGCGATCATCGCGGCGTGGACTCCATCGACGGACGAGCTCAGGTACAACGTCGGCTCGTCTGCTCTCGAGTACCGGCCGGCAGAGCGTGATCCCGAAAGTGCGTCCTGGCGGTAGAGCGGGTCGACGGCGCGGTAGAAGGTACC
The DNA here is from genome assembly GCF_016907335.1 of Curtobacterium herbarum. Taxonomy (NCBI): domain Bacteria; kingdom Bacillati; phylum Actinomycetota; class Actinomycetes; order Micrococcales; family Microbacteriaceae; genus Curtobacterium; species Curtobacterium herbarum. The sequence goes on from NZ_JAFBBT010000001.1 coordinate 3,508,545, forward strand.
GCGGAGGAATGGGGCGAAGACTGAGTCGGTACCGGTCACGACGGAAGGCTCTCACGGGATGTCGCACATGCCCTCGGGAGCCGGATGTCAGGGCTTCCCTGCGAGATGTACCGACAGACGAGCCATGTTCCACGTGGAACATCGACCAGCGCCGCCGCGCGCCTGAAGAGATCAGGCGGAGTGGTCTCGGATGGCCTGCTCTGCCAGCTCGGCGTACGTCCACCCCAAGTCGAACCCCGACGCCGAGAGCGCCTGGGGCACGAGCGACGTCTCCGTCAGACCAGGCAACACGTTCACCTCGAGGAACCACGGCGTACCGGCTCCGTCGACGATGAGATCGACACGGGACACGTGCCGGAGCCCGAGCGCCCGGTGTGCCAGGACTGCAGCAGCGGAGGCGGCCTGCGACTGCTCCTCGCTGAGACGAGCCGGCGTGAAGAAGGTCGTCTCCCCCGCGTTGTACCGAGCCTCGTACCCGTAGAACCCGTTCCGCGGAACGATCTCGACGGGCGACAGTGCGAGTGGCCCGTCTCCGGTGTCGATGATCCCCACGGCGATCTCGGTCCCGCGGATGAGCTGCTCGACGACGGCGTCCTCGCAGTACGTGTACGCGGCGACCATGGCGCGCGGCAGGTCGTCGACGTTCTCGACGAGGGTGACGCCCTGCGCGCTCCCACCGCGGGCCGGCTTCACCGCGAGCGGAACCGGGTGCTCCGAGGCGATGGCCTGCAGGACACCGACGGCGCCGAGTTCACGGAAGACGTCGTGCGACAGGGTGATCGACCGTGGCGTGCGGACGCCGGCACGCGACACGAGCGCGGAAGCGGTCGGCTTGTCCCACGCAAGGCGAGCGGAGGTCGAACGCGAGCCGACGTAGGGAATGTCGAGGGCCTCCAGGATGCCGCGGAGCGCGCCGTCCTCGCCGGACGCACCGTGCAGTGCCGGCCAGACGACGTCCGGTCGGTCCGCGGCCAGCGCGGGCAGGAGGGACGCATCGGCGTCCCGCAGGTCGACTTGCCAGCCGTACCCGGTCAGTGAGTCGGCCACGCGCCGACCCGACCGCAGCGAGATGTCCCGTTCGTGGGAGATCCCCCCGGCGACGACGACGACGTGACGGCGGGCGAACTCAGCCATGGGAGCGATCCTCTGCGGATGGGGTACAACGGAAGGAAAGGCCTGGTCAGGGCATGTTCGGCTGCGGTGAGCTGACCGACGAGGTACTCACCGATGCGCTCGACCGACTGGCGGAGCCGAAGGTCTCGACCAGTTCGAGCTCGTCGTTGACCACCGATGCCAACCGCTTCACGCCGACCCGGATCTGCTCCGGCGTCGGGTAGCAGAACGACAGGCGGATGTTGCCCGCTCCGCGGCCGTCGGCGAAGAACGCGGTCCCCGGTGTGTAGGCGACGAGTTCCTTCACGGCCCGAGGGAGCATGCCCTTCGAGTCGAGGGAGTCGGGCAGCGTCAACCAGATGAAGAACCCGCCGTTCGGCACGGTCCAGCTCAGGTCGGGCAGGAACTCCCCCAGCGCCGAGAGCATGGCATCGCGGCGCTCGGCGTAGATCCCGCGGAATGTGTCGACCTGGCCCTTCCAGTCCGCGGCGTCGAGGTAGGCGTTCACGACGTACTGGCCGAACGAGTTCGGTGCCAGGACGGCGGACTCGTTGGCGAGCACGAGCTTCTCGCGGATCGCGTGCGGGGCGAGGGCCCAGCCGACGCGGAACCCCGGCGCGAGGGTCTTCGAGAACGAGCCGAGGTAGACCACGCCCTCGTCGTCGATCGAGCGGATGGCCTGCGGCGCGGGCTCGTCGAACCAGAGCAGCCCGTACGGGTTGTCCTCGAGCACCAGGATGTTGTTGGAGCGGCAGATGTCGAGCACCTCGATGCGGCGCTCCCGGCTCATCGTGACGCCGGCCGGGTTGTGGAAGTTCGGGATCGTGTAGAGGAACTTCATCCGCTTGCCAGCGGCCCGCAGACGGGCGATCGTCTCGCGCAGGGCCTCCGGGACCAGACCGAGCTCGTCGGTCGCCACGTGGACCGTCTCGGCCTGGTACGACCGGAACACACCGATGGCTCCGACGTACGACGGGGACTCGGCCAGGACGACGTCGCCCGGGTCGATGAACAGCCGCGTGACGAGGTCCAGGGCGTGCTGGGACCCCGTGGTCACCACGACGTCCTCCGCGCTGGCACGGATGCCCTCGAGGGACATCACGTTCACGATGTGCTCGCGGAGGGAGCGCAGACCCTGCCCTCCGCCGTACTGCAGCGCCATCGCGGCGTCCTCGGCCATCACACGGTCGAGTGAGCCCGTGACGAGCTCACGGGGCAGCGCTGAGACGAAGGGCATGCCGCCGGCGAGCGAGACCACCTCGGGCCGCGACGCGACGGCGAACAGAGCTCGGACCTCGGAGGCGCTCAGCCCGGCGGTGCGCTGGGCGTAGGAGTCGTACCAGGGGTCGAGACTGTTGCCGTTCGTCATCGAGTTTCCTCCACTCGGTCGTTCTCGCCACAGTACGACATGCAGCCGGGCATCCGTCGCTGTGGGTCACAGGCCGATCGGCGATCCGTGGCCTGGTGCCGGCCTGGAGGCCCACCCAGCGTCCGCCGCGTCGGCGGACGTGGGCCGGGCCTCCAGACAGGCGAACGCCCCGCCCTCCGATGGAATGGAGGACGGGGCGTCCGGGTCTGTGCGGCGGATCCCTACGCGAGGAAGTCCGCGAGGTCGGCCTCGAGGGCCGGCTTCGGCTTGGCGCCGATGACGGTCTTGACGACCTCGCCGCCCTTGAACACCTTCATCGCCGGGATCGACGTGATCTGGTAGTTCATCGCCGACTGGGGGTTGTCGTCGACGTTGAGCTTGACGATCTCGATCTTGTCGGCGTGCTCCGCCGCGATCTGGTCGAGGATCGGCGAGACCGCGCGACACGGGCCGCACCACTCAGCCCAGAAGTCCACCAGGATCGTCTTGTCGGACTTGAGGACTTCAGCCTCGAACGTGGCGTCGGTCACTGCCTTTGCGCTGGACATGTTTGCTCCTTCGACGGGAAGTCGGTTCGGTGTGGTGAACGGGGACACGTCGGCGCGCATTCCCTGGCGTACAGGGCCGCGGGTCAGACCCGGGCGGTGACGTCGATGATCGCCTCGGTCGGGGTGACACCCTCGGCCGCGTCGGTCAGGTCGTCGTCGAGGTCGGCGAGGTACTTCTCGGCGTCGAGCGCTGCGACCGCACCGGAACCGGCGGCGGTGATCGCCTGGCGGTAGGTCGGGTCGAGCACGTCGCCGGCGATGAAGACGCCCGGGACGCCGACGGCGCGGGACGAACGGCCCTCGACCGCGAGCGTGCCGTCGGGGGCGATCTCGAGCTGGTCGTGGACCAGGTGGGTGCGCGGGTCGTTGCCGATCGCGATGAACAGGCCGTCGAGGGCGAGCGAGGACTCTTCCCCGGTGACGGTGTCCTTGAGCGTGACGCCCTCGACCGCGGAATCACCCGTGATGCCGGTGACCTCCTTGTTCCAGGCGAACTCGATCTTCGGGTCGTTCATCGCCCGGTCCTGCATGATCTTCGACGCACGCAGGGAGTCCTTGCGGTGGATGACCGTCACCTTGTCGGCGAAGCGGGTGAGGAACGTGGCCTCCTCCATCGCGGAGTCGCCACCGCCGACGACGGCGATGTTCTTCTGACGGAAGAAGAACCCGTCGCACGTGGCGCACCAGGAGACCCCGTGGCCGGAGAGACGCTCTTCGTCGGCGAGGCCGAGGTGGCGGTAGGCGGAGCCGGTGGCGTAGATGACCGTGAGGGCCTCGTACGTCTCGCCGGAACCGACCGTGACCTTCTTGACCTGACCGGTGAGGTCGACCGAGACGGCGTCGTCGTACAGGACCTCGGCGCCGAACTTCTCGGCCTGTTCCTGCATCTTGATCATGAGGTCGGGGCCCTGGACACCCTCGGGGAAGCCCGGGAAGTTCTCGACCTCGGTGGTCTTGGTGAGTTCACCGCCGGTCTCGACACTCGAGGCGACGATGAGCGGCTTCAGCTCAGCGCGCGCGGCGTAGATGCCGGCCGTGAACCCGGCAGGACCGGAACCGATGATGATGAGCTCGCGCATGCGTGATTGCCCTTCCGTTGCTTGCTGACCGGGTCAACCAATGGTACCGGCGCGCCATTCCCGCGGCCTGGCTGTGCGGTCAGCGTCCGAGGCGGCTGCGGACCAGCGTCACGGCGTTCGCGATCTCGCCGTTCTTCGCGACGACGAGCACACCGAAGTACACGGCCGCCATGACCGCTCCCGTCAGTACGAGCGTGATGAGGGCGCTCGTCACGTCGGCCATCGCGAAGCCGCCCTCGGAGAACGCACCGAAGAAGTTCGCGACGAGGACCCCCGCGACCCCGGCGACCAACGCGCCGATCAGGAACTGCACGTGCGACCGGGTGACGTTCGGGCCGTCGATCCCGCCGAGACGCTTGCGGACGAGGACGAGGGCCACGATCGTCTGCGCGGTACCGGCGAGTGTGGTGCACACCGCGATGCCGACACCGATGTGTTGCGCGGGGAACGTGGCGACCGCGAGGGCCCCGATGACGAAGAGGCCGGACTGCACGATCTGCATGAGGAACGGAGTGCGGTGGTCGTGCAGGGCCCAGAAGACGCGCTGGATGATGAAGAGCATGCTGAAGAGGACCAGCCCGGGCATGAACCCCACGAGCACCCACGCCATGGCCTGGGTCAGCCCGAACGTGTTCTCCCAGATGCGCGCGAACGAGGTCGACGTCACGATCAGCGCCACCGTCGCGAACACGGTGAAGAGCCCGACGATCCGGAGGGACAGTGACAGGTTCCGCCGGACTGCGTCGAGGTCTCCCCGCTCGGCGTCGTGGCTCATGCGGGTGAAGTACGCGGTCGCGATCGACACGGTGATGATCGAGTGCGGCAGCATGAAGAGCAGCCAGCTCGTCGCGAGTGTGGCGTTACCGGCACCCTCTGCCAGGGACGCGACCCGCGACTGGACGAGGCCTGCGAGCTGCGTGATCAGGATCATGCCGAACAGCCAGCCGGCCGCCGTCCCGGTGGACTTCAGTCCGACGCCGCGCCAGCGGAAGTCGAGTCGGAAGGACAGTCCTGCTCGGCGCCAGAACAGCGGGAGGAACGCGGCCTGGGCGAAGACGCCGAACGACGCACTGCCGGCGAGGATGGCGACCTTGAGCGGAGTCCACGCATCGACGCTGGAGTTGACGTCTCGTCCGTGGAACATGGCGATGAACACGACGAGCCCGGCGATCGCGATCACGTTGTTGATCAGCGGTGCCCAGGTGAACGGCCCGAACACCTGCTTCGCGTTGAGGACCTCACCGAGCAGTGAGTACATCGCGTAGAAGAGGATCTGGGGGAGGCACCAGAACGCGAACGCGATGGCCAGGTCCGTCTGCGCCGGTGTGAAGCCCTTGCCACTGTCCCCGGCGCCCTGGCTGTAGGCGTTCACCAGGAACGGTGCGAGGAGTGTCGCCGCGATCGTGATCACGATGAACACGGAGCCCGCGAGCGTCACGATCTTGTTCACGTACGCCGTGCCGCCGTCGTTGTGCTGCTTCATCGCGCGCACGATCTGTGGGATCAGCACGGCGGACAGCAGGCCACCGGCGATCAGGGCGTAGATGTTGTTCGGCAGCTGGTTGGAGACCGAGAAGGCGTTCGCCGCGCGGGACCCCGAGTTGCCGATCGCGTAGGCGAGCACGAACGTCTTCGCGAACCCGAGCAGGCGCGAGATCATCGTCCCCGCCGCGAGCATCGCGCTGGCCCGGCCGAGGCCACGTCCCTCGCCCTGCTCGGCGTCGACGTCGGCGCCGGGCTGGGTGGTGCTGATGGTCGGCTCCTCGGGGCGGTGGTCGGACGGGAGGCTCGACTCGACCCCGGCACGCGCGATCGCGTCCTCGAGACGGTCGCCGTCCCCGCCGACGGTGTCGGTGCCGGAGCTGGCCGCGGCGATCGCGGTGGCGGTCCCGGGGACGGTGGTCGGGCCTCCAGACCGGGAGAGGTCGGCAGACCGGGAGAGGTCGGCAGACCGGGAGGCGTCGGCCGACGGTGCGGCGTCGGCGTCCATCGGGGGCTCACCGGGCCCGGGGGGCTGGACCTCGAGGGGACGGTTGGGGTCGTCCTCCTCCGGCTCCGGCTCGCCGTTGCGGCGACGGAGGCGGCGGCGGACGTTGCGGAGGATGCCGAGACCGAAGACGGCCACGACGGCGATCGCGGCGAGGGCCGTGATGACGGTCTCCCACTGTGCCTGCACGTTGATCTCGACCGTGGCCGGCGTGGCGATGCGGGCACCGCTCGCGCTCGTCAACGCCATCGACAACGCGACCTTGCCGTTCGCGACCGACTGCACCGGGAAGGTGGTGCGGGTCGAGGAGCGGGGTTGGATCGTCACCTCGACCGCGTTCCGTTCGATGCGCAGGAACGAGTTCGACGGTGTGACGGTCAGGAACACCGTGACCGGCCAGTCGGAGCGGTTGCGGACCGAGATCGGCAGCGAGGACCGGTCGCCGAGCAGGGTGATGTCGCTCGAGTTGACGATGCCGACGCTGGCGATCGTCCTCTGGTCGGCGGTGGTGATGTCGTCGACGACCTTCGTCAGCCCGTCGGGGTCCGCGCGCCATGCGTTCGAGGCGGCGGCGAGGATCCGGAGCCGGGCCGGGGCGGTGACCTCGGCCGGGTCGGCGACGGCGCTGGCGAAGTCGACGAGCGCCTGCTCGGACCGCACCAGGCGGCGGAGGACCGTGAGCCGGTCGCCGCCGTCGTCGCTGCTCTGCAGGGTGAGCGAGCCCGGCTTCGCGTCGACCACGGTGGAGAAGTCGGTCGGCGAGATCCAGGCGGTGTCGTCGAGCGCGTCCAGGGTCTGCTCGAGACGTGCGGAGTCGGTCGGCCAGGCGCGGTCGAGGGTCAGCAGGACCGGGCCGGTGGCGCTGCCCTGGACGGCGACGGTCGCGAGGGTGGCGCGGAGGGTCGTCACCGCGCGGTCGGTGGCGCGAGCGGACTTCGCCTCGGCGGCCTGGCGCAGCAGCTCGGACATCCCCTGGTCGGAGACGAGCGCCTTGGTGCCGGCGACCTGCTCGGCGGCGGCGACCGTGGTGTCCCGGCCGGCGGAGGTGTTGCCGCTGGACACGATCGTCGAGGTGTACCCGGCCTTCTGCAGGGCGGGGAGGTCGTCGGTGGCGACGGTGCCCTCGACGGGCCAGGCGACGGTGTCCACGGTCCAGGGGAAGGACA